>JABIEQ010000011.1 GCA_018651085.1 Candidatus Magasanikiibacteriota bacterium
CCACAAGAGTTTAACGTGGATATTTTTTCTACCCCAGAAGAACTTATGTACTATATGGGAGGGTACTATGGTATTTCGAGTGATGTACGAAAAAAGCGGATTGATGAATTAATTACACAGTTTGATTTAGAAGAACATAGAAAAGTAAAATTTCAAAAATTATCTGGAGGATTGAAAAGACGTGCTATGCTTGGTCGCGCACTTGTGCATACTCCTGATCTTCTCATTCTTGACGAGCCTACTGCTGGTGTGGATGTGGAACAACGTCGTGGTCTTTGGGAGTATCTCAAAAAACTGAATCAGGATGGAAAAACTATTATTCTCACCTCTCACTACTTAGAAGAAATTCAGTATCTATGTAACGACCTTGCGGTGATTAATCATGGAAAGATTGTCTGGGAAGGAAGTAAAAAAGATTTTATGGCTGATGGAAAGTCTGTTGAAGAAAAGTATCTTGAGTTAACAAAAAAATAATATGGGTATTAATTGGATTGGTCTTTCTACCATGCTTCATCGAGAAGCAAAACGAACAATGCGAGTTGCTATACAAACACTTGTAGCCCCTGTTATCTCTGCAGCCCTCTACATTTTTATTTTTGGAACTGTGATTGGTACACGGATTGATGATTTCGCTGGTGTGCCGTATATTGCCTTTGTTTTTCCTGGCGTGTTAATGTTATCTATTATTAATGCCTCATTTGCAAGTTCATCGTCAGCATTGTATTTTATGCGATTTACTCGTGGTATTGAAGAAATTCTTATCACCCCGTTTTCTTACTTAGAGATGTTAGTTGGATTTGTAGGAAGTGCTGTGACTCGAGCGCTGATGGTCTCGTTTCTTATTCTTGGTGTTGGTATTACATTTGGGGCTGTCCACCTTGGTAATCCCCTATTGTTTGTATTTTATGTTTCGGCGATCTCTGCAATCTTTGCGATGCTCGGGATTATTGTTGCACTGTGGGCTGAGAGTTTTGAACAATTACAAAGTCTTAATACATTTGTTATTACACCACTTACATACCTTGGTGGAATTTTTTATTCAATCACCTTTTTGCCACCGCTGGCTGCGATGATTACTCGTGTAAATCCTTTTTTCTATTTTGCTGATGCTATTCGAAGTTCTATGATCGGCTATAGTGAGGCGAATAGTGCAATTGGTTTTGCAGTTATTGTTGGCTTGGTACTTATTCTTGCTATGATTGTTACGACAATCTTTAAGCGTGGGTGGAAGTTACGAGCGTAATATTCTTATTGATTTTTTAACTAGACGTGCTACACTTTGTTTACTTACTATTAATAGATAGATTATGAAAACAATGAAATGTGACCTCTGTGAGGTAACTGCAGAAGGAGAAACATTTGAAGAGTGGATGGAAGCACTAAAGCCTCACTATAAGGAAGCCCACA
Organism: Candidatus Magasanikiibacteriota bacterium; assembly: GCA_018651085.1. Classification (GTDB taxonomy): domain Bacteria; phylum Patescibacteriota; class Patescibacteriia; order Magasanikbacterales; family UBA922; genus JABIEQ01. The sequence goes on from JABIEQ010000011.1 coordinate 1,408, forward strand.
GCGATGTTATGAAAGCACATGAAGGAACTCCTGAAGAAATGAAGGCACATATGGGTAAATGGATGGCTGATAATAAAACAAGATTTGATGCAGCAGCATAACAAGTATCTTAAAAAACACTAAACAAGCCTATTTAGGCTTGTTTTTTCTTTAATGCATACCTTGACAAACTTGTCATATTATAGGTATATAGGGTATGTTATGTAACTGATCTTTCTTTTCCTTGCTTTCTTTTTATGTGTATTTTATTACATACATAAAAAGAAGGCAGGGATTATTACCGCTTTCTTTTTTACCGGTACTCGGTAAAAAGCAGGCCCCCTAAAAAGGGTACGGGTACGAAACCATGAGCGACTCAACACAAGCAACGACTCTTCAGGACTTCCTCGGTCAGGATTGCTGGTCAGCACTGACCAACCCCGGCAACCGTCAGGCTGTAAAAGCCTTCTCTCAGACGCTGGTTCCTCCCAAAGAAATACGGATCCGCGATTCGACCTACGAGATTCTCTCCTTCCTCGAAGAGGGTGAGACTGAGATCGATTTTCAGACTCTGTTGGCTCGGGCGAAGAAACTAGGAGATGAATGGCATCCTTTTAGCCATGTCTTCCTTCGGGAGAACCAAGCAGGCATCCCACCAAGTCTGCAAAACACACAGACCTTCGTCTTCCCACATTCCACTCGCCGCAACGAGGTCCTCCTTCTTGCTTGGCTTGGTCACGGCTGGTGTTTTAAGTCGATAACTACTGACACTAAGTGGAACGACCGCTACCGGCTAATTCGCCGCAAAGTGGACAAACCAAAAAAAGCCGGAGGGTGAAACCATGACCGATCCAAGAAGAGTACTAGAGCTTCCTACGGAGATGCGGATCGCCGGTTCGACCTACGAGATCCTCTGCTTCCTGAAAGAGGATGAAACCAGAATCAGCTCCAGCATGATGAGGGTTCGTGCCAAGGAGCTGGAAGCTCAGTTGGACCTAGATGATGCTAAGTCCATCTGGTGGAATCAGGAAGATATCCCAAAGGCACTACGTGGAGAAATCACCTTTCTCTTCGTTGGTAGCCTAAGTCCCATTAACGAAGCACATGTCCTTGCTCTCACCTGGTCGCCTCCTGACGACAGGTGGAAGAACACTTGGCTTGAGTTCTACTCTAGCTGGGACGACGACTACCGCTTCCTCCGTCCCAAGGAGACGTGAGCCCATAGATCCTCGCAAGACTCGCCTTCCTGGCTGAGTCGCCTGGACATGAGGCTACGAGACACACCCTGCGTTTTTCGACGCGGGGTGTTCTGATTTTAGGGGAAAAGTGTTACCCACTTGACAAATATACTTAATTGTGCTACTATATTGCTGAACGAATCAGAGCTGTATGAGAAACGAAGTCGATTTCTCCGTTGCAGTAGACTGCATTTGGGACATTTATTCACATTGTTTTTCATACTATGGAAACAGGAAAAATTGCACGATTGACTGATCGTGGATTTGGATTCATCACTCGTGATGGTGAGGAAAAAGATCTCTTTTTTCACGCTAACGAGCTTGTAGACGTTGAATACAACGACCTACGAGAAGGTGATGACGTAACTTTTGAATTGTCTGAAGGTCCAAAAGGACCAGCAGCTTCACAAGTTCGAAAAGCGTAATAGCTTAAAATCAAAAATTCCGCCCATTGTGGCGGGATTTTTTTTTGCACTATTACAGAAATCTGCTACACTACGCACATATATATATTTCTTCTATGATTATTGATGGACGAGCTATAGCTAAACAATTAAGAAAAAGAACAGCAAAAAAAGTTGCTGAACTTACAGCAAAAGGCATTCACCCAAAGCTTGCGGTTATTCTTGTTGGTGACGATAAGCCTTCAGCTTTATATGTAAAAAAGAAAGGACAAGCTGCCGAAAAAATAGGTATTTTGTTTGAGCTTCATAAATACCCAAGTACTATTTCTCAGGCTGAGCTTGAAAAAGAAATACAACACATCCAGACACATAACAATGTGACTGGTCTTATTATCCAGCTTCCTGTACCGAAAAATTTTTATCCAAGTATTCTTGAGGCCATTGATCCGAGATATGATGTTGATTGTCTTACCCATACGAATCTTGGAAAACTTGTTATGAAGACATGTGCTATTTTACCTCCAACTCCGGGGGCTGTGAAAACTATTATTAAAGAACTTAGTATTGATCTTCAAGGAAAGAAAGTGGCCGTTATTGGTGCCGGTGTACTAGTTGGAAAACCGCTTTCTATTATTCTTACAAACAAAGGAGCGACGGTAAATATTTGTAATGAATTCACTCCAGACATAAAAAAATATACCCTCGACGCTGATATTATTGTAAGTGGTGTCGGGAAAAGACATGTCATTACAGAAGACATGGTCTCTCCCGGAACCATTGTCATTGATGCTGGAGTGAATTTTGAAAACAATCAAATGTTTGGGGATGTTGACTTTGAAGCAGTTTCTAAAAAAGCATCTCACATTACTCCGACACCTGGAGGCATTGGCCCCATAACTGTCGCAAGACTTTTACATAATACAGCCATATGTGCTGAACTTCTACACAATAATAAAAATACTGCCTAGGCAGTATTTTTTTATATGTTTTCTATTTCTTTAAGAATTTCTTCGAGTTCTTCGTAACTACTTACTCGCACAAGCTTTCCTCTCCAAGCTTTAATCCCAGGGATTTCTCTTTTCATCTTATTGGTCTTAAAATACCATGAGAGATGCTTTCTAAAGGTTACGATTCCTCTATCACCATATTGGGCAATATGATGCCTTGCATGATCTAATACAACGGTCACACGCTCTTTCATTGATACATCAAAGGACGGGTCTAGTGCTTGTTTAAAAAACCAAGGATTTCCTAGAGCACCTCTCGCAATGAGTACTCCGTCAGCTCCTGTTTGCTCTAGAGCTTCTTGTACTTGTGTAGGGTCATGAATGTCTCCATTTGCTAAAAGTGGTCCTTCTGCAATTTCTTTTGCTTCACGAATACGTTCCCAATCACTTTTTCCACTATATCCTTGTTTTTTTGTTCTTCCATGAATAGTGATAAGATCTGCCCCCGCTTCTTCTATAATTGGGATAAATGTTTTAAAGGTATCTTCATCATTCCAACCAAGACGAATCTTTACAGAAAGAGGCGTATCCCCTATTGCTTGTTTCATTTCTTTTACAATGTTTGCCGCTCTTGTCGGTTCTTTCATGAGCGCTGCTCCATTAAAATTACTTGTAAGTTTATATACAGGGCACCCCATGTTGATATCTATCCCTTCTGGATTGGCGTGCTTCATAACAATTTCAGCAGCCTTTGCCATATTCTTTGCATCAGCTCCAAAAATCTGCTGGACAATTGGACGCTCAGATTCAACAAAATCAGTCATGCCTAATGTTTTCTCACTATTACGAATAATAGCTTCTGAACTTACCATTTCTCTAAACACAATATCCGCACCACCAATCCCACGAACAATCTGACAAAATGCTGAATCAGTCATGTCTGCCATTGGAGAAAGTGCTAGAATATGTTCTTTATTGTCTAATATATCTTTAATCCACATAGTTTTAAGATGGTACAGTACTTTATCTAAAAAAGCAAAATCTCTATGATCTTACTTTTTATCCAAAATTTCCTTCTATACCATAGGCAATGTCCCCTGAATCCGTATCAAACCCATCTTTTTTTCCTTTTTCTTCCTTGAAAGCTATGGTAGAAGATGTTTCTTGTGTTTGTATTGGAACATTTTCAATAGGTAATCCAGCTGGTGGCTCAGCTCGTTTGGTTGCAGATTTTTGGATTAATGGTGTTTTTACATGAGAAAGTGGAAAATGCCAAACAGTAGCAAGTTCTTCTAAATTTAAAATAAATGACCGTGCTTTTTTATCCCAGGCTTTTACTCCTAAACTAGGAGACCTCTCTTTATATGCTTTCATAAAAGCTGCCTTCGTAGGATCTTTCGTTGTTGTAAATCCTGGAATGATACTGTTCGCCGTTGGAATGTTATATTGATTCATGGCTCCAATAAGTGCGTTCACCCCACGAGAAGGACGAAACACTTCTTTTCTTGCAATGTATAGCCCTCGAATTTTTGTATGAAAACCAAGCTTTGCAATTTTATCTTCCATTGCTTCTACAATCTTCTTTTTCCCCGGTGTCATAAAAGATAATTGATTGACTGGACCATTATCTTTATCTCCCCCAGCAGGAGAGGTGTCTTCTCGTCCAAATACTTGATCTCCAACAGACTCAAGAAACTTAATTGGCATTGCCGCAACCTTATCTATAGCAGTATCTTTTGCTTTTACTTTTTCTCCTATGACCTCTTTGATTTTCAAAATAGCATCTTCTTTCCATTTACTTCCGGCAGGTTCTACAATCATCTGAAACCACATTTGTTCTCCAACATTAATCCGACTGAAACTTTCAAGAAATGTTCCCATGGAATCTTTTAACACAGTATCTTTTGAAATACTATGCTCAAAATCATGATACTGCCTAATTGGATACGCGTCATCTTCTTGAAGCGTAAAATCTCCTCCCCACATGTCATGTGTTTCATTTGGGTATTCACCGGGAATAGTATGAACATAATCCTCAATCTCAATTACTTCAGCTTCAGGGTACTGTGCATACAATGCAGCTTCCAAAAGATCTTGATATTTTTCTTCTGTTCTTACAACAAATTGAATGTATCCTTCAATACTTATAATTTCAAAACTAAACCATTCTTGTATGAATCCTTTAAAAATCCTATCAGCTAAAGAAGGATTTACTAAAATTCCAGCTAAATGAGAAAACATTTGCTCAACCGCTTTTGGTGTTTGAACGTTTAGTGCTGGAATATCAATAGCTAACACTACCCATTTCCAATCTTTTGTATAATTAGCTTGTTTTCCTTTGACGTGTTTTTTTAATACCCATTTAAGAGATAAATAACTTATTGGGATCCAAGTGATAAATATGATAGCCAAAAAACCAAGCACAATCGGGGAAGTACCATTAAAAAATGCACTAATAGCATCTATATTTATAACAAAAATACCGATTTCAATCATACCGGCTTGTTTACTTCAATATTTTATGTGCAAGTGGGAAAAAGATGATAATGGCAAACCCTGTCCACCACCACCCATAGACTCCTGAAAGATATCCTATCACGTAGGAAAAAAGTAATACTATAACTAATAGTATAGCCATGACATTTCTTAGTGTACCGTCTGTCATATGTTTACATAGTAGTAAATATGACTTAGTATACCATAGCTATAAAAAAATCCCCATAGATTGGGGATTTTTTATTTATTCTTTTACCATTACTTTTTTCTTTCTCCCCAATTCTTCCAAACAATAAGTAAGGGACTTGCTAAGAATATTGACGAATAGGTTCCGGCAATAATTCCGATAATAAGTGCTAGAGAAAAATACTTTACAGATACGGCTCCAAATAAGAATAAGGCCAACAAGACAATAAGTGTTGTAACTGAGGTATTAATTGATCGTGTCAATGAATCATTCACCCCTTGATTTACACTATCTTCAAAACGTCCACTTTGTGTAAGAAGGTTTTCTCGTACACGGTCAAATACCACAATGGTATCGTTCACTGAGTATCCAAGGATTGTTAGAAGGGCTACAACAAACGGAATGTCCACTTCTACTCCAGCGACATACCCTAGCACAGCATACACACCCATCACAATCACAACATCATGCACAAGTGCAATAATAGCTGTTATACCGTATTTCCATGATTTTACGGGACGAGACACCTTTCTAAAGGCATATCCCACGTATAAGACAATAGCGATCATTACTGCAATAGCAATTCCAATTGATTGACGACGAAGTTGAGAACTAATAGCTGGCCCAATCGTTTCTACTCGTTCTTCTAACACCCGTTGCGAATCTGTTTCAAAAGCAAGACGCACTGCAGTAAGAATTTCTTGATGTTCGTCTTCTGTCGTAAACCGTGTTTTTATAAGATGACTATCTTCGTCAACTGGTTGTACGCTAAATGATCCTAATTCTGTTTCAATACTATTTACCACTTCTTTTACTTCTTCAATTGACGGTCTGTTTTCTGAAAAAGAAAATTCAAACAATGACCCACCAGTAAAGTCTACTCCTGGTTTTAATCCAAATATTCCAATGAGTACAAGACTTCCTACAAATAGAATTGCTGAGAAGGTAAATGAAATGTTTCGTCGTTTAATAATTTGCAACATATACTTACTGTTTATCCGTATATCCGAGGAATAAATGATTTCCTTTTTCTTTAAACCAAGGAGAAACAAATCGTAAAAGCACCTTCGTTACGGTAATTGCTGAGAACATACTCATAAGAACTCCGATCATTAGTGTCACGGCAAAGCTTTGTACAAAACTTGATCCAAACATGATAAGAAGAAGACAAGTAATGATTGTTGATACATTTCCGTCACGAATTGCTGACCACGCTCTTATAAATCCTTCTTCAATTGCGGTGTGTAGTGTTTTCTTTTTCTTTAATTCTTCTTTTAACCGTTCGAAAATAAGTACATTCGCGTCAACAGCCATTCCGATTGAAAGAATAATTCCAGCAATTCCAGCAAGTGTTAAGGTCGCCCCAATAAGCTTAAAGATTGCAAGAGTTAATGATAGGTATAGTGAAAGCGCAATAATTGCTAATGCACCAGGTAATCGATAATAGAGCAACATGAAAATCATCACAATCAATAATCCAACAGCACCTGCTTTGAGACTTTTTTCAAGTGATTCAGCACCTAGACTTGCTCCAATTGTTTGTTGTCCAATTAGTTCAATAGGTACGGGAAGTGCTCCGGCATTTAAACGTTGTGCAAGTAATTTTCCTGTTTCAAAGGTAAATCCACCACTAATCACTGTCTGTCCATCAGGGATAACGGCTCGAACGACAGGATCTGTGATAACTTGCCCATCAAGGAAAATAGCAATTTGTTTTTCAAAATTTCTTTCTGTGATTTCTTTAAAAAGATCTTTTCCTTCTGAATCAAATGTTAACTGCACAATAATCTCTCCTGTTTGACCGTCTTGAAGTACTTCTGCTCTATCAAGCTGTTTTCCAGTCAACCCAGTATATTTCCATTGATCATTTGGCACAAAATCTGTTTCTATTTTTGTTTCAACAAGAATTCGTGAGAGCTCGTACTCTGGTCCTGGTTCTTCTCCTCTTTTGTAGATAACATGATATCCAAAGTCTGTTTCAACAGGCCCAATAATATCTCCTACAGTAGCAGCGTATGCAGCGTCCTCGTATTCTTTAATTAATACGCCTCTTCCTAATGTCCCAAGGTCTCCACCAGTTTCGTCAGCACCGGGCTCTAATGAGAATGCCGTTGCAAGTTGTTCGAAATTTTCTGCATTTGCTTGTTCAAATAATTCTTGTGCTCTTGCTCTTGCCTCTTCATTTGTAGCAAATTCTTGTGTTGGACATCCTTCAAATTCAGCAGAACAAATAAGAATGTGACTTGTTGTTATAAGATTTCCACCATCTCTTTCAATACCTCTTTGAAAGATACTTAAACCATCTGGTGTTTCTATTGCTGTGTCACTTATATCACCTTCTTTTGCATTTTTTGCCCAAATATACGGATCAGACTCTGTTCCAAACCGTTTATTAATGAACCCAAGGTATCCATTGTTATTTTTACTATTCTCGTCAACTGAAACTTCTTTTGCAAGCTCACCAAACTCTTCTCCGGCTTGTAACCGTACAATTATGGCATTTGCTTGTCCTTCTGCTTCTTTATTAAAGGCATTTAGCTCTTCCCTTTCTTCAATAGTTAATTCCCGTGGCGGTTCATCTGTTCCTTCTTTAAATTCAAGAATAGGTGTTTCTCCAATAAGTTCAATAGCACCGTTTACGTCTGTTACACCAGGAAGCTCTACAATAACACGGTAACTATCCCCTACTTTTGCCGTTTGGATTGTTGGATCAGTTACTCCAAATCCACCAGAAAGTCTTTTTTCTATAATATCTACCACACCATTTAATGCATCGTCTCGTTCTGCTTCGTCTACGTCAGTTATGTCAGCTTCAAAGATAAGATATGCACCACCGGCAAGATCTAACCCTAAATTAAAAGGCTTTTCTGGAATAGTAGGAATCCCAATACCTACCTGATTTACTTTATCAATTCCTTTATTAAAAAAAGATGGAGCATCAAAAAAGCTGGTAGCCAGTAATAACACTAAAACTCCAACGATTCCCCATCGTATTTTTGATCGTAGATCTTTTTTCTGCTTGTATTTACTCATAATATATCGTGCCATTAGTGTAGCGGTGTTCTCCTAAAAAGTCAATAATTGCTTATAGAACCAGGAGTCCCTACCAATAGGATAAAATCTGCTTAATCCTACCATATCGTTTTTAAAAACAAAAGCCCCCCATGGGTATATCCTGTGTAAGATATGCACATAGGGGGCTCGAGGGGGTGCAATACATGCCACCCCTCATAGCGCTTAGGCGAAAGCGCTTCCCGTACCCTCCGTGGGGACTCCTTTGTCCCTCACTTATTGATTGTCGGATTTCTCATGACCGTCGCCTTCGGCCTTTCACTGAACCCTCCATCTCCGCCCTCAGAACGCTCCATGAGCGCCTGAAGGTGCTCGACTTGACCACTGAGATCTTCCGGGACCTCAGGCTCGAGAGGATTGTCGTCCTGACGTTCTCCCTCTTCAAGATCTTGTGGTCTAACCCCAGCAGAGAACGCAGCTCCTTCCCACGGAGCCATCCTCCTTGTGACCTCAGTTGCAGGTCCTTCAAGCTCTTTCTCTCGAGATTTCGTTTCGAAACCAACAGTGCTCATGTTCCTCCCTTTGCTCTCCTTTTTTAAAATAAAAGAAGGTCATCCCTGACCCCCTTATAAGGTATTCACTCTACCATTTTTGGCTTTCACTGTCAATCTATTAAAGCTTATTTAATAGATCTATAATTTGTCTTTTAATTGCTTCTTTTTCTTCGCTACTATTATCTTCTTTTTCTCTTTCTTTCCTTTGTACTCTTCTCATTACTTCTTGGTACCACTTTTCCATATCTGGCTTGTGTCTTGTAATATCTCTATGCGTTATAATGTGATCTTTATCAAGTGACATCTGATATTTTTTTCCAATCATTTTAACTAACTCAACAAGAGCATCCATTTGTTTTGGTGTCCATGTTTCACCTGCTTTCGCTTCACACTCTATCCCTAGACTGTATAGATTTGGATTGATATAGCGCTGTCCTTGTTTTTTTAATAGCATTATTGCTCTATTTGATGGTTCAACAATTTTCCCAGCATGCCAGGCGGTGTGATTATCTCGAACCATTTGTACCACCCGTCCATCTTTTGCTACAAGATAATGAGAAGATACTTGTGAACGACGTTGTTTAAACCATTCAATAGTTCCTCCCATGCTTCCAAGCATAATATGAAGTACAATGACCTCTGGCTTTAAGCTTCCACGAGAAGAAAAGTTTGGTGAAGGGATAAATTGAATCATAGGCCTCCTTTGTTATCAATAAAAAACGCTACACTTAGTGTAGCGAAAGAAAAATTTCTCGTAAAGTGTAAAAAACACCAAAAAGGGTGACGTTTTTTAGCTTCCATGGCATTTTTTGTACTTTTTTCCACTTCCACAAGGACAAGGATCGTTTCTTCCTACTTTTTTTCCTTCCTCGTCTCGGGCTCTTTCTATCACTTTACCATTTTGTGTACTCTTTTTTGCTCCTTGAAGTGTCATCTTATCGTTTGCCATGATTGATGGAGCAACTTGAAGACCAATGCCTACTTTGAAAAATGAATATACTACTTCTTTTTGGATACTTGAAAGTAGTTCATTAAACAAATGAAATGTTTCTTTTTTATATTCAATTAATGGATCTCGTTGTCCATATCCGCGTAACCCAATCCCAGCACGAAGATGGTTAATAGCAACGAGATGATTTACCCATAGGGTGTCAATTGCTCGAAGAAGTACTCCCTTTTCTATCTGATAGACTACTTCATGAGCCTTTTCTTCTTCAAGTTCATTCTCCTTTGCGACTTGTTTTAAATGCTCTTCAAAAGCACTATATTGTGTTTGTGCTTTTTCAATCATCATTGAAACAATCTTTTCTCTTGCTTCTACTTGTGCCAATTTGGTTTCTCCTGGTTTTTCTATTGCAAGCAGTGTTTCTTTTTCTTCTTCGGTAAAAGGAAAAATGGTTTTCATTGTTTCAAGAATTTCTTTTGTGTTCCACCCATTTTCTGATTCATTTTTTTGATCTCCTACCATCTCTGTGGTGTGATATGACACGACAAATTCAATTTCTGATTCAATCATTTCTAAAATCATCTCTTTAAGAGAACTGTATATTTTTTCTTTTACAGGACCTTCTTTTCCTTCATTTTCAATTTGTGCTTTTTCTTGTGCTTCTTTTTGTTTTTTGAGCATTTCCAATTGCCCTTCTGCAAGTGCAAGAATTTGTCGACGTCTTCCATAAATAACAGCTCGTTGTCTATTTAATACTTCATCGTACTCAAGAACATGCTTACGTACATCAAAATGATGTCCTTCAACTTTCTTTTGAGCACCTTCTAGCATTCGTGTAATAAGCCGTTGTTCAATTGGCATATCGTCTGGAACGTTCATTCTGTCCATTGCTGACTTTAGTCTGTCTCCAGCAAATACACGCATCAAATCATCATCAGTTGAAACGAAGAACTGTGTTTCTCCTGGATCTCCTTGTCGTGCTGACCGTCCTCGAAGCTGATTATCAATCCGACGAGATTCGTGCCGCTCTGATCCTAAGACAAACAACCCACCAGCATTCACTACTTTGTCGTAGGCTTCTTTTGACGCTGGAATTCCCCCTAACTTAATATCAACTCCACGACCAGCAATATTTGTTGCAAGGGTCACAGAACCTGATCTTCCAGCTTGTGCAATAATTTCTCCTTCACGTTCGTGGTTTTTCGCATTTAGTATTTCATGCTCTACCCCATTTTGGGTCAAATACATACCGAGTTCTTCATTTTTTTCAACGGAAATAGTACCAACAAGTACAGGCTGTCCTTTTTCTCTTGCTTCATTAATTTTTTGTATGATTGCCTTATGCTTTCCTGTATCTGTTTTATAAATTCTGTCAGGATGATCTACCCTTTTATCAATTTCATTTGTCGGGATAACAATGACATCAAGATCATAAATCTTTTGAAATTCTTCTTCTTCAGTCACGGCAGTACCAGTCATTCCTGCAAGCTTCCCGTACATGCGAAATAAATTTTGAAACGTAATGGTTGCAAGTGTTTTACTTTCTCTTTTAATGGGCATGCCTTCTTTTGCTTCAATGGCTTGGTGTAGTCCACCTGAGTATCGTCGACCTGGCATTTTTCGTCCAGTAAATGAATCGATGATAACTACGTCTTCGCCTTCAACTACGTAGTCTTTATCTCGTTTAAACAATGTTTCCGCTTTTAATGCTTGTTCTACGTGATGCACCATTTGAATACCACCTTCAGCATAAATATTATCTACTCCAAGGGCTTGTTCAAACTTTCTAATTCCTTCTTCAGTAAGCGTTGCGCTTCGTAATTTTTCGTCAACATTATAATCAGTTGCCTCATCAAGCTGAGTTACTAATCTTGCATATCTATAATATTGATCAGTTGCTTCTTCTGCTGGTGCTGAAATAATAAGTGGGGTTCTTGATTCATCAATTAAAATAGAATCGATTTCATCGATTACGGCAAAATGCGTTTCATCTCCACTTCTCATGACCATCTGTTCAATCTTTTGAACCATGTTATCTCGAAGATAATCAAACCCAAATTCATTATTTGTTCCGTAGGTAATGTCACATTCATACGCTTCCTTTCTTTCTGATGGACGAAGGTATGCATCTTCTACTTTAAAACTTCCAAGTTCATCTCTTTTTTGATCGGCTTCTTCTCCCTCTCCTGTCTTTTCTTTAGAAAATGCAGGGTCATACACATAACTTACTCGTTGGTTTTGAATAATTCCAACACGTAATCCTAAAAAGTCATAAATTTGTCCCATCCATACGGCATCTCTTTTTGCAAGATAATCGTTTACCGTAATAACATGAATTCCTTTTCCTTCAAGCGCATTAAGATACACAGGAAGTGTTGCCACCAATGTCTTTCCTTCTCCGGTTCTCATTTCTGCAATTTTTCCTTGATGAATAACGGTTCCTCCAATGAGTTGCACATCATAGTGACGCATGCCCATGATTCTTACAGCCACTTCTCGTACTGTTGCAAAGGCATCAACAAGAATGTCGTCTAATGTTTCACCTTTTTCTAATCGTGCTTTGAATTCTGCTGTTTTTCCTTTGAGTTCTTCGTCTGATAATGCTTGCATGTCTTTTTCCTTTGCATTCACAGCATTAACAATAGCATCCATTTTTTTCAGGCTTTTTTCGTTCGGGTCACCGAACACTTTGTTATAGACTTTTTTGAGATTACTCATAGCTACATCTTGATATAAAACGGCTCTATTCTATCATAAGCCCCCTCTTATGTCTACCGTTTGCCTATTCTCTTTTTTTTAGGTTATACTCCTTTACGAACCCCCTAAGGAGGATTCACCGTGGACGATGAAGAACGTCAAAAAGCAGAGCAAGAGCTTAATGAAGTAGTGTGGTATCCTGCCGCCCTCATTTTGGCCATTGCGAGCCTTTTGTTCCTTCTTGAACTCTTCTGGTGAGTGGACGCCTTGAGGAAGCGTCCCCACCCAATAAACTACATACACCGCCAGAGAGGCGGTGTATTTTTTATTTCTTGTTTAAGTATTCAATATATTTAAATTAGGGTATTTCTTTTGCAAGGATATTTTCTCTTCATGAGGTAGACTACGAAGGTCAAGATTCTGACCAACATCTCCAAAGGTTACGCCTTCCAGGCTCGTTATACTACGAAGGTTAAGACTTCCACCAACATCTGACAAGGTTACACCTTCCAGACTGGTTATACTACGAAGGTCAAGATTTCCACCAACATCTGGCAAGGTTACACCTTCTAGACTGGTTATACTGCCAAGGTAAAGATTTCCATCAACATCTGGCAAGGTTACACCTTCCAGGCTTGTTATGCTGTTAAGGTAAAGATCCCTACCAACATCTCCAAAAGTCACACCTTCCAGGCTCGTTATGCTGTTAAGGTAAAGACTTCCACCAACATCTGGCAAGGTTACACCTTCCAGACTGGTTATACTGTCAAGGTAAAGACTTCCACCAACACCTGGTAAGGTTACACCTTCGAGGCTTGTTATGCTGTTAAGGTAAAGATCCCTACCAACATTTCCAAAAGTCACACCTTCCAGACTGGTTATACTACGAAGGTTAAGATCCCTACCAACATCTGGCAAGGTTACGCCTTCCAGGCTCGTTATACTGCGAAGGTCAAGACTCCCACCAACATCTCCAAAGGTTACACCTTCCAGGCTCGTTATGCTGTTAAGGTAAAAATTTCCACCAACATCTGGCAAGGTTACACCTTCTAGGCTGGTTATACTACGAAGGTCAAGATTTCCACCAACATCTGGTAAGGTTACACCTTCCAGGCTTGTTATGCTGTTAAGGCTAAGATCCCCACCAACATTTCCAAAAGTCACACCTTCCAGACTGGTTATACTACGAAGGTTAAGATCCCTACCAACATCTGGCAAGGTTACGCCTTCCAGGCTGGTTATACTGCCAAGGTAAAGATTTCCACCAATATCTGGCAAGATTACACCTTCCAGGCTGGTTATACTGTTAAGGTAAAGATCCCCACCAACATCTGACAAGGTTACACCTTCTAGGCTGGTTATACTACGAAGGTCAAGATTTCCACCAACATCTGGCAAGGTTACACCTTCTAGACTGGTTATACTGCGAAGGTCAAGATTCCCATCAACATCTGGCAAGGTTACACCTTCTAGACTGGTTATACTGCGAAGGTCAAGATTCCCATAGTGAAATAATGTATCTCCATTAAGTGCTTCGTTGTGGGTCGTAGATATTTTATCTTTTGTCATTTCGGGATACTTGGTTTGCAAGGCAAAGGCTAAATCTTCTTTTATATCAATTCCTCTATCTCGTCTGTTATCAATTATTTCTTGGACACGTGAATCTCTTCCATAACCAAACCCTTGTACTTTTTCATTAATCTCATAAAGAAAAGTAAGATCTTGTGGAGAAAGTGGCTCGGTTGCTTGATGTCGTTTATATATATCGGTCAATTGCTTCATATCAGCATCTTTCTTTTGATACACATCTCCATCTGGAAATTCAGTAAGTTTGTTTCCTAAAATAGCAGTCTTTGCCATGTACGAATCAATATTTTGCTTTACTGCGCGACCACGAACCTCTGCAATATTATTACCTTTCATACGTATCGCTAAACGTGGAATAGTTGCTTCATTATTTTCGTCTTCAGAATAATATACATGAAAGTCACCTGCAGCAACTTGAGACGAAGCAAATCCTTCCCCAGCTGTACACCATCCAGTTCCTTTGCCTTGTAAAGAATCAACCAATTTCATATGATCAGATCCTTTGGGATATGTTACCCAAGTACCTTTTGTAACTTGTAAAACAGACTCATCTATCTCAACTAATTGTTTAAAGGCTTCGTTATACAATGTACGAAAATCTGTATGAGAAAGGAGTTCCTCAATGTCTTCGAGAGGTTTGTCTATATCTTCATACCCAAGCATTTTCTTTTGCCTTTCTTCAAGTACCTCTAACTTTTGTGAAAATTTTTCTATTTCTTTATTACGATCACTTTCATCTTCTGGAAGACGTTCTAAAAGACGTCTGTCCTTACTAATACCTTTTTCTAGCGCTGCTTTTGTTTTGGTTTGTATCCCTTCTTTTTGTAGTAATCCTTCTTTTTTTGTAATACCACTGTTAATATTGTCATAGGAACGTAATCTATCTAATTGTCTTTTTACATCATTTTTCTCTTCAAGTAATGAAATATATTCTTTACTAAATTGTGATTGTAAAAGTTCCATAGCATAAACCAGAGCCTCTTGGTTTAACTCTGGATATGGAGCTACAGTGTCTTTTGATCGAGGAATAAAAGTATCACTATTTTGTGCCTCAGGGTCTCCTGCATCAGGGTTTCGTCTTAATTTTTTCATCCCTTCAAAAGCCCAATATTTGAGCCACACAGGGTACCCTTCTGCATCTGAAGAAGAAAAATAATTGATCCAATAATCTAAACTTGCACGCTGATCTCTTCCAATAACTTCTCCAGCTTGTGAACGCAATTCCGGAGTAATCTCTGGAATTTCTCTCCCCTCATTACGTGCTACTCGTTGTTGTTGAACAAAAAAACTATCAGGCACATCTTTTGCTTTCATAACATACAGCTCATGGGCTGCTTGTTTCATCCGTGTTACTACTTCTTGATCTGTTTTTGCATCTTCCAAAATATCTTGCCACATCTGTAACCAGCCCTCAATCTTTTTTCTTGGTTGTTCTTCCTTCTTTTCCTGTCGTTCTTCACGTTGCCATTGAAGATGTTCTATGATTGGCTCCTTATGAAGTGATGGATCTTGCTGATGCAAAAAATGCTCTGGATTTCTTGGTCGCATAAAACAAATATTATCTAACGTGTAAGACTCTTAACCTTTTCTATCTACGCCGTAATAATTTAGCGATAGTTCGTACCAGAGGGTTATACCAAGTAATGTGGGCGTTGCGACAAATCCTCCATGCCACAAATCTACAAACCATCCAATGACTAACGCAAGTAATACCTTTACCCAAATTTCTTTTGATATAAGAGGTCTTCTTTTTCCAACGAGGTCTTGTTCATTTTTTCCCATGATAAGAAATCCAATCATAAGTGTTCTATACACAGCCATTACTCCCTGTTGAGAAGCCACTACTCTTTTTTCTTTACTTGTAAATGATGGTACAAGAAAACGGATGACAATAAGACACACTACAAAAGCCACAAGAAGAATGAGCCATACTGGAAACACTCCACCGGGTCTTAAAAGAAACGTTACTAGTGTACTTTCACTAAATGGACCAATAAACAAATATAATCCAAATGCTATACCAAACCAAGCTATAATAGTAACCACAAAAGAAAAAAGTGTCACACCAAGTGTTTCATTTGTCTTTGCATTCATATTACTCTGATTGGTACGCTTTTTGTTCTCTAATATTTTCACGCTCTTTGTGACGCATGTGTCCTTTCACTTTTTCAAATTCCACTTTTAGATGATCTCGTACTTTATCTATTGATTTATACAAACTCTCGGCATCTTTTGACATGTATATTTTCTTTTTAGGAAGATGGACGTTTGCTTCTGTATAAAATATTTTCCCTTGTTTGTGATGGTTTGATCGCATTCCAACAGTTACATCTATTTGTGTAATATTATCAAAGTACTTTTCAAGACTACTCATTTTTTCTTCTGCATACTGTTTAATTGCATCTGTCATATCTACACCTTTCGCTTGAATTGCAAGTATCATATAGTAAGTCTATAAGAATTAAATAACATGTTTTTATACTCGTTGTATCTCTTCTTCTAGAGAAATACTATAGGTATCATACACCTTTTGTTTAATCTCATCAATAAGTTTTTCTACATCTTCTGCTCGTGCATTTCCAGTGTTCACAATAAAATTCCCATGACGTTCACTTACCTTTGCTCCTCCGATTTCTTTTCCTTTTAATCCCACTTTTTCTACTAACCACCCTGCTGGTATTTTTTTATTTTTAAGGAACTCTTCTGGAACACCAAGATCTTTAAGCGCGTCATGTCTATCATCTTTCACTTCATGGTTTTTAAATATACATCCAGTTGAGGCATGCCCTTGTGGTTGCGTGCTATTTCTGTACGCAAGATACTCCATGGCTTGTTTTAATCCTGTCGCGTTCTCCCCTTTTTCTAGTGTTATTGTGACTCGTAAAATAACGTCACTATTATGTTTAAAAATAGTATCTCTATATTGAAAGGCAATGTCTTCTTTTTTTATGGTAGAGACTTCCCCATTTCTATACACCTCTACTGATTCCACGATATCTTTCATTTCTCCACCAGTAGCACCAGCGTTTCCTCGTACAGCACCACCAATTGATCCAGGAACCCCAACACCCCATTCAAACCCCGTAAGCCCTTCATCTATAGTCACTCGAGCAAGACCAACGGTTGTCATCCCCGCAGCGCTTGTTATGTGGTTACCTACGACAGTATGTGTTTTATCACTTATTTTTACAACGACTCCATCGAACCCTTCGTCAGCCACAAGCATGTTACTTCCTCCACCAAAAATCATATATGCTACCCCTTTTTCATCAAGGTACTGCAATAATTCAATAACCGCGTCTACTTTTTCGACGGTTATGAATATTTTTGCATTTCCACCAATTTTAAACGTAGTATGCTTTTGTAAAGGTTCATCTATTTTTACCTTTCCAAAGTGCTTTATTGTCTTATATATTTCTTCCATAATTATTGCATTATTCATATTCTTCACGTATCATAACTGTGCTATGAAACGTCTTTCTACTAAGCTTAATCAAACACCCGTTGTCTACGTTACCCGAGACATTGAACGGGCCCTTGGTCTTCCGGATACGGAAGGTTATTTTATTATCTCAAATGCAACCGAATTTGCCAAGGAGGTGGCTAAAAATAGAGCGCATATACTCCTTATTGAAGAAGAGACTATTCTTGATACTTGGCAGCTTCTTGAGCATGATAAGACCAATACATTCCTAAAGACTTTATCTTCTCAACGTATAGTTGTCTTTAAAAACACCCCACATATTGAACGTATTTGTGCTTCTAAACAATATAACCTTTTAAACCCAGCAGCAGATCTTGCTTTAACTGTTGAAGCAAAAATTTCTCAAGTGTCTTGGCTTGGAGATCTTGCAACGTATCTTCCCCCATCTGAGATTCTTCTTGGAAAAGATCTTACGTATGCAGGTACTCCTTTTATAGTACAATTTAATAGAACACACACTGGTGGCGGTACAATGCTGATTGAATCAGAAGATGATCTTATATCTATAAAGGAACGCTTTCCAAATCGTGAGGTACGAAAAAGTACATATATTGAAGGGTACACTATTACTAGTAATAATGTTGTTTCAACATCTGATACCTTTATTGGAAACATTAGCTATCAAATCACCGGATTATCTCCATTTACTTCTCAACCATTTGCTACCATTGGAAATGATTGGGCCCTTCCACCTAACATTTTAACTGAAAAACAACTTGAACTTTATACTACTATGGTTAACGCTATAGGTATGAAACTCAAGGGTGCTGGCTGGAAAGGACTCTTTGGTGTTGATGCCCTTGTTTCTTCTAAAGATGGCGCTATTTATCTTATTGAAATAAATGCACGTCAACCTGCCTCAACTACATTTGAAAGTGTGCTTCAAGAAGACTCTGGTTCTGTTACCATGTTTGCACTTCATTTAGCAGCATTACTTGATATTGATTCATCTTCTATGTCTCGAGCATCTCTTTCTTCTGGTGCTCAGATTATTTTAAGACAAAAAGAAGAACCTCTTTCCTCTGAAACTGTTATGCAGTATAAAGATACGCTTATTGAGGCCGGGTACACAGTCATGAGTTATCCTGGCACAAAGCCAGGGACAGATCTTTTACGGATTCAAACAGAAACTTCTTTGATGGACGCACATAATGTCTTTTCACCTAAGGGAAACCAGATTATTGATATACTTTCTTTATGACAGATAAAAAAACTTTAACACCTGAAGCACTTTCGATTATTGATGCCTATAAGGGTTTGTCTTTTGGTGGAACATGTACTGTTTCAACACCGTACATGAATAACAAACGTCAACAAGTGCGTGCAGCTCTTCGTGTGTTGATTGGTAAAGGCTCTTCAGAAGAAATTGTTGAAGAGGCTACTCTTATTGCCTTACGTGAGAATACGGATCTTACAAAAATGAATGAGAAAGACCTACGTACATTTCTTATTGACCATAACTTAGGTATTGATTGTTCTGGACTTGTGTATCACGTCCTTACTGCTGAATATCGTACACGATACAAAAAATCTCTTTCAACAATACTCTCGTTTGTGTACGCAAAAAATATTATACGAAAAATGCTTAGTCGTTTTCGTCCAATTGAAAACACTAATGTGTCTACACTTGCACACGAGAAAAATAGCACTCCTATTTTATTAAAAGATATCTCTCCAGGAGATCTTATTGCGGCTATTGAAGCAAAAGGCTTTGGTACTCCAAATCACATTCTTATTGTTCATGAAGTTACCTATGTAGATAATCTCCTTTCTTCTTTTTCCTATACACATTCACTTCGATGGAAAACAGATGATACGTTAACTCATGGTGTGCGACAAGGAACAGTGACAATTATTAATGAAGATAAGTCTATCCTTGAACAACGTTGGGAAGAACAAGGCCATGTTGGTGAAAAAAATCAGACGTTAGCTCTTTTATTATCTTCTAACGCCGTTTCTCTCTTACGGCTAAAACAAAAATAATCTTGGATATCCAAGATTATTTTTTACTCACAGTATTCCTATACTAGAAATTCTATGGGTACTCTGGAGTTCGCGACAGCGAACCGTTACCCCCTCCCTTATCAGCGGTTGTCCCTACCGAAGACCTGAGACATCATGCTCTCGACAGTGACCGTTCCTCGTCCGGGGTAAAAGGATCCCCGTAGGGTACCCATCCGAACGCTTTTTTGGGTTATAGTTTGGATCAGCTTCCGCAGATCCCCGGCCATTTCCTCACCCAAGATCCCTGCTTGATCTCTGTTCACTCCCCCGAGAACGATACTGATGGCCTTCTTGTTGAACCAAGCAGCTCCACCTGTAGGAGGCATCTTTCTGACTAGTTCATGAAGAATCCTCGTTCTCTGATCACTCGTGAAAAGTCCTCTTCTTGAGGGTGTAACCCCCACAAAAAGAAGGAGGAAGGGAGTTTGAATCTCCCTAGAGACATGGATCATTGCTTCAAGAGCTCGCAGGAACTGCTCTCGTGAGACAAACTCTGACCCAAACTGTAGACGCACTGATATCTCCTTTTTCATATAACCTCCACTCCCTTGGCTTTTAGTAACATAGCACCAGCCCCAACTGATGCTACCCTTATAACTTCCAAGATCTTAGATATAACACTTCTTTTATAACATTGTCAATTAAAAAACCATCAGTTTTCCTGATGGTTTTTTCTTTTAATAGTCTCGTAATTTTTTGATAACCCCGAACGTCTTAATCTTTTCTAAGGCTTTTGCCTCAATTTGTCGGATACGTTCACGAGTAACATCGAACTCTCTTCCCACTTCTTCTAATGTGTGGGTTACCCCATCTGTAAGTCCAAATCGCATTTCTAGAATCTTTTGTTCACGAGGAGAAAGATCTTCAATGGCTTCTTTAATGTAATCTTTCAAAAGAGATACCCCAGCTGAATGAGATGGACTGACGTTTTTAACATCTTTAATAAAGTCAGCAAGTTGGGTGTCATCACTATCGTCATCCCCTACTGAAGTTTCAAGTGACACCGTATCTTGAGAAATCTTAATAATGTGTTTTACCTTATGAAGCTCTTGCCCCATTTCTGCTGCGAGTTCTTCTGGTGTTGGGTCTCGTCCAAGATCTTGAAGCAATCGTCTTTGTGTTTGCTTGAACCGATTAATGGTTTCTACCATGTGCACCGGAATACGAATTGTTCTTGACTGATCAGCAAGAGAACGAGTAATGGCTTGTCTAATCCACCATGTTGCGTATGTTGAAAACTTATACCCTTTTCTATAATCAAATTTCTTTACCGCACGAAACAATCCGATGTTTCCTTCTTGGATAAGATCAGCTAAAGACATTCTTTTTCCAACAAACTTCTTTGCAATTGATACGACAAGACGAAGGTTTGCTTCGATCATTTGTCTTTCTCCTGATTTATCTCCTTTTTCATTTCTTTTTGAAAGAGATACTTCTTGATCTGCTGTTAGAAGTGGAATCTTTCCGATTTCTCGAAGGTACATTTGAATTGAATCTTGAGAAATACTTGCAAGATCAAAAGATCCACGAACATCTGGTTGATGGCCTTGGAAAGATTCTAAAATATTTTGTTTTTCTTGACGATTTCCAAGAAGTCCTCCCATTGTCTCAACAACAGTAATACTGTGCTTATCAAGTTCATCTAAAAACCCTTCATACTCAGGGATGAATCTTTCAAGACGAGGAAATAAGTGAAAGAGTTCTATTTCTGTAATGAATCCACGGTTTCTCCCCTTTTTAATCAACCCAAGCATTTTCTGATCTTCTGGCGGAGTGATTGGACCTAATTCGATTGGAGGTTTTAATTTTACTTTTGGATTCTTTCTTTCCTTCTTCTTCTTTTTCACTACGTTCTTAGGTGATTTTTTCACCGGCTTCTTTTTTGTCTTTTTCAATACTTTTTTCACCGGCTTCTTTTTTGCTACTGCTTTTTTTGATGCTTTTTTCACTGGCTTCTTTTTTGCCGGTGTTTTTTTTGATGTCATCTTTTTTACAGTCTTCTTTACTGCCTTTTTTACCCGTGCCACTGTTTTTTTCGTAACCTTCTTCTTTTTTGCCCCTGCAGTTTTTTCACGAGTAATAATACTCGCCTTCTTAGCAGTGCTTTTTTGGGTTGTCTTCTTTTTCTTTGCTGGCATGGTAGCAGCTTAAATTGATTGAAATAACTCAAGGAGTGCTCGTATTTTTTCCTTATCACCACTAGCTTCTGCTTTAGAAATGGCATGCTCTAGCTGCTTTCGCTGTTGCTTTTTCCATTCTTCGTATATCTCTTTTGCAGAGGATTCTACTCTTTCTTTTGCTTTGTCTTTTTCAATACTAGAAAATTCCCACTCACTTTGCATGAGAAGGTTATCTATCTGTTCCTTTAAATTGGCTGTTTGTAGTTCATCACCATTAGGTAATTTTCCTTTACTATACTGTATTTTGACGTTTTCGTAAAGTGCCCCATATACTGAAGTAGAGAGAGGTTTATCAAGTATAGCCAATTTTTCATCCTTTGCCATATCTGGAAATCTATACAATAACCCTAAAACTTGCTCTATTAAGAGATCCAATCTGCTCTTCTTTTTCGTAATTTGCTCCTTTTCTTCCTTTATTTCTTCTTTTTCTCTTGTTTTAATCTTTTTTTCTTGCCCTTGTATCCTTTGAAGGTCTTCTCTTAATATACTTTGATCTACCCCAATTCTCCCGGCTAGTTGTCTCATCCAATGATCTCTTTCTACAGCGAAAGGAATTCTACTTATTTCTGGTAAAAGAATGTCTACAATATTTTGTTTTTCTCTTGGGTTTTCTAAATCTTTCCCACTAAAATGAATCTCAAAGTACCAGCCCATGACTTCCTTGGCTTTTTCTACTGATTCAAACCACACTTCTTTATTCTTTTTAATACATTCGTCAGGATCTTTTCCTTTTCCTTCTGGAATTAAAATAACTCGAATATGCATTCCTTGCTGAAGTGCAAGATCTATCCCTCGTTTTGCAGCAACCTTTCCAGCGTCATCTCCATCAAATGCCATGTAAAAATTTTCTGAATATCGTTTTAATATTTTTATTTGTTCTTCGGTAAGGGCTGTTCCACTTGTTGCTACTACATTTTTCATTCCAGCTTGATGACAAGCAATGACATCCATTTGTCCTTCAACCATGACAATGTAGCCTTTTTTTCTAATCTCTTGCTTGGCCTTATCTAATCCAAAGACTACCCGTGATTTGTCATACACAATTGTTTGCGGAGTGTTTACGTATTTGCCGCCAGTATGTTCTCCTTCAACAAGTACTCTTCCAGTGAAGCCAACAACTGTTCCATGCACATCTTTTATTGGGAACATAACTCTTCCTCGAAAACGATCATAAAATCCTTTTCCAGTTTCTGGATTAGCGTTATCTCTTTTTATGGTCATGCCTGATGCGACAAGATCATCAATACCATACCCTTTTTTCAAAAGATATCTCGTTAAAAGATCCCATTGTTCTGGAATGAATCCAATCTGCCATTCTTCTATAGTGGCGTCTTCTACACCGCGTTCTTTTACATATGCTCTGGCTTCTTTTGCTACATCCATTTGCATGAGCACATTGTGAAAGAAAAGTGCCGCAGCAGCATTGATGTCTTTTATTCTATTTTTTTGATTTTTATTTACATCGTTAGCTTGTCTAGTCAATGTTACTCCAGCTTTATCTGCAAGAGTCTTTAAAGCATCCACAAATTCAACACCTTCAATCTCTTGAAAAAAAGTAAAAATATCTCCACCTTTATTACAACCAAAACATTTAAAACTTTGGCGTTCTCTGTTTACCATAAAAGACGGGCTCTTCTCATTATGAAATGGACAAAGCCCTTTATGATTACTTCCAGACGGCTTTAAACGGACGTATTCGCCAATGAAGTCAATGATATCTATATTTTCCTTAATCTTTTCCGTATCACTCATATATGATTAATCTACCAGATTTACTTTTTTAAGTAAACGGAAGCGCTTCCTTTACCCTGTTTTCCACCTATTTGTTTAATCTATACAAATCCACATCATTTTGTGATGTGGATTCTTTAACTTATTCAAGGATTGCTCGTATTCTTCTAATGCCAGCACTACTTGCCTTTTCTTTTTTTATTTTAAATGTTCCAAGGGTCCCCGTTTTTTCTACATGTGGACCACCACAAAGTTCTCTACTAAATGTTTTTGCCCCTAGATGTGCTTGAGGTGCTCCATTTGGATCTCCTACAGTATAGACTTTCACCTTATCTCCATACTTATCTCCAAATAATCCAATGGCTCCTTTTTCCTTTGCTTCTTCTACAGTCATTTCTTTAAATGACACACTATAGTCTTCTTTAATTGCGGCATTCACAAGATCTTCTACCTTTTTCTTTTCTTCGTCAGTAAGCTTCTCCCCATGAACAAAATCAAAACGTAATCTTTCTGGTGTAATGTTACTTCCTTTTTGCGTTGCTTGAGGACCGAGTACTTCTAAAAGTGCAGCATGAAGTAAATGCGTCGCGGTATGATATTTCACACTCATGTCTGAATGATCAGACATGCCACCTTTAAATTTTTGTGCGGCACCTTCACGAGACATGTTTTGATGTTTTTGCATCTCTTTTTTAAATGCCTCTTCATCAATAGTGAATCCACCTTCTTCAGCAAGTTCTTTCGTGATTTCAAAAGGAAATCCAAAACTTTGATACAAATCAAAGGCATCTTTTGTTTCTACCTTCTCACCTGTTTTTAATGATGCCGTTATTTCAGTAAACTTTTTCATTCCAGCACTTAACGTCTTTCTGAATTTTTCTTCTTCTTTTTCTACAGCATTAAGAATTCTTTCTTTTTCTTCTTGTAATGCTGGGTACGCCTGTTTATACGTATCTATAACTTGTTTTATAACATCAGTACATTTTCCTGATTCTATTCCTAACGTATCAATAAAACGAATTGCTCGACGGAGCATTCTTCTTGTGAAATAGCCTTGATCTTTATTTGATGGTTCAGCACCATCAAGAATCATAAACGTTACGCCGCGAAGATGATCCATTATTACTCGAAATGCGTATACTTCTTTTTCTCCTTCTCCATATACTTTTCCTGATAGTTGTTCAAGCGTTGTTCGTATTGGAGTAAATAACTCTGTCATGAATATATCAGGATTATGTATTTTGGCTGCGGCAATTCTTTCTAACCCACCACCAAAGTCTACATTCTTTTGAGATAGTGGTACAAATCCATTTTCTGTTTTTTGATATTCCATGAATACATTATTCCCAATTTCAAGGAATCGTCCACAGTCACAATTTACGTGACATGGTTCATCCTTCCACTCAGACACCTTGTGCAATTCTAATGCTCCTCCAAAATCCCAGAACATTTCCGTATCTGGCCCACCAGGTTCTCCAACAGGCATGTTGTTTGGTACGCCTGCTCTACTCCACCAATTTTTACTTTCGTCATAATAAAAAATACGTGCATCTTGCATGCCATTTTTTTCTGGAAAGTCTGCAATATTGGCTTCTACCCCTTTTTCTTCAAATAATTTTTTCCAGAGTTCTGCTGATTCAACATCCTTTGCAATCTGTAATTCTTCATTTCCTCTAAAACACGTAATATATAAATTCTTTGGGTCAAGACCAACAATATTTGTCAAAAAATCAAACATCCAAGGAATTTGTTCTTGCTTGAAGTAATCACCAAGTGACCAGTTTCCAAGCATCTCAAAAAAAGTGGTGTGACGATTGTCCCCGACTTCTTCGATGTCTTGGGTTCTGATACATTTTTGTGAATCTGTAATTCGTGTTCCTCCTGGATGAGATTCACCTAAAAGATATGGCACCATTGGTTGCATGCCTGATCCTGTAAAAAGAGTCGTTGGATCGTTTTCTGGGAGAATTGATGCTGAAGGAACAATCTTATGCCCCTTATCTTTAAAATAATTGAGATACAATTCTCTTATATCATGTGCATTCATATAAATAGTCGTCTAGAAAATAATAATATAGCCTTACTGTAGCGATTTTTTCGCTATAAATCAAGTAGCTTAGATGGCGATTTCTAGAATGACTGGACAATGGTCTGATCCCATTTGATCATTATCATAGCTAATACTCTTCACTTTCTTTACATCTTCCTTATCTACAAAAAAGTAATCAATGCGCCAACCAACATTTCTTGACCGCGCTTTTGAGATCATATGCCAATATGAATACATAACCTTATCTTTAAAGGTATGTCTAAAAATATCAATCCAATTATTCTTTATGCATTTCGTTATCCACGCCCGTTCTTTTGGATGAAAGCCGATCTTCCCATCATTATTTTTTGGTCGTGCAATATCAATTTCTTCGTGCGCACAATTAATGTCTCCACACCATACAACCTTTCTTCCTTTTTTTCGTAGTGTGTTAATGTGCTTTAGAAACTTTTCATAAAATACGAGTTTTCCTTCCCAAGCTTCGCTTGATTTTCCTCCATTTGGAAAATAATTACCAAAGAGCGTCCACTCACCGATGTCTACACTTATAATTCGTCCTTCGTTTTCTTTGAACCGTGGGATACCTCTATTAATAGTATAGTCGCCAAGACTTTTTTTAATCCAAATACTCGTACCAGAATATCCTTTCTTCTCTGCTGAATGGTAGTGTTGATCATACTCTTGGTATGCGTCAATGATTTTTTGTATCTGTTCTTCTTGAGATTTTGTTTCTTGGATAAACAAAATATCCGGGTTATGCTTTTTTATAAAAGCACCAAGATCTTCCTTTCTTTCTACCGCTCGAATACCGTTTACGTTCCATGAGATGATTTTCATAATGTTTCTTCTTTTTCAAGGTCTTTATCTGTAACTACAATACGCTGTTGATTTTCTTCTTTTAAAAGTGCACTGGCTTTTATCTTTTCTATGGCCATATGAAACTCTACTGTTTTTTCTCTTTTTTCAATGTACTTTTTTCCTTCATCTAATATTCTTTGCAAACTCATTTTATCTTTTAAGGATAAGTCTTCTATTCTGCCTTCTTCAAACAATGAATCTAACTCGGGAATAACATCAACTGATAATCTACTTAAGTATCTAAGATCTAATTCTTTTCCCTCTTCTGTAAATCTATACACATTTTTTTCAGCTATTACTCTATCAACATTAATTGCTGAAACAATACTCAATGCAACAGCTCCGAGGATAAGGCTAGAATGGAAAAACTTTCTAAATGATAATTTCCCAATAAGGCTTGCCCCAGAAAAAACTAATAGTAAAAATACTAAATAGATGAACCATTCAACATATAATCGTAACACTGTGAACCCAAATGCATCTTGATATAGGTTCATCCGTTTAAGCGCTGAAGCAGCGACCACTCCTACCTGAATAATTAACAATGTTTGAAGCACATTGATAACTTTATGCGATCCGTGACGAACAAAAGCTCTGTATGAGATAAGAAGTAATATTGCAGCAAATATAATCACCCACACAAGTTCAAAAAATCCTTTTCTGGCATATTCTGCAAAGGTAAGGCCATTTTCTAATACAAAGTCAGAGGTGCCAAACAAATGACGAAACTGTACGGCCACAAATGCAAGAAATAATACATTTACCAGTCCTAACACAATCCCTGCAATGACACCATCTATCTTTCTTACTTTTTCATTCTTTTTTTCAAGGACATACTCTTTTGCAACGACAACATAAAATAGTCCACCAAGCCATAAGGTGATAATTCCTGTTCTAAATACACGCCAAGCAAGTTCTAAGTCCACGTCAACAAATACAAGTTTTTGTACCCACTCAGCAAAAATCGGATCTGCTTTTGAAAATAACCATGTAAATAACCCTAAAATTGGAACAGCAATAACAAACCCGAGCAATATTTTTCGTAAAATATCTTTATTCATGTCTTGTTTCCAAATAAAAACATCTTTTATCATGAGCCACCATTTACGAAACAACAAATCAATGTCGCTAAACAATGGTATTTTGCTTAAAGAAAATAAATATTTTTGTGGATTTTGTAATGGCAAAAAAGCTGTATATAAAACTGAAAGAATTAATATAAATACTGGTATTCCCCCACTTCTTAATTCATTGTTGAGTGTTACTACTGATACTCCCATGATACAAATAGGTATAAGCAATGTTAATGCCCAAGGTTGACGAAACTTTTTCAATGCTAATGTAATGATTGTAAACCCTACGAGATATACTAATATAAAAAAGAGGAAGTTTATTCCTATTTCTTTTTCCCAAAAAAATATGTCATATACAATTCCTATTCCTAATCCGAATGTAATAAAAAGAAGTCTATGCCAACGTTCCTTTGGTTGAGTTCCTACAAGTTTATTCATATTGATGTAGTTAATGTTCTTTTTACTATACCAAAACACCACAATTAGTAAATAGTATATTTATAATAAACAAAAGCAGCCTTTCATTAAAAGGCTGCTTTTGCACGAACCCGACGATCTCCCCCTCGAGATGCCGTCGGGTTCAGGTTGAAAGAACGTGGTGGCTTGGCCTCAGCCCTCGGCGAGGAGCAGACACATCATGGCGCAGATGACGTGTTGGCCGAGAAGGCTTTCTTTGGCGAGCCACAGGATGTCGGCGCGGGTGCACCACCGGTCCCCTTCGATGAGCTCCATGTCCTCTCGTCGTCCCGGGATCATGAAGCAGTCATCTTGCTTCCCGAGAAAGCGAGCTCCATCCTGTTGAACCGAAAGAGGGTCGGTGACGCTCTTCTGGTTGAACAACTCCGAGTAGGGCGGCTTGTTGCCACCATGGAGCTGGATAAAATTCGCCAACGAAGCATGGAGAGGACTCGTGACCACAACGTGACCATCAAGGTTGCTGTTCCCAGGTTCGACTTTGGTTCGAAGGAGAATCAAGTCCTCCTCTTCGTCACGGATGATGACGATAGCGCCAGGGTGATTCCCGACCCTACGCACCATGGGCTGAACCCAGTCATGGACCTCTCGCCCCGCTGCGTGAACACCAACTCCCACGACTTCGAAGAAGCTGAGGCTGCTCTGGCCCTCTTGAGGAGGCCTCTGAGCCATGACCATGGTGTCTGCAGCCAAGAAGACGAGTCGCTCTTTCCCGGTCTTGACGTCTTGCCCGGTACTGAAGCTCTTGAAACCCGTGAAGGGCACGACTTCACTCGGAGTGCTCTCGAAACCTTCGAGGGCCGATTCTGGCCGACTGAAGTTCCAAGGCCCCTCGAAGGTCACCCGCATGAGGCTCTGACCAATTACCCAGCCAGAGAGTTTTCCTCGTCTATCACTGGGCTTGTTTGCCCACTCGAAGATCTCGGACCACCCCAAAAGGAGTTCTCCGAAACCGACCGCATTTGCGGCCATCTTAGACCGCTCCTGGGCCGCCTTGACCCAGTCTTGGACACTTTCGTCCATCTTCCCTCCTATCCAATTGGATAGCTTTTCGTCTTTCTACATCATCCCCCATGGATTCAGCAGTCTAACGACAATCTGTGACACCCCATATATTTCTATATAGTGAGATGTTTTTATCTATATATAATGTTTTATATACAAATAAAAAAGGAGGTATAGTGTACCTCCAATAGATGAATATATACTACTTTTCCTTTTTTGTCAATGATTTATGTGAGATATGCCTGAAGCGCCTCTTGCCAAGAACGAAGAAGCTTTAATTTTGTATTATTAAGAGTAGAGTGCATTGGTCTTTTTGCTGGACGCGGAAATGCATCCCCTGAGACAGGTGCGGTGTTAACGGTTTCACCTGAAATTAAAAATACTTCTTTTGCAAATTCATACCAGGTACAAGCACCATCATTTGTTATGTGATAAATTCCAGACGGTGTATCTTCTTCAATAAGTTCTTTTACGGCATTTGCTAAATCAGGTGCATAGGTTGGAGACCCAGTTTCTTCGTGTACAAGATTAAGGCTATCTTTTCCACCTTCTCTAACCAACCAAAGCATGGTGTCTACAAAACTTTTTTTAGATCCTTCCCCTGTTCCTGGTTGTCCAAATAATTTAGATAGCCGAATAATATAATACTTCTCTGCATTCTTTTGTACATTCTGCTCTCCAAGGTATTTTGTTTGTCCATATTTATTTACGGGGTTTGGCGTATCATCTTCCTTGTACCCTCTAATATTATTACCGTCAAATACATAATCCGTAGAAAAGTGTACAAATAAAACATCTAATTCTTTACAGACTTTAGCTAAATACCCGGGGGCAACTCCATTTATTTCTTGTGCCTTTTTATAGGTATCTTCATTTTCTTCTACAGCGTCAACGGCGTTAAAAGCTGCAGCATTTATTACAATGTCTGGGGCACATTCTTTTAGCATTTTCTCGCACATGTCTTTATCTGTAATATCAAGATCATCTTTGTCCCATGCATGTACAGTATACGTATCAGAAAAGACTCGAACGAGTTCTTGCCCGAGCATACCATTTTTTCCGATGATGCAGATATTTTTCATATACTGTTATGCTTTTAATTCTGCTAATTTCTCATCTCGTACTTTAAGATACTCATCATAATCTTCGATGTAGTCGCTTCTATTTGGATTATAATTTGTTGAAGACAATGCCAAAAGCACTGATCCTTCTGAAAAATCTTTAAAGTGATGCCATACATAGTTTGCCACATACAGACCACTTGTTGGCCCTTCCATCTTGAATTCTTCTAATCCATTCCCTTGATCAATCACTGCGGTACAGGTTCCATTTATAAGAATGAAAAATTCTTTTTCTTGTAAATGACAGTGAGATCCAGTGTCTGAATTAGGCTGAGTTATAAAATAGACTCGCTTTACGTCAAAATCAATGTACTCTTTAAGCTCAACCGGACTCATGATAAATTTTTCGGTAGGAATTTTTTTAATTTCTACCATTTCAAATGGAGGTTTCATATAAAAAGTATATTATGTTGTGGCTGAAGCCATTTCTTCTTTTGATCGATCAAGTTCTTCTTGAAATACGTTCATTTCACTTTTTTTCTTTTCCCATAACATTTCTACCCAGTCAGTGTTTTCTTTGTACCAGGTAATGGTTTCCTCTAACCCCTCTTTAAACTTTTCTCTTGTGTATTCTGGTTTCCATCCTAGTGCTTCTATCTTTGACGCATCAACAGCGTAGCGTCTATCGTGCCCAGGCCTGTCTGTTACAAATTCAATTTTATCTTCACCAAATCCCATGATATCTAGCATCATTTTTGTTATTTCCAGGTTGTTTCTTTCATTGTCTGCCCCAATATTATATACGTCTCCAGGAACTCCTTTATGAAGTAATAAATCTAACGCTCTGGCATGATCTTTTACATGAATCCAATCACGTACATTTAGTCCGTCTCCGTAGAGTGACACGTTTTCTCCTTTAAGGAGACGAAACACAAAAAATGGAATCACTTTTTCTGGAAATTGGTATGGCCCATAATTATTTGAACAATGCGTTACAATCACCGGCGTTTTATGTGTGACAAAATACGCATTACACATAAGGTCCCCTCCAGCTTTTGCAGCAGCGTAGGGCATGTTTGGCATGACTGGTGTGTTTTCTGTAAAAAGATCATCACTATCTAGAGGTAACGATCCATATACTTCGTCAGTTGAAACGTTTACAAATTTGGTGATGTTATTTGTTTTTACGGCGTCAAGAATCATTTGTGTTCCAAGCACGTTTGTAAGGACAAAGTCTTTACACCCACCATGGATTGATCTATCTACATGAGTTTCTGCAGCAAAATTAATCACGTGTGTGATGTTATGTTTTTGCATTGTTTCATTTAATCTATCAAGATCAATAATATCCCCTTGTACAAATGTATACCGAGGATCGTTTTCTATGTGTGTATGATTTTCAACGTTCCCTGCGTAGGTAAGTTTGTCGTAATTGACGACGTTATATTCTTTATGTGTTTCAAGAATATGATGGATAAAATTTGATCCAATAAATCCGGCTCCCCCAGTCACTAAAATGTTCATAATGCTACTTATTCTTCGTAAATAATAAATTCCTTATCGTCCTTTGATCGTAAAGGCTTGTCTGAAATCATAATAAGGACACTTTCTTTCACTCGTATATTTTTAAAACTAAAGGCAACGTACGGTGGAAGATGAATAATTCCATCCCCTGGTCCTACAACCATTTCCTTTTCTTCTTCTGTTATCGCTTGCACAAACTTTGTTTTGATTTTTCCTTTTTCTACAAAAAAAACCACATCTGTTGAACGGTAATAAAGGTTTCCTATAATTGCCTTATCCTTTAGTGTTAGTCGTGAAATATAAACATCCCCTACTTTTACCCAGTCAAGAAGTCGGCCTTTTCTTCTTCGATCTTGTTTAAACTGATATTCGGTAATAAATTGCTTTGCGTTTCTTGTCATATTGTTATATTACAATACTCTATACGCTATATTATCTTTACTTCTCAATGGTTTATTACTAAAAAATACCACGACAGCTTTTTCTGTTCCAATATTTTTTGTAGCATGCGCAATATGTGTCGGAATATGTACGGCCTCGGTTCCTTTTTCAAAATAACATACCCGCTTCTTTTTGGTTTCAATATGCTCGAAGGCTGCCTGAATTCTCCCACTTTCTACATAAAACATGACTCTTGTATCTGTATGATAGACATTTCCTGTTATAACCTTTGGCTCTATGGTTAATCGTGAAACATATACTCCCCCAATCTTTACACTTGAGAGTATTCGCCCCTTTTTACTTTCATCATCCTTAAAGCTAAACAAACTAATGAAAGGTGATTGAGTTTTCCCTTCTTTATCCGCCATAGATATATAGACACCATGAAAGATCCCTTACAATGACAGGTTGGGTTTGATGTATATATAGTGTAACACTCTCTTCTCTCTTCTACAAGAAGCCTTTTTCCTTAGAACTCTCCTCTATGCCATGCGTATAATTCTTGAAATATACCCCGTAGATGCTCTTTTTTTTCTTCATCTACATTCTTATTAGGAATGTCTACTAATAATGACCCCAGAACTCTTTCTCCCATAAGCAAATGGAATCTTTTTTCAAACAATGGATCTTTTGTACAACTTGTTTTTGTCTTATAGCTTTCTATCCAGGTTTGAAGATATGCTATCACTTGCTCTTTTTTTATTGACGTGTCGTCAATTGCATTTATACCAGCCCACAGATGGAATGTCGTATCGTACCATTTAGGTCTATATCCCCAAAAAAGGTTAGACATTAATATATAGCTGTCTTTATCTTTAAAAATATCTTTATTTGTCAGATGTGCATGCATGAATACTGTTGACTCTTCTTTTATTTCCTTTTGATAGGTATCTAAAAAATCTGTGACCTCTTTTTGATATGCATTATGTTCCTTTGACATCGCTATTTTTTGCCAGTGTACTATTCTTTTTTTCGTAAATTGATATGCTGAGGCTTCTTCTTTTTCTTTTTTAATAAATGGTTCACGAAGACATTTTGTTTGGTATTCTTCAAAAAAAGTACAAAAGTCATTCATCTCTTCTTTTGAAGAAAAAGGGGCTGTGTATATATTAGGAGCATCAATATACTCTGACAATAAAAATCCGTATCCTTTTTCTTTATCAAAATGTTCTTTTTGATAACACATGGGCACTCTAACATGCGTACTTTTATTTTGTGCATTAAATCTTTCTAGTATATCGGCTTCATCTATCTCAAGTTCTAAGCCTTGTATCTTTAACACGGCGGCTTTCCCTTGCCAGGTTCCTTTATAAATAAGGCTCCCAACTTTATCTGTATCATAAATATACCCTCGAAAGATTTCTTCTTGTGGGATGAATCCTGTTTTGTTACAAATTTCTTCTTTTAGTGCTTGGTCTTCTTTACAAAGTCCTTTGTGGCTAAAATATTTTTCACTAATCTTATTTCCCATATATCTCTACCTTTTTTTTCTTTTATCCATTATAGCCTTTACGTCTTTTATATACTTTTTCATAGGAACCCTCGCAATTTCTTTCCCAATGACTTTGAGTGGAATATCTTCTACTTTCTTAAAACGAACACACCCTCTTCCCATGTTTAATTTTTTTCCTTCTTTTTCAAATGCTTTTTTAAATAATTCCCTTCTTTTTTCTGTTGCATATATGCACATGACATAAAGGGACATATGATTTTTCTGTGACGCTAATGCTGCATACATCAACGGTTTTTTATTATATGTATCTGGGTATTCTTTTAGTGGTACTTCATAGCTGATCATCCCCCAGTTCATTACTTCCTTATATCCTTTTGGAAGGTTCTTTTTAATAACCGCACGAACTTTTTTTATTTGTTTTCGTCGGTCTTCTGGAAGTTCTTCAAGATATTCTTTTATTGTTTTGGCTTTGCTTTGCATACTTATCCAATAAATTGATCAATAACTCCTTTTAGTCCAGGCGCTTCTTGTTCTGTTACTTCTTTAAAAAAATGGTGACGTGCAAGCATCCAAGACGCGATAGTCATCCCACACCAGATGTCGTGCTGTTGGATCATTCGATCAATGTCTCCTGGGGTTCTATATAGAATCTCCATATCTTCTTCTGTCTTATCTCTAGAAGGAGGCTCTCTTTGCTCGGTCACTTGTACAATATATACGCTTGTCTTATTTTTCATTATTCCTCTTGATGGTTCAAACACTCCAATTTGTTTAAAGTCTTCAGTCAAACATCCTGTTTCTTCAAACAGTTCATTTTTTGCAGCTTCTATTGGTGCTTGTCCTTCTTTTACGCCACCTCCAGGAAATTCAATACTTTGTTTATCCATTAAATATCTGTGCTGCAATACTAATACAATTCTTCCGTCTGGTAGGACTGGGATAATAATCGCTGTTCCTGGTAGTTCTGAATAAAAATAATCTCCTGTTTCTCCATCTTTAAATTCAAAGACATCATGCTTTGCTTTCCACCAAGGATTTTCGTGAATCGTTTCTTCACTTATTTTTTTCAGTCGTTGTGGCATATATTAGATAAATTTTTTAGCCAGTTCTTCAACTGGTGTGTCGCTGTCTTTTTTAATAATACCGTGAAGTCCTTTTCCTCCATCTCCATTAAACCTTGGAATAATGTGTACATGTACATGTGGCACACTTTGCCCGGCTACTTCGTGATGGTTCCATCCGATGTTAAAGCCATCTGGATTAAGTGCGTCTTGTATTTTTTTTGTTGTGTTTTTTACACCAACCATGAGCTTTTCTAATACGTGATCTTCAAGATCACATATGGTTTCCCCATGCACCTTTGGGATAACAACGGTATGCCCTTTTGTCATTGGGAAAATATCAAGAAATGCGAGCACATGCTCGTCTTCATATACCGTATAATTTGGTATCTCTTTTTTTAAAATTTTACAGAAAATACACGCATCCATATATATCTTTTTTATATGAGTTATTCGTTAATACTATGCAGGATAAATGGACGAAGTTCAAGATTATTTTCTAATGTCAAAATTGCTTCTTGGAGACGGTACCCTTTTTCTTCTCCATCCTTTTTCAACAAAGCCTCATGTTCTTTTGAAAGTGTTAGATCATACAGATACACTGGCACCCCTTTTTCTAAAAGAATAGGAATAGCTTTTCTTTGAATATCAAGAGTAAACCCTTTTATAACTTTTCTTTTAGGATATATATATTTATCTCCATATCTTGTAACAATCACGGCATTGTCTTCAGTGTGAGTAACAATATCTTTTTGATACTCGTAATACGAAGACACGGATTGCTTTACACCTAAAAGCCCATCAAAAGACGAAAACACGAGCATGTAGCTTGTATACACGAGAGATAAAAGAAGAATACTAGCAAGAACCTTTCCTAAACGAATTCTTTTCCATATGAAATACAGTACTGAGGCTACGAGTGGAAGAGATAATATATAGAGCGGTAAGGTGTAGCGCACGTATGAGGTTCCAATTGAAGGAACTTCTGCAAGATTATCTGTAAAACCCCAAGAGCCATAGACAATCATAAGATATAGACTGACACCCAAAAGCATAAGCACATATCTTTTTTCTTTTGTATATGTTGCAATTGCTAGACTCTTCCATCGAATAAGAAAACATCCTAAAAATATAGCGGGTACCCAGAACCACATAGTAAATACTTTTGGTCCGTATTCAATAATGTGTTTTACAATTGCTCGCGCATTAAACCCAAATGGAAGCACAATACTTTTGATAATAGAATCATTTCCAAATAACCCTTCGGTGATTTGCCCGGCACTTCCAATCGAGGTAGGCGGTGCATACCCTGTCCCAAAAACATGGCCATAATAACTTAATTGCCCAAAGAAAAATAATAAGGCAATAAGAATAATACCAAGGATGCCACCTCGAATAACGTGCTTTGTGACATCTTTTTTATGTATGAGAAGAAACCCAAGGGCTATAGCACTTACCCACAATACTTCTGAGGGTCTTACAAAAAGAGCTAAACTTATACCAAGACCTGCTAATAAACCCCAGGTTATTTGTTTAGTTTCTTTTACGGCTTCTTTCATCTTTAGCGCTGCGTATGATCCAATGAGAAGAAGAGTCACAAATAAGATAGTGTGCTGAAGCGGTCTACTTGCGTAATACCACCAGCCTGGAAGGATATATACGAGTATGGCACTCATGATTCCAATGTGTTCTCCCCAAATTCTTCTTATCACTCCATATAAAAACCATGGTGCAATAACGGCACAAAGTGGCGTCAGCGTGAGCAGAATAATATTAAAAAACTCTAGACCACTTATTGCGGTAAGTCCTTTTACAATGGCTCCAAATAATATGATGACACCAGGAAATCCTATAGGGGTGAGCGCTCCATTCACCACTGTAGTACTTCTTGGATGAACTTGATTCTCTGTAAGGTCTAATAATGGTTCTTGAATTTGTCTATTCCCTTCTAGGACGTATTCTCTTATGAATGCGTAATTAATACTTTCGTCTGGTTGATTAAATATGAGGTACGGCAACGCTTTATCCCCTACAAGTGGCACGCCGCCAATGTATAAAAATAAATATGTTACGAAAAAAATACTACTCATGGCGAGTAACATGATTTTTGTTTTCCCTTTTGGTGTACTCATACCTTATCCGTCTTTACTAACATAAGTGCGTAATCACTTAATAATTTAGCACTTAGTTTTGGTGCTACTTTATATAGTACAACACCAATACTATTGAATACTTTTGAAAATAACCCTTTTTCTGTTTTTAGTAGATATGGGTATACATTTGTTAATCCTTCTTTTATCACTATTCCTTTATCCCCTTCTACTTCTTTTTTCAAGCTCTGTTGATTATATACATTGATGTGCCCGACATATTCAATAAGTCGTTTTCTAAAGTTTCCTTTTGTAAGGCGATCCATGAGCTTATAATATACGGTATCTTCAAGTGGTACTTTATATAATGCGCACGTTGCGATTCTTTCTATTTCTTTTATAACTTTATCTGGTTCTTGGACATGTTCTAATACATCGATCATTAATACGAGATCAATTTCTTTATCAGAAAAAGGTGTCTCTCTAATATCTCCAGCAATAGCTTTTATAATATCTTGATTATTTTTGGTTTGAATTTCAACCATACCTGGAGAAAGATCCAAGCAATACTTTATTACTTTTTTGTCATGGGTCTCTTGAAGATACTTCGCAATATTTTTTAAAATGATTCCTGCGCCACCTCCAACATCAAGAATACACACCTCTTTTTTGGGTGTTCTTTTTATAAACGCATCGATAAATGGCTTCATTTTTTCTATTTTCCAGGCTGAATCCTCCTCATGGAGGGTTGGATGTCCTTTAATATATTCATCAGTTGTATAGAAGGCCTCAATGCTTTCACTACTCATATGGGTTTACAGGTTCTCTTTTTATGCTATGATTGTGCTATGTAGAGCTTTATTTTCTATTTATGCTCCAGCTCAAATATATCACACTCCCCCTTGTCTGCCTAGCCATGATTGCTATTGGTTTATTTAGCCAAGATCACCTATTTACGAACACCCTAGGAACCCTAGGGCT
This sequence comes from Candidatus Magasanikiibacteriota bacterium, assembly GCA_018651085.1. Classification (GTDB taxonomy): domain Bacteria; phylum Patescibacteriota; class Patescibacteriia; order Magasanikbacterales; family UBA922; genus JABIEQ01. Next base: position 38,925 of record JABIEQ010000011.1, read on the forward strand.
TATTGGATTTATAGGAAGTTGTGGTGTGGTTATTGCTTCCACAAAAATGTTCTTTTCTTTCCCATTACGATACGTATGGTCAGTGTTAAGTGCCACCCTATTTACGATTATAACTCACGCTGTCTTATACTTCTTTTTTGTGAGTACCCCCCTTACGATTTTTCTTACCTTTATCTTTACTGGTATTGTCTCCCTTTGCTTTTTCTTCTTTTCTTCTCATGAAGTTCCCCCTCGCTTTACGGTACGTCGAATGTTTCGTCGTATGCTCCCGTACTTTGTTAAGCCTGCTGGCATCTCATTATCTTCTTCCCTTCTTCTTGGAACGATTATATTCTTTCAGGCGCTTCTTTTTATCCGTATTATTACAAGAGTCACAACTGGTGTCTTGCAATCCCCCTGGCTAATCTTTGGGCCAAAGTTTTTTATTCTCTTTGCTATTACCACTGCCTTATTATTGTTTTATCACCTTAGCGTAAAGCGAACGAAAGTTGGGTTTATTTCTCTTATCTTTCATTTCTTTTTAACGTTTAGTTTAGCCGCTATTATTTATAAGCTTGGGTATGGGTATGACCCCTTCCTTCATAGAGCGACTGAATCCTATATTTTTCAATTTGGGTTTGCTGAACCAAAGACACCTTTTTATATTGGGCAATTTGTAAGTGTAAACATATTAGCGCACATCACAGGTCTTTCAGTAAAGCTTATTGATATCTGGTTGGTACCAGTACTTGCAAGTACTCTTCTTCCTTTATGTACCTATACAACCCTACGCTATGGGTTTCGTACCTATGAGAGATACGCTAGGGCAGGAACACTATTACTCCTCCTATACCCCTTACAAACCATGATCGCAACGACTCCACATAACCTGGCGAACTTTTTCACCCTTTCTACGATTCTTATAAGTCCGCTTGTTTTTAAGCGAACACATTTCTTATTCATAGTAGGTTTGGTCGCATCAGCTGCGGTTGTTACCCATCCACTTACAGGAATCTTTGCATTCTGGTTTTTCTTGGGTCTTTGCCTTTTACTGTTTTTTAGAAAACACTCTTTTTCTCGAAGTATTCGTTACGCTAGTTACGCTGTTTATAGTTTCATTGGAGCAATATTAACACCTCTTCTTTTAGGGTCTTTTCTTTTAAAGCAAGGAGTGGGACTTCAACCCCTTTCTTACATTCGAGATCATCTTTCAAACTTCACTGGACTCTTTACGGCACCGTACTATTTTTTTGATACACCCGTACCATTTTTATATGACCTCATCTACACATACAGATGGGCAGTGATTTTACTTCTTATTGGTTTTGCTATTTATGGATACTTTAATATAAAAAAGAAAACACCGTACACGATCTTTATTGCCTTTCCACTCATCATTGTTCTCAATGCTTTTTTTGCAAGCACGTGGATCACGGTCCCGAACTTACAAGTGTATGAGCAACTTCAATATGCTGAACGCTTGATGCATGTCAGTATGTTTTTCATCATACCTTTAAGTCTCTTTGGGATGGTTACCCTTATCCGTTTTATTAGACGACAGCAAAATATCCTTATCATCAGCACCTGCCTTATAACAGCCATCTTCCTTTCGACCTCATTCTATCTTACCTACCCACAAAAAAATCCCAAGGTAAATTACAAGGGATTTAACGTCACAAAAGCGGACAGTTTGGGTGCACAGTATATTCATAAAAAGGCTCAAGATAAGCCTTATATTGTACTTAGTAACATTATGGGAGCCGCTGCAGCCATTGATCTGTATGGGTTCTTACATTACTACGATGTAAACGGTGATCCACTCTATTATTATAGTATTCCAACTGGTGGAGAACTCTATGATGAGTACCTTCACATGTTGTATGAAGGACAAAAGCGTGAGTACATGTATGCGGCAATGGATGTTGCCGGTGTTGATACTGCGTACTTTGTCCTCAATAAATATTGGATTGATTTCCCTACTATTTTAGAAGGGGCAATACATTCTTCTGACGAAGCGTTTGCAACAGAAAATGGAAACGTGTGGGTGTTTAGATATTCTCGGACACCTTCCCAACTTGATACAAATTAATCATGTCATTAATATATTCTTTTTGATTTAAACGTAAGAGTGATACTCTTGTTTCTTTTGCCATCTCTTTTATTTCATTCTGATGTTCTACACACCACAATATTTTTTCTTTTAATGAATCAGAGTCTCCTGCATTAAAGGTAATACCATTCACTCCTTCTTCTACAAGCTCAGCAATTCCTTCGATGTCACTTGCTAGTACCGGGGTACTAAATGCAAGGCTTTCAAAAAAGACTGTCGGTGAATTTTCATAACAAAGAGACGGGATAATGGTGACGTCGGTTTGCTTTAAAAGATCTGGAATATTTGCTCGATCAACTTTCCCAGAAAAGACGATTTTATCTTTATTTTTTACTGAACTTTTAATGTGTTCAAGAAGTGACCCACCGCCAACAACCTGCAATTTCAATTGAACACTGTTTGTATCCAATAGTTCATCGACTGCATGCACAAGAAAATCCACTCCTTTATGTTGTTCAATTTGACCAAGATAGAGAAATTGGAAGACTCCACTTCCCTCCCCTTTTTCCACTTCTGCTTCCACTTCAAAAGTAATAGGATTTCTCACCATCACTCTTTTTGACTTTGGAAAGAATCCACGTGATTCATAGAAGTTTAGTAAAAATTGAGATGGAGACACAACTACATCTGGTGAACCCATAAGGCGCTTCATAAGTGCGGTGTAGAGTGCGACATGTGGACCATGATATCTAAGGTTCTTTTCTTTTTGTTTTAAAATAATGCCACTTGGCTCAACTAGCTGTACATCGTGAACCGTATGAATATGTGGAAGTTTTAACGATCTAATGACTCGTGGTATTACAAATCCCACACCCATAAGATTATGGGTGTGCACGACATCTGGCTTTTCCTTTTCTAAAATTTCTTTTACGTATTCCCCTGCTCCAGTGTGGGCAATGTCTTGCATATGCCAAAGTAGTCGAGAAAAGATATTGTGCTTATGGGCTTCCGTATAAAAAAATAGGTTTCGTGGTTGAAACCGATAAATAGTGAGTTTTCCTTCCTTTATACACTCTTTGCCTTTCGGTGAGGTCGTTATAAGGACAACGTCATGTCCCTTTTCTATGAGCCCTTCTATGGTCTTTTTTACGACCTGCTCAGCTCCTCCCCTGGCATAGGGTGGATAAAGGTTATTGATAAGACAAATTTTCATATAGATACTATCACCATACACTAATTTAGAGGGTTAAATCAAATGCTCTACCCCATTGACAAAACTCCCTCTTTTTACTATAGTTTTTTATTGAATGCGTTCTTTTATAAAGACCTTTTCCTTTTCTTGTTTCCTTACGTCTAGGTACTAGGAGAAGGAGAAGGTCGTTTTGACCTGAACTGAGGCTTCGCAATCACCACAATGAATCGCAACCGAGAGGACGTTATGAACGCTTCCATCGTACTGATCTTGAAGTTCTGGGAAAGCCTGGGCAACGCCATCGACGGAGACGAACTCTATCCTCATCTTTTCCTAGGTGACTCCCACACCTACGTGTCCTCCCAGGGCAATATGTGGGGGCCGAGCGATGGCCGTCACTACGTCGACAAGCTGCTGTGGAACACGTTGGGGAAACAGCAGCTTCCAGCCCCGACCTTACCCGGTCGTGCTTTCAGCGTCGTGACGTGGGCCGACCGCCCGGTGGAAGGACTCGATGAGATCTTCGGCCCAGCAGTTGATAACCCCGAGGCCCTTGATGAGATGCTCAAGAAGGGCTGCGGTGGTTGGTTTGAGTTCTCGGAGACCTCGAACAACTGGGATGTCCGCCATTACGGCTCTGTCTTCCTGCTTCCCACGGGAGCAAAGATCCTCGTCACCATCTGCTACGATCGCAACCAGTCTGCCACCGCTGAGGTGCTCGAGGCGGAACGCACGGCCCGGCGTGATAAAGCCCTCATCGGGCACTGGATGTGATCAGGTCAGAATACCCATGAAAGCCGCGGAATCGGCGTCGAGTTATTATGACGACTAGCACGAACAACGTTCGTGCCAAGAAGCTCATGTGACTCGGCGCCCCGCGGCTACCGACTATCTTTTTTACTTTATAGAAAGGATTGAGGAATAAAAAACACCTATATATAGGTGTTTTTTTGTTTCTTGATTTTATATACACATGTTCTACACACTCTATCACCAGAGCCCCATTTGAAGGGTTAAATCAAATAGTATATGATGGGAATACTATGAGTAAAAGTATCATTGATCTAGAAAAGATCCCCCCTCAGAACATTGAGGCTGAACAATCCCTTCTTGGGGCTGTTTTGCTTGATAAAGAAGCGATGCTTAAGATTGTTGACATTGTTGAACCTGGTGACTTTTATAAAAATACCCATAAATCTATCTTTGAGGTTATTCTTGAGCTTTATGGTAAGAATGAACCTATTGATGTTTTAACCCTTGGAAATAGATTAGAAGAAATTGAAAAGCTTAAAGGCATCGGTGGGCGAACCTATCTTATTGCATTATCTAATGCTGTTCCGACCTCTGCGCATATTGTGCAGTATGCTGAGATTATCAAAAAGAAGTCTCTTCACAGAAAGCTCTTGATCGCAGCTGGGGAGATTACCAAGCTTGGGTATAGAGAACAAGAAGGAGATGTAAATAAAGTTCTTGATGAAGCACAACAGCTATTGTTTAGTGTGACACAAAAGCACATGAGACAAAACTTTGTACCGATTAGATCTGTGCTTGATAATGCCTTTGAAAGAATTGATAAGCTCCATCGTGAAAAAGGAAAGCTTCGAGGAATTCCTACTGGATTTCCTAAACTTGATAATCTGCTCGCTGGATTCCAGAAATCTGATCTTGTTATCTTAGCTGCTAGACCTGCCGTTGGAAAGACCTCTCTTGCTCTTGATATTGCGCGTCACGCGGCTATCCGTGGACATGCGTCTGTGGGTCTCTTTTCTCTTGAGATGAGTAAAGAACAATTGGTTGATAGAATGCTTTGTGCTGAAGCTGGAGTTGATTTGTGGAAGCTTCGAACTGGTAACTTATCTGACAAACCGGATAGTGATGATTTTCCTCGTATTGGGCACGCTATGGGAAAGCTTTCTGAAGCTAAGATTTTTATTGATGACACGGCTGGAGCGAATGTCTTACAAATTAGAACCAAAGCAAGGCGTCTACAGGCTGAACACGGCCTTGATATGATTGTGATCGATTACTTGCAACTTATGAACCCTACGAGCTCTAAAGCAAACCAGGGACGGGTACAGGAAGTGGCTGAGATGAGTCGAGGGTTAAAGCTCCTTGCTCGTGAATTAGATATCCCTGTGCTTACCCTTTCACAGCTTTCTCGTGCAGTAGAGCAGACAAAACCAGCCATCCCTAAATTGTCACATCTCCGAGATTCTGGTAGTATTGAGCAAGACGCTGACATTGTGTTATTTATCTATAGAAAGGCTGCTGACGGAAACTACCGGTTAGAGGACATTCCACCTGATGAACGCCATATTGGAGAAGTCCATATAGCAAAACATCGTAATGGACCTACTGGTGTCGTCAAAATCTTTTTTGATGAAACACGTGCAAGTTACCGTAGCCTTGATATGCATCATGGTGAAAGTGCTCCAGCGGTACATTAAGTCGCATCCCCACATAGGTAAACTTATTTATATATATACACTTCTATGTTTAATAAACTCAAACAGTTTAAAGACCTTCGAGATCAAGCGAAGACCATGCAAGATGCATTAGGGAAAGAATCAATCTCAGTTGACGACGATGGGATTGTGATGACTCTTGATGGGAATCTTCAGATGACTGGTCTTGCAATTGACGAATCATGGCTTACGCCAAGTAAAAAAGAGAAGCTTGAAAAAACAATTAAGCAGCTTCATGAAAAAGGACTTAAAAAGATGCAACGCATCATGGCGATGAAGATGAAAGAAATGGGTGGCCTCCCAAACATTCCTGGCCTTTCTTAAACATACTAAACATTTCTCCCTCTTTTTGAGGGAGTTTTGCTCTATGGCATACCCAGACCCAATTCGACAACTTATAACCTCTTTTTCTCGGCTACCGAGTGTTGGAAGGCGTACTGCTGAACGATTTGTGTTTCATCTTCTTAATGCTGGGAAAAAAGATGTGGTGGAATTGAATAGATCTATTGAAGAACTGATTGCTTCAATCAGAAGTTGTCAGGCGTGCTGGGATTTTTCTGAAACGTCTCCATGTTTCTATTGTTCTGACATGAAACGAGAAAGAAATATTCTTTGCATTGTTCACGAACCACAAGACGTGCAGGCGATTGAGAAGACTGGGAAATACAAGGGACGGTATCATGTGATTAGAAAGATGATTAAAGTGGACGAAGAAGATAGTTTAAATAAAACAAAAATACGAGAACTTTTTGTACGAATTGAGCAAAAGGATATAACTGAGGTGATCCTTGCTCTAAACCCAGATATGCCTGGGGAAACCACAATGTTATTTTTAGAAAAAAAGATCAAGGTGATTAGACCTGATCTTATTATTACGAGACTTGCAAGAGGTCTTCCTATGGGGAGTGATTTACAATACGCTGACGAGATTACGTTAGGGAGTGCTATTAGTCATAGGACTGGGGTTGGGAAATAAAAATGTTCTTATTTTTTACCATACATCAGATACCATTCCTTTGCATTTTCTAAATATTTATTATACGAATAATTTTCTATTAGAATTTTCTCTATTGTAGAAAACCATTTTTTACGAAAAACCACTTCGGGGCTTCCTGATCTCCACTTCTTTATTTCTGAGATAAATTTTATTTCATAAGTATATGTAGTAAAATTTTGATGATCTGATGTTGGTATACCTAACATACTACCTATCTCGCCAGCTGACCTACTACCTTGTAATGACCTTACCCGTATTTGAAACTTTCCTATTTTGTCTTCCATTGTAAGTGTGAATCTTCTTGGTTTAGAGGAAATTTTTAATTTTGAATTTTTAGGTATTTTCATATTTCCTCCTGGTGGAAAAATCAAATCGTTAGGTTTAAATTTCTCAAAGATTCTATAATCTGTTTGTTTGATAATATCATCCCAAGTAATCACATTATACGCCTTTTCTTCTCCATGATTTCCTCTTATTAAAGAACCTGTAGGAAGATCTATATATTCAACGTTAGATGTCCACGCATTTGAAAACTGGTTGAACATGTCAGTTAGTATAGAGTAAGTTAATATATCTAAATATAATTGCAGATCTAATTTTTCCTTCTTTACATCAAACTCTTCTGGAAATTTTTGAAAATAAAACTGCTTTACTCGTAAATATTTATTACTGTATGGAATTGAGGGGAAATTCCTACCGTCTTTCAATGAATCATAGTAATCTATCTCTTGCAAATTTATATCATGCCTGTCATGTTGTACTGTAACTGAGGAAATAAAGCTCTTTTCATAGTATTGAGGCTTCAATATAAATGTCATCGAAAATAAAGCCGTACCTATACCTAAAACTATAGAAGTAGCAAATATTTCTACAATTTTTTCATGTCCTCTATTTAAAAAAGAAATATAAGAAACAAAACCAAAAAGGATTATTGCTATGATAAATAAGAGTGCTTTCATAATACTATTTTACTTCTTAAAGAATCTATTTATTTCATCTAATGAGAAAGCATATCCTATTCCTACGTTTGCAGATCTTTTTATTTCTTTTGAAATAACCTGCATCTGCGCCTGCGTTGTCTTCATCGCCTGAAAATGATCGACTCCTCCCATACGTATGCTCCCTTTAAAACGAGAAAGGTGTCTAATATTTTGGTCAAAACTTTCTATTAATTCGTCAAAAAATTCACTAAGCCCTTTTGCGGCTCTTGTAACTATACCAATTACTTTACCAGTAGAGACATCCAACAAAGGCCCTCCCGAATTCCCTTGATTTACACTTGCATCAATCTGTATATATCTAACACTATTTTTAGAATAATGTGATGAAACCATGCCTGCATGCATTGATAAATTACCTTGGCTAAATGCATAACCTAGCATTCCTACCTGCATCCCAATAGGAAAATCAACATTGTTGATTTGTAGTTCTAATGATGGAAAATCTTTCAAATCTTCTATTTCAATAATCGCGAAATCCCAATTACTCTCTGGTGATCCATCCTTTAGGGCGCTTACAAATTCATCTTTGGTAAATTCCTTTCTAAACCTTGATGTTGAACCATCTATTTCAACAAACTCAACTATCACGGTATCTGAGGGTGGACAAAAATATACATGATTATTTGTTACTAAATACCCATCAACGATGAAACCCGTCCCAGATGCTATTTTTTCTCCATCTTTCCAATGCCCTATCGAACATACAGACTGACAAGTTTTAGCCCACAATCCCGCGTACATGTTATACATATTTATTCTATCACCTTAAATTTTAAATAAATATAAAATAAAAAAACGGCACAAGGCCGTTCTTTTATTTGTTGTCTTTAACTTTAATCCGTGTGAAGTGTTGTCGGTGTCCTTGTACTTTCTTATACCGAACTTTTGGTTTGTATTTAATTACACGAAGTTTCTTGGTTCGTCCTTGTTCTTGGACTACTGCTTCAATCGTTACGCCGTCTAGGTAAGGAGTTCCAATTTGTACATCAGTACCGTCATCATTTGCTAAAAGTAATACTTTATCAAAAATAACGTCCTTTTCACCTTCAACTTTTCCAATTTGTAGCGTTTGTCCTGATTCGATCAGGTGTTGTTTACCACCTGTTTCAATAACTGCGAACATATTTGTATATTAAAATTTTTGTAGTAAATACCTTCCCTACAGGTATTTATAACGGGAAACGTGCGTAGTATAGCCAAAAATGATATATCTGTCAATACCTAAGGCTACTCGTCTATAACGGTAAACTTGTCCCCTATCTTAAGGTCCTGCTCTTCGGCCCAGCCAGCAGCTAATTCTAGGATAAATTTGGCTTCCTTACGCGGATAATAGACCGTAAGGTCCTCTTCTTCCACATTAGGCTCTACCTGCACAGAGGGGGCAATATCTACCACTTTCCCAAATACGTCTATCCATATGATATCTATTGGAAAGTGCATATTTCTCATGACTATCCCCTGCCTGAGTTCTTTAGGGAATAGAAAGACCATACCATCGTAATCTCCAAGTGTTTCTCTTCCCCCAAGGCCTTTTTTAAGATGATAGTTGTTTTTTGCAACTAAAACGTGAAGAGGCTGTCCATCTAACTCAACTATGGCTGTAGACCAAAAAAACTTCCAGGCATTTATCCCGATAAGACAAAGCCCAAGGACGATAATAAATATAATCTTGAATTTCTTTGATGCTTGTTTTTTGCTCTTTCTAAATAACATACTACTTCTTTTCTTTCCCAGAAAACCAAAGCCCCACTAATACCATGAGGATAAACAACAAGAGAAGTGCCATGATCTTTTGTTTGCTTTGTAAAAATAAGGTAGTCGCACCAAACAATAAAGAGATCAGATAAAAAAGAAGGACTGCTTGTTTTTGTGAAAGACCAGAATGAATCAACTTAAAATGTAGATGCTCATCGTCTGCTACAAGAATTGATTTTTTCTTTTGGATGCGTCTAATCATGACGCGCACGACATCTAATACAGGGACAGCAATCACAAGGAGTGTGGTTGCTATTTTCCCGCCAGAAATAATAGCTAAAATCCCTAACATATACCCCGTAAATAGACTACCACCTTCTCCTAAAAATATTTTAGCTGGTTCAAAATTCCATACTAAAAATCCGGTACACGCTCCTGCCAAGATAATAGCAATAAGTGACACTTCTGGTTGAAGCCAAGCAGGTTGTTGTGTGAGAAAAAATATCATTAACGCTCCAATGGCTACAATCCCTGATACTAATCCATCTAACCCATCTAGAAGCTTTGTGGTAAACATGGTTCCCATGAGCCAAAAGAATACTAAGATGTCTGCAAACACCACAATGTTTCCAAGTACTCCAACTGAAAGACTCAAGTCTCCTAAGTGTATAACTCCTCCAAAAGGATTGGTAATAATATGTGGACCAATCCCGAAAGCAATAATAGTAAGGGACGCTATAACGGGCGCTATCATCTGCTTTTTCGCTCCTAAGTTATATATATCATCAAGTAGGCCACCAACAATAAGGACTGCTCCTCCAATAAGTACCCCAATCAGTTGTCTGTGTGTTACTTCGTCTCCAAAGAAGCCTACGTACATACAATACACAAGACTAATAAGCACTGCACCAAAAATGGCAATGCCTCCCCCAAGGGGTGTTGCTCGTTTATGTTTTTTTCTTTCTTCAATATGTGGAATGTCCACAATACTAAAATGCCGCATGATTATGCGGACGATCCCAGTAAGAAGTACTGCAACCCCGGCGCTCAGAATGAAGTACCACCAAAACATCATACAACGGTCTTATTCAATAGAGATATTAATCCCCTCCCCAATGACAACGGTATTTCTTCGTTTGAGTTTTCCTTGCAAAATTAAATCTGCAAGAGCATTTTCAACATGTTCTTGAATGGCTCGTCTCATTGGCCTTGCTCCAAACTCTGGATCAAACCCAGCATCAGCTAACGCTTCAAGCGCTGCGTCTTCTACTCGTAGTGCTACTCCACGCGCTTCGAGATCCTTTTCTACGCGTTTAAGCATGAGCCTCGCAATCTTTTTAATCTCTTCTTTTTCTAGTGCCTTAAAGAGCACAATACCATCAAATCTATTAAGGAACTCTGGTCTATAGTACTCTTTTAGTTTTCCACGGACAAGCTCTTGCCTAATGTCTTCCATTTTCACCCCTTCTTGGATCTTTTCTTGGACAAACCCTGTTCCTGCGTTTGAGGTGGCAATAATAATAGCATTTGTGAAATCAATCACTCGCCCCACACTATCTGTAAGCCGCCCATCGTCAAAAACCTGTAAGAATATATTTAATACGTCTTTATTAGCCTTTTCCATTTCATCAAGCAAAATAAGAGAGAATGGTTGTTGTCTTACTGATTCCGTTAATAGGCCTGTTCCTTGTTGCCCGGGTTGTCCGATAAGACGATAGATACTTCCTTTGTCTTGAAACTCACTCATGTCTATTCTAATCATGCGTTCTTCTCCACCAAAGTAGACTGAAGAAATAGTTTTTGCAAGTTCTGTTTTTCCAACACCGGTTGGTCCCAGAAATAAAAAGTTTGCAATTGGTCTTTTGGTCGAACGAATTTCTGCTCGTGCGCGCCGAAGAGCATTTGATACAAGGATGACAGCTTCATCTTGCCCAATGATGCGCTTATGCATTTCTTCTTCAAGTCTTAAGAGTTTATCTGATTCGTCTTCAGAAATACTGGTGGTTGGGATACCTGTTTTATTACTAATGATTGAGGCAATGTCTTCTGCCGTAACAAGATGACTTTCCCCCTTTTTATTTTTGGTGTAACTTGCTCCTTCTGCCATGATGTCTATCGCACTTTCTGGAAGTTGTTGATCATGTAGGAACTTTTCTGCAAACTTAACCGATGCTGCGATAGCGTCATATGAGAAAAATACTTTTTGTTTATATTCTACGCCTCCAACTTTTGATTCTAATACCTGAATTGCTTGATTGTGATTCATTTCTTTAATGTTCACACGAGAAAGCACTGTACCAAGTTGGGTATTTGTTATGTGTTTATTGTACCCTTCTGTTGTTGTTGACGTAATAGTAAGGAATCTTCCAGGTCCAAGGAACTCTGCTAACACTTCTGATACATCTAACCCTTCTGTTTCTCCACCGACGGTCACCAGATCGTGAATGTTATTGATAAACAAAATAATGTTGCCAGCTTTAGATATCTCGTGCATCATGCGCCGAAGTCTTTCAATCGCCCCATTCATCGTTGTTCCAGACAAGAGTGCTGAGGTAGAAAGTTGTACAAGTCTTTTGTCGTGAAGCCTTTTTGGCACACGCTCTTCAACCATTAACTGGGCAATCCCTTCAACAATACTCATTTTCCCAACGCCGTGTTCTCCAACGAGCGCTATACTTTGTCTTCCCCCTTCAATAATTCTAAATATTTCTTCAATCTCTTTGTCTCTTGCAACACAAGCACCAAGATGCCCATACTTTGCAGCAAGCGTTATGTCTTGGCTAAATTTATTTAAATACGGTGTTGCAACGGCGGTCATTGCTCTATCTATACCGTGTTTACTTCTGTGTGCTCCTGCTTTATGGATTGCGAGGTATTGTTCTCGCAGTTTTTCTCGAATACGTACCCAGGCAACCACATTTTCTAATTTCTCTTTATCTACTTTAAGGTCATAGAGTAGTTCTTGTAAGGGTTCTGATTCAAAAACTGCTGCAACTAATAGATTTGTTGAACGTACCTGTGATTCTTTTCTGTCGTACGCTTGCTCATACGATCTAAACATGATGTCTTTTACTTCATGTGAGAGAAGTGGGTTTCTTGGAATATTTCTTTTTGTGAAGAGTTTTGCAATACTTGCTTGCAACACACTCATTGAAATACCCAGACGTAAAAAGACTGAGGCAATGTTTGGCACCATGATAAGGGCATAAAAAACATGGGCTGGTGAAACATCTTCGCTCTGATATCTATCTGCCACATTGTACGCTTCCTCTAGTACTTTTTTTGCTTCAACCGTAAAGACTTCTGAGATATCTAATCTTTTCTTGCTTGGAATATTTTTTCTGATTTCTTCAAATGAACCAGGACCTTGTTCTTCCTCAATGCGTGGTTCCTTTTGTTCTTGCTTGTAGTTTATTTCTTTAAGAGGCCGCCTATGAATAATGCCTCTATATACAAGGTAAGAAAATGAAATAATAGAAAACCATAAAAAGAGTGCTACATAGTTTGGAGAACTTTCCCAAAAAGAACCTTTTACGAGATCTAAAATGAGCTCTTGAGTGTAGACGCTATACATGAACAATGCGAGAAACCCGATCCCAAAGATTACCGCTCCAATGACTCTAAATTTTTCAAGCTGTCGTCTCCCCTTTCTTGTTGCGATGTGATATCTATTTAGTGGTGTTCCCCAATATAAAAAGGTACCGTTCACCATTCTACCAACACTCATGCCGTGACACACCTTACAATGAGAGAATCCAACAAACCCTGTACTTTTACAGGTTTCGCAAGATATGAGTGATAATTTTTCTTGAGGTTCAAATAACATATGCTAGATAATAGCTCGAAGAAGCATGGTGAAAATAAATATAGGAAAGGCAATCCAGATCATCACAATGATTGCTTGCACAAATAACCAAAGGAGCATGAGAAATGATCTAATAACCACATTCATGAACCGTACAAAAAAACTCACAATTCTTCCTTGCCAATCATATTGCCCAAACATAGGAACAAAAATATACCGGGCCCATAGTCCTGGTACTAACCATGCATTTGCTGATGCAAGAAGATTTCTACAATAGCCTAAAATAAATCGTATGCCCCCGGTAAACCACCATAGTGGAAAATAAAGGATATCAAGAATAAACTCGATGGCCATACGTTGTAAGATAAGAATCCACATACATTACTTTTATGTTCTTATTTTACCATAAATAGAAAGAAACTCCCATGGAGTTTCTTTGTGGTTTCTTTTTATATTTTTCTAGCGAACGGCAACGGTTGTTCCCGGAAGGTTTATATACGCAAGATCGCTTCCAACTGGTACCATTTCTATGTTTTCTGATTTTAGTCGCTCTTGAATACGAATGATTGATCCTTCTTCTGCAATTTCTACTTCGATCTTTTGAATTTCTCTATCAAGACCACTTATGTCTCGACGAAGATCTCCCATATCATATCCTCCGGTTGAAAGAGATCCTGTAATTTGCGTCACATTTAAAAACCCAAACGTTGCCACAATAGCAATAAGAGCAAACCGTGAAGTGTTGCTTAAAAATATGCGTGTTACCGCTTGCTTTCGTTGTCTCATGGTTTGTTTTTTGCGACGAAATTGTCTCATATTTATATTTTTTCTATAACGCGTAGTTTTGCTGAACGTGCTCGTGGATTTTCTTTTGCCTCAGCATTACTACACACGATAGGTTTTTTGGTAATAATATGTATTGATTTGTCTTTTATGCTTTTGAAAAAATGCTTTACAATCCTATCTTCTAGAGAGTGAAACGTGATAACCGCGAGTCGTCCCCCTGACTGCAACACCTCTACTGCTTGAGGTAATACATCTTCTATTACACCTAATTCATTGTTTACCGCAATTCTTATTGATTGAAAAATTCTCGTTGCTGGATGTATTCCTCCAATCCAAGGTATTTCTTTTTCTGTATTGAGTTTTTTTCTATAGACTTCCAAAATGAGGTCTACAAGTTGCTTGGTCGTACTAATCTTTTCTTTTTTTCTCTTTTCCCCAATCTGCCAAGCTACTTCATTTGCGAATCGTTCTTCTCCATAGGTTGCAAAGACTCTTTCAATTTCTTCTATTGATTCATTGTTTATAAAGTCTTCTGCACTTTGCTTGTTATCTTTTCCAGCAGCGTAGCGCATGTCGAGAGGTTCATCTCCTTCGAAACTAAATCCTCTATTTCTTTCACTAAACTGTGGACTAGACCACCCAAAATCCATAAGTACTCCATGAATTGATCCAATAGGATGTTCCTTTACAATCTCTTCGAGTTTTTCAAAGTTTTCTCGTACAAATGTCACTCTTCCATCAAATGGATAGAGTCGTTGTTTTGAACGAAGAAGTGATTCTGGATCTGCATCAATTGCAATGAGCCTTCCTTCTGGAGTAGTTGCTTCTAGTATTTTTTCTGAATGTCCCCCATCCCCTACGGTGCAATCAATAACATGTGCTCCGGGGTAGAGTTTGAGTGACTCAATGACTTCATCAAGAAGTACAGGTACATGTCTTTTTGGTCCCATACTATATTCCTAATTCCGCCATCTGTTCAGCGATTTCACAACTTTTTGCTTCTGTTTTTTTCTTATACTCTTCCCACTTTTTCTGATCCCAAATTTCTAGACGGTTGTATAGACCGGCTACAGTGATCTCTTTTTTGAGACCAGCAAAAGCGCGAAGGTAATCTGGTAGCATGACTCGACCTTGTTTATCTATCTTTACATCCATGGCCCCTGCGAGCATTAACCGAGCGAATGCTCGAGTGTTTGCTTGCGCGAATGGAAGACTAGCAAGTTTTTCTGCCAGCTTTGCCCATTCCTTTTTGGTATAAAGAAACAGACAATCATCTAGACCACGTGTAACAACAACACCGCTTGCAAGTGCTTGGCGGAATTTCTTTGGGACGGCAATCCGACCCTTTTCGTCTACGTTGTGTGAGTATTCACCGATGAACATAGCGTTTTTATCGTAAGTAGGAAGACAAGCATTTTCCCCACTTTTCCCCACGTGAATCCATTATATCCCACTTTTATGGTTTTTCCAACTCTTTTTAGGAATATTTGTCCACTTTTTGGGGATAACCTGAAAATAAGCCCCCGGTTTCTATTTCTCTTTGACTGTATTGACGATATGATCGTTTTGTGGTATATTTTTTTGTCGAGGGTTGTTTTCTTGCAGAAAGTACATATGTCCCTTTGTGTTTTTTCTGCAAGAAAGCCGCTTGTGGCTAAATACTCACACCAAGGAGGGACGAGATGAAGATCCGGCTGAAGATCAATCGGGAAGAGATTGTACCCAAAGAGAAAGGGATCCTGACGGGTCTTCTCGAGTACTTTGGGAAAGGACTTGAAGTTGCCAATAGCCAGATGGTGCTGACCTTTGAGGTCACATGCCATCTCACCGGACCTCAAGGCCCGGAAGACATTATGACCATCTGGATGAACAAAGAAGAAGCCCAAGAGCTCTCTGACGCAGGGGTCCCCCTTCTCACCGTGATGGCGCCTCGGTCAATGCTTCAAAACCGCAGAGGGCTCACCTACGACGCCCCATGGCAAGACATCGAGGTCCTCGAAGAGGACCAGCCACCACCCCCGCCGCTCTCGGCAGCCTGACAACCAACAAGGAGAAGAAATGGCACGCGCACCACCCTAAAAAAAGGGATGAGCACCGTGCCATCCCGACCTATGTGTTTGATATCTCAAATCTATAGGTTTATAAAAAACTGCTACATATAGCAGTTTTTTGTTTTCACTTTTCACTCTACCCTTGACATCTCCTAGTTATTATGGTTAGATTGTCTGTTTTGGGTACAGATAGATAACGAAACCTTAGACAAGGGAGGACAATGGTCACTATTCGAAACCTCCTAGAGGTTTACCACGAAGAACGGCTCCTGTGGGATTTACTTGGAGTCACTCCAAAACGCCAGAACGGTTTCTATGAAATCGCCTGGTCTATTACGGTGGCACTGAGCTGGGAATACTCAATCCCAACATGGCAAGTCTCGAGACTTCCACAGGAGTACCTTCTTGGGTCAGAGTCCACCCGTTACTACTACAGGCTGTGTCTGTTTGTAGAAAACGGGAAGGCTCAACCCTGAAGAGAGACCACAAAGACCCGCCAAGCAGTTGCTTGGCGGGTCTTCACATTTATATTACTAACTAAAGCGATATACTTAACAAAATATGATATATTTGTCAATATGCACCATCGTCCTTATCACACTATGGGGAACAAGAATATGACACTTCGTATGTTTGCTCCCCTAAATACCTGTTCAGTTTGGTGCTCGTGGGGAGGCACAACACAAACTGAATTCAATAGTGTGGAGGAAACGAACGATGAGCACTGGCAACAAGGGTGGCGAGCTGCTGCCGCGCCTCAAGTACGAGTGGATCCCGGACCAAGGGGCCTTCCGGGTGACCCAGGAGGTCAGGCACTCCTCGAAGGAGTCGGCGATGCGTGCCCTGTGGGGTGTGTTTCGCGAAGGCTGGATCACGCGGGACAACTTCCTGACGATGCGCAGCCGCCTGATGGAGTCGAGACTGCCCGAAGGACAGATCGACCCGATCGTCAAGCGCTGCGAAACTGGGAAGGGGATCCGGCTCATGACCTACGCTGGTCCCTGGACCCAGTTCATCTACTCCCAGGCGGCACTCCGTCAGATCATGGAAAACTGCGTCGGACAGCTTCTGCTGACCCAGTACCAGTCTGAGGAACTCCTGAAGGAAGCCCTCGAAGAGTTCGAGGATCTTCCTGAAGAGCGCCAGCCGCTTGATGACATCCCGACCTCTGGTCTCCTCGAGATCCACATCATCGTGGGCGCCGGCCGGAAAGCCTCTCCGTCGCCAGACACTCATTAGCCCACACCTTCGGCGTGGGCACAGGCTCACGTCTGGAGGGACGTGATGAAGGTGGGACGGCGTTTCGCTCACGCGATACGCCGACCCTGCAGTGCACTTTATGTATATAAAGTTCAGTGCAGGAAAAAATGTACATAAAAATACACCAATTTAGTTGGTGTATTTTTATTTTTTAATCTTTCGTCTTTTCCTTTGGAATGCAATGGCGAACCTATGAGCTTCATCTCGTACGTTTACAAGCATGTCCTGATTCATTTTTACCCATTTAATTAATACCCTATTTGCATCAGGAATAATAAATTCATTTTTCTTTCTCGCAGCTCCCTTTGCGATACCCACAATTGGCCTATCTACTCCAGCGAGTGCTAACACTTTTTTGGCGGTATTTACTTGTGGCTTTCCGCCATCAATTAAGAAAAGATCTGGTAATGGCCATTCTTTATGTTTTAAGCGTCTTTCTAACACTTCTTTCAAACAAGCCACATCACTTTGTCCTTCGACTGTTTTTATTTTAAATTTTCTATATTGTCTTTTATCTGGGCCCCCATGAGTAAAGACAACCATTGAACCAACTTTATTTGAACTTCCTAAATTTGAAATATCATACCCTTCTACTTTTTGGATTTGACCTTCAACATAAAGGCTGTCCTCAACAAAACTTTTATTGATAAGTGTAATGTCTTGAATCTTTGTAAGATTTTGTACTTGATCTCGCAGTCTTGCCGCTTCTTCAAAGGCGTATGCTTTGGCCGCTTTTTTCATGTCTTTTTCAAAAGTCTTTATCAACCGTTTTTTTCCACCTTTTAAAAATGTAACAAGTGGTGCAATGACTTTTTTCTTATAATCTTCCTTGGTAATCTCTTTTGTACACACTCCAAGACATTGTCCCATTTGATAATACAAACAAGGTTTATCTCCATCCTTTTTTCTTCTTTTCTTTTGACAGGTTGAAAGATGAAATAATCTTGTAAGAATTTTAATGGCAGCTTTTGTATTTAACCCAGGATATGGTCCAAAAATATATCGATACTGTTTTTTCATCTCATCTGTTTCTATTTGCATGAGATCATGTTCACGAGCAGTTTCTAATATTGGGTACCCTGATCTACTTATTGTAATGTAATTCCAACTTTTATTATCTTTCCCAATAACATTATATTTTGGCTGATACTTTTTAATGGCATTTGCCTCAAGCACAATAGCTTCAAGTACTGATTCAGTTGATTGTGTTTTTATACTTTGTACTTCATGGATCATTCTTTCAATTGGTCGAGAGGTTCTTTTTCCTACAAAGTAACTCGTTACACGGCTTTTTAATGATGTTGCCTTTCCAACATAGATAATATCTTTCTCTTGGTTAAAAAAAAGATATATCCCCGGACTATCTGGGAGTCTTTTCGCTTTCTTTTTCCCTTTGTCGTTATCCATGCTTAATCCTTTAGTAATCTTTTCAGATATTGCCCTGTGTAACTTTTTGCAGTCATGGCGACTTGCTCTGGGGTTCCAACGGTGACTACTTCCCCACCTCTATCTCCTCCATCTGGCCCAAGATCAATGACCCAGTCAGCACACTTAATCAAATCAAGATTGTGTTCAATAATCATGACGGTGTTTCCTTGAGATACGAGACGTTGGAGCACATCAATAAGCTTTTTTACGTCATCATAATGCAACCCTGTAGTTGGTTCATCAAGAAGATATAGCGTCTTTGTGGTATTTCTTTTCGCAAGCTCACGAGAGAGTTTAATGCGTTGCGCTTCCCCACCTGAGAGAGTTGTTGCAGATTGACCAAGGGTTAAATAATCAAGTCCTACATCATGGAGTACTTTTAATTTATCATATATCCCTGGAATATCTACAAAAAAGTCTTTAGCATCTTCTACCGTCATGTTTAACACTTCAGCAATATTTTTTCCATTGAAGTGTACTTCTAATGTTTCCCTATCAAATCGTGCTCCCTTACATATATCACAAAGGATTTTTACACTTGGTAAAAAATGCATTTCAATAGTAAGCATTCCTTTTCCTTCACAATGTCCACATCGTCCACCTGGTCTATTAAAACTAAACCGTCCCTTTTTATACCCTCGAATACGGGCTTCTGGTGTCATAGCAAAAAGATCCCGAATGTGATCATATGCCTTTGTGTATGTTGCAGGGTTACTTCGTGGTGTTCTTCCAATAGGTTTTTGATCGATTTTAATGATCTTATCAATATACTCTGTCCCAGTGATACTTTTATGCTTCCCAATCCTTTTATCAACATGGTGCAGTCTATTTGCTACGGCACGATGCAAAATCCTATGCATGAGGGTAGACTTTCCTGATCCAGACACTCCAGTAAGACAGACAAACCGTCTTAGTGGTATTTCTACTTTAATATTTTTAAGGTTATTCTCTTCGGCTCCTGTTATCTTAATCTTTGGTGAATATTTATCCACTTTTCTTCTCTTTTTTGGTATGTCTATTTTGAGTTCAGATCGTAAATACTTTCCAGTAATAGAATCTTTTGGTTTTCCAATAATGGCACAGTCAAACTCTTTTTCTTTTATCTTTCCTGCTTTATTTTTTAAAAGTATTTCAAGTGGCCCAGAGAAAACAACCTCTCCACCGTGCTTCCCAGCTCCTGGTCCAATATCAACTACCCAGTCACTTACAAGGATGGTGTCTTCATCATGCTCTACCACGATTATGGTATTTCCTATATCACAGAGATTTCTAAGTGTTGAAACTAATTGATCATTATCTCTTTGATGCAATCCAATGGTGGGTTCATCAAGCACATACAGTGCACCTACCAGTTGTTGCCCCACTTGAGACGCTAATCTAATTCGTTGCGCTTCTCCACCAGAAAGTGTTCCTGCACGTCTATTCATGGTGAGATAATGCAATCCAACATTGAACATAAATTGTAGTCGGTTGGTAATCTCTCTAAGTGCTGGTGCAGATATCTCTTGTTCATGTTCTTTCAGATGATCATGAAGTTCTATGAAAAATTCTATAGCATCAACGATGGTCATGGCAGTTATTTCCCAGATGTTCTTTTCTGCTATTTTAACGCTTAATGCGTTATCATTTAGCCGTTTCCCTTCGCACGTTGTACATGTTTCTTCACTAAAGAGTGCTGCAGTTCCAAGACCAGTACAGGCTTTACATTGTCCATAAGGACTATTGAAACTAAACAGACGTGGTTCAATTTCAGGAAAACTATACCCATCATTTGGACAAGCATACTCTGTACTAAAAATGTGTTCAGAGCTAGATGGATAAATAACACCACATAATCCGTTTGATAAATCGACAGCAGTTTCTACTGCTTCTGCTAATCTTGTCTTATCAATCTTTGCTGTTGGTATTTTATCGATCACTATTTCAATGGTATGCTTTTTGTTTTTTGATAGATTAATTCTATTTCTTAAACTCTTTATTTTTCCATCAATTCTCACTTCTAGAAACCCGCTATTGTACATATCATAAAGCATTTGATAGTACTCCCCTTTTCTTCCACGAACGACTGGAGACAAGATTATAATCCCTTCGTCTTGTTTTACTTTTTCTTTTTTCTGTTTTTTGAACCCACTAAAAATCTGATCCACCATTTGATCAGTCGTCATCTTTTCTATCTTGGTACCACAAGCTGGACAATATGGGTTTCCAATACGCGCAAACAATACCCGAAGATAATCATAGATTTCTGTAATTGTCGCAACGGTAGAACGAGGGTTTGCGCTGTGCGCCTTTTGATCAATAGAAATTGCAGGAGAAAGTCCCTGAATCTCATCGACATCAGGTTTTTGCATGTTCCCTAAAAATTGTCTTGCATAAGCAGAAAGACTCTCAACGTACCGTCTTTGTCCTTCTGCAAAAATGGTATCAAAGGCAAGACTACTCTTTCCTGATCCAGAGAGTCCTGTAAATACAATCATTTTATTTCGCGGCAGCTCAACACTAATATTTTTAAGGTTGTGCTCCCTTGCTCCTTTTATACTAATTTTTTCTTGTTTCATACGACAAAAAGACCCGAAAACCACGCGTATGGTGGGGGTCTTTGCTTATAGTTATTTCAATGAACAATGGCTATTATCTGCTAATTTAGGGCATTTGTCAATTCTTTGCCCCTTCGTTATACTACTCATAAGTATTTTACTCTTAAATATATACTATGAAACGATACATCCTTGGTTTTGGTGGTCTTTTATGTGCAGTGGTCCTTATTGGCGCAGGTTGTGCCCCTGAGTACGATTATTCAGAGACTGACTCACCTATAGAATACGAATCAGGAGAACAAAAAGGAACAGGACAATATATTAATAGAACAGAAGGAGCAGCCAACGATGTAATTATTGATGGCCCAGTATCTTCTTTAACTCTCGGAGCAGCAGTTCAAGAGAATGGAAATGTGGCTTTTTCTTGGAAAGCTCCAGAAGACCTAGAGCTTCCAGAAAAACTTCGCTTAATTGCAAGCCCAGATGAAGAGCCAAGCTTAGAGGGGACGTACCAATGGCAACAGTACCCAAATACAACTACTGATGCGGTATGGGATGAATTTCCTCAAGAAATGACCCATGTACGCCTTTGTTTATTTGATACTGAAAAAGAAACTTGCATTGGGTACAGTAATGAGCTCACTCTTTCATTTGAATAATCTCATCACCATAAAAAAACATGACCCACAAGGTCATGTTTTTGGTTTTGTAATTGTTAGTTGCCACCAAGCTTTGGTCTTTGCAAGAAACTCTCTCATACCCATCCCCCATACTTTTCCAAATACACTTGATCCTTCCTTATCGTCGGCAGCGAGTCCAATAGTATCTATTCCCTGCCCTTCACAAAAGAATCGTATGCGCGGAAGATGAAATTGCTGAGAAATAACAACGGTATCCGTTATTTGAAATTCTTCTTTTGCTCGTAAACAACTTAGGTAGGTTCTATACCCTTTCCCGTCTTTTTTAATGGCTTCAGGTGGAACACCAAGTTCTATTGCTAATTTTTCCATCGCATCAACCTCATTTTTTCCTCGAAATGATCCATCGTCTCCCGTCATGATAAGTGTTTCTACCTTTCCTGCTTTATATAAATCTACGGCTGTTTCTACTCGCCTTCTTTGCATTTTAGACATGACGGTTTCGTAATCCATACCGCCACCAAAAACAAATGCTGTTGTTGATGTTGGAACTTCTTCTACCGTATCTACAATATTTGTATTAAATGTCTGTATCAGTGCAGGAGCACGAAAAAATATCCCTACAATAAAAAGGCCTATGAAAAAAATAATTGCTATGTATGTGTAACGCATAGGTTAGTAGTGTATCACACGTTTTTTTGTATTAAAAAATATCTACACAACTAGGTAGATATTCTTTTCCTTTCGTCCTGTCATAATCAGTCACATATGGACTCATCAGTTTCGGTCTCACCGAAAGAGGATGCCGATCTGTGATCGGCTTCCCTCCCTGTCCCCAATTTCATGGGGGTCTATAGACCCGTTTCATGATCTCCCTCCTTGTCAGTATGCTCGATTCAGTTGTGCTACGTGTTCCCTCATGACCTGGATGAGGTCATATGGGCCGACAGGTCTCCCGAGGACATCCTCAACGAGTTGGAACCCTGTACTGACACCTCCCTTGCAGAAGATGTTCGTCTGCAACCATCGGTTGAGCCCCTCAAAGTTTCCCTTTCGGATCTCCACCTCGATGTTGGGGTGCACTCCTTCGATCTCTCGCCAGAACATGGCTGCAACCATGTTGCCGATGCCGTAGGTGCCGTAGTACCCGATCCCCATGAAGGGATGGGGGTCTCTCAGACACCCCAAGGCGTCACTCTCGGGCTCTACCCCGAGATAGTGCAGTGAGAGCTCGTTCCACCTGGCGGAGAAATCTTCCACCTCAAGGCGCCCCTCGATGAGCTCCTGGTAGATTCTCACTCGCAGGAGGATGTGTGAGTTGTAGGTCAGCTCGTCGGCTTGCACCCGCACCGTTTGACGGGTGCATCTGTTGAGTGCTGAGTAGAGCTTCTCTGGACTCCACTCCTTGAGTTCAGGGAACATGTCTCCCATCATATCGAGCATCAGCTCGAGGAAAGGTAGGCTTCTTCCCACCCGACACTCGTAGAACCGCGCGATACTCTCGTGAAGACCTGTCGACGCCGGTCTTGCACCAGGGGTGTACTTCCACTCAGGAAGAAACCCTTGCTCGTAGCGAGCGTGCGCGGCCTCGTGCAGTCCAGGAAGGAGCAGCCGCCACCACTTCTCGTACTCAAGTGGAATACTGATCCGAACGTCATCTGGCGCCGCAATGGGTGCACAGAAGGGATGACTGCTTTGAGCAATCTCGAGCTTGTCGACCTCCAATCCCATCCGGTTTAAGCACCCCATGGTGAAAAGCCTGAATGCATTGGCCTCATGGGGCTTGTTGAGTGCCGGAATCTCACCCAAATCAGGAAAGGCCACGGCTTCCTCCACGAGTGGTTGAAGATCTCTATGGAGATCTTCGAGAATATCAAGGAGCCACTTCGTTGAGGGAAGTCCCGGCTCCTGCGTACGCGCAAGACCCGCGTAAGGATCATCTGGATCCGCGGCGAGCCCCTTCATACGCTGGAGCTCGACGATTTTCTTCAAATGCCCTCCAAGGTGCTCCATGGTTCGCCGACCGTCTTTTCCGGCTTCTTCCCAGGCACTCTGTCCCACCATGCCGGCGTGAACAGTCTGCCTCACCAATTTCATTGGCAAGGTTCTTGGCAGCTGGCTTTCTCTGAGTGTTGCCCTTATGATCCCCATTTGCATCTCGGAGAGATCCCCCGGATTGGCCAACAGCCTGAGGGCGTCCGCGCGAAATTCCTCAGAACGCCAGAGTACTTGCTGCCGTCCGGAAATTTCAGCCGTTTTGCTTGCGAAGTATTCACCAGGATGCTGGTGATCGGTCGTCGCCATCTGCCATTCGAGCTCCCCCTTGAGCCCCTCAAGACACCAGATCTGCTTGACCGTTGCGAGCCACGCCACAAACGCTTGCTGCTGCTTACTCATCGTCATTGCCCTGTCCTCTTGTCGCTGGTTTTTGCCACGTGTATACAGCATGTCTACACAACTTGCGTTCACTAACGTAATGGATATTTCCTTCTACGTCAAGCTTATTAATTAAAAAAGCTGAGAATATTCTCAGCTTTTATTTTTTCTTTTTTGTTACTTTTTCCCTGGCCTTTAGCTCTCGTATCTCATCTCGCAATATGGCGGCGAGTTCAAATTCAAGTTTTTGAGCGGCTTCTTTCATTTGTTCTTCTTTGTCTTTTAATATCTCTTTTAATGGACGATCGTCCCCTATGAGATCAAGATCGAGTACACTTACCTTCTTTTTCCCTCTTTTTTGTCTCTTTAATTTTTGTGATTCTGGATCAATACCAAAGTCCTCTAAAATATTTCTAATACTCTTTTGTATTGTTTTTGGTGTAATGCCATGTTTTTTATTATATGCAAGTTGAATGTTTCTTCTTCTATCTGTTTCCTTTAATGCTCGTTCCATTGATCCTGTCATCCTATCAGCATAGAGTACCACTTTCCCATTAACGTTTCTTGCTGCCCGTCCGATGGTTTGCACTAAACTTGTTTCACTTCTAAGGAACCCTTCTTTATCTGCATCTAAAATGGCAACAAAAGAAACTTCTGGGATATCTAACCCTTCACGAAGCAGGTTTACCCCAACAATGACATCAATTTCTCCTTTTCGTAGTTGGGTTATGATTTGAATTCTTTCAATGGTTTTAATATCACTATGAAGATACGATACGCTAATCCCCTTTTCTTTTAAAAACTCAGTAAGATCTTCAGCCATTTTTTTAGTAAGCGTTGTAACAAGTGTTCTTTCTCCTTTTTTAATTTGCGCTTCAATGCGTTCAATAACATCATCCACTTGAGACTTTTGCTTATCTTTTCCTGTCACAGGATGAATAATAACTTCTGGGTCAACTAATCCTGTTGGACGAACAATTTGTTCTACGATTTGTTTCGCTTCTTCCTTTTCGTATTCATTTGGGGTAGCTGATACGTAAAGAATTCTTGGTGTTAATTTTTCAAATTCAGGATACTGAAGTGGTCTATTGTCTCTTGCACTTGGTAATCGAAAGCCATGCTCCACCAAGTTATCTTTTCTTGACCTATCTCCTTTATACATCCCTCGTACCTGCGGTAACGTTACGTGTGATTCATCAATCACAACCATAAATTCTCCAGCACCGTAGTGGAAGTAATCAATTAAGGTAAATGGTGGTTCTCCGGGTTGTCTTCCATCAAAATGACGAGAATAGTTTTCTATCCCGTTGCAATACCCTACTTTTTCTATTAATTCAATATCATTTCTAATGCGCCGTTTTAATCGTTCATATTCAAGGATTTTTCCTTGCTTTTTAAAAAATGCTAATCGCTCTTTTAATTCTTCCGCTATACTTGTCTTTGCTCGTTTTCTTGCTTCAGGGTTAGCAACATAATGTTTCGCTGGGAAAAACCAGGCATCTTCTAATTCATGGATAACTGTGCTTCTTATAGGATCAATTAGTTCAATCCGTTCAATCGTGTCACTAATTTCAAAACGATATACCCGTTCTTCGTTCACGGGCATAATATCAAAAATTTGCCCACGCATACGAAAACTTCCACGAGTTAAGTCAGCAGTGGTTCGTTCAAACTGCATTTCAATCAACTGCTCTAGCATGCCTCGTCTATCAAGTTTTTGCCCTTTATTAAGGTGAAGTACGATCTTTTCATATTCTTTTGGTGACCCCAACCCATAAATAGCAGAAACAGAGGCAACAATAATAACGTCTTTACGTGTTAAGAGTGCTTGCGTGCAGGCATGTCTCAATCGATCGATTTCATCATTAATTTGGGCTTCCTTTTCAATATAAGTATCACTTGCTGAAAGGTATGCCTCTGGTTGATA
Organism: Candidatus Magasanikiibacteriota bacterium; assembly: GCA_018651085.1. GTDB lineage: Bacteria > Patescibacteriota > Patescibacteriia > Magasanikbacterales > UBA922 > JABIEQ01. The sequence continues at coordinate 65,112 of JABIEQ010000011.1, forward strand.
ATAATCATAATAACTTACAAAGTACTCAACAGCATTCTCTGGGAAAAATTCACGAAACTCATTACATAGTTGTGCTGCAAGTGTTTTATTGTGAGCAATCACCAACGTTGGAAGATTTGTCTGCTCAATCACATTTGCCACCGTAAAGGTTTTTCCAGATCCGGTAACACCAAGAAGCGTTTGTTTATCAAACCCTTTTTTAATACCTTCAACTAACCCCTTAATTGCTTGGGGTTGATCTCCTGCTGGTTTGTAATCTGAGTGTATCTTGAAGTCCATACTCTATAATAAAACGTATCCTACCCTAACACTGTTACCCTTAAAAAGCAACTGTTTGAGAGGAAAAAACCGGCACATGGCCGGTTCTTCTTATTCAACGTCTACTACTTCTTTGTACTCTGGTATATACGATTTTATTCCCATTTCGTCACGCATTTTGTGTCCTAATGTTTCTGCTGCATGTGGTTCACCATGCACAAAGTACACTTTTTTCGGCATTGTTGGAGCTGTTTTTACCCAATTCATGAGTTTACTTTGGTCTCCATGACCTGACAATGCTCCAATTGCTTTAATCGTACACTTTACATCCACATAATGATTAAATATTTTTATCTTATCTGCTCCTTCATATAATCGTCTTCCTGTTGTTCCATGTGCTTGGTACCCAACGATGATAAGTGTTGAATTAGGATCAGGGAGATATCGTTGTGCATGATGCAATATTCTTCCTCCGTTCATCATCCCTGCTCCTGCGATAATAAGCTTTGGTTTTGGTGAATTATTAATCTTTATTGATTCTTCTTTTGTTGGGGTAAGAGTCAAGTTTGGAAAATGTAAAAAATCTTCCCCTTTTGTATAATGCTTCGATGCTTCCTCATCATAATACTCTGGAAATTGTTTAAATACTTTACTCACATTAATAGCAAGTGGACTGTCTACATACATTGGAATCTGTGGAAGTATTTTATCGTCTACGGCAAGTTCATGCAAATGATATAAAATTTCCTGTGTTCGTTCAATAGAAAATGCGGGCATCATAATAACACCACCACGCTTACATCCTTCTTTTATAAGATCTAATAAAATTTGGTCCCGTTCTTGTTTGGTTTCGTGAATTCTATCTCCGTAGGTTGATTCACATACAAGAAGGTCTACTTCTCCAAGTGGCTGTGTATCTCTTAAAATTGGCACATTATCGTTTCCAATGTCACCAGAAAATCCTATCCGTTTTCCGTCTGCTTCGAGTTCAATAAAAGATGACCCAAATATGTGACCAGCATCTTTAAATAATACTTTAATTCCATCACCAATGTCTGTGTTTTTATTATAATCAACACCCGTTACAAGTTTCATGGTCGCTTCAATGTCTTCTGCACGATATAACACTGGGTATTGAAACTTTCTATGATTATATTTCATGATCTTTGCAGCATCCGTCATCACAAGCTCCATAATCTTAATGGTTGCCTTTGTTGCTATGATTTTTCCATTGAATCCTTCTTTAATAAGTTTTGGAATTCGTCCAACGTGATCAAGGTGACCATGTGTGACAAGCAATATATCGATTTCTTTTGGATCAAATGGAAACTCATCAAAGTTTTTCACTTCATTATATTGTCCACCTTGAAACATTCCACAATCAACAAGAATCTTCTTTTGGCTTGTTTGAAGAAAATGGCATGACCCAGTTACTTCATGGTTTGCTCCACAAAATTGTATTTTCATAGATATAGAGTTTATAGTATTGATTGATTTGTAGTGTACCAAATTCTTTTCCTTTTGATAATACTATACACTAATTTGTGTACATGCTCCCTTTTTTTTGATATTATAGCTCTACATATGAGCTACCGGAATGAATCTATTGAAATAAAGGAGCCCCCAGTACGTAGACTTCGCAAAAGACGGTCATGTGTGCGACGCACATGTCTGACAAGTTGTGGCTGTCTACTCTTTTTTCTTATCATTTCTATTGTTCTTTTGAAATTTAGTACAACACCACGTTCGGTGACACTTCGTGATGTCCCAAATATTGTGAAAAACAATGTTCCTCTTTATGAACCAAATCATATTGATAGCATTCGAGTACTTCGTAGTGAAGAGCAATCACGTTTTGGTGCTGCGGCTTTTTTACCAAAAGCTGTGTTATATCCGATTCTTTTAGCAACGGACGACACCTCTCTTCCAGCGAGTTCTTCAACCTGGTCAGGATTCTTTTCATATATTCAAACACCATTATATGAAAAGAATCATGAACAGATTACGATTTCCTGGGAGCATTTGCCTGTGTCTCCTTCATTTTTATATGCGTACTATTTAGAGCAATTACAAGCACGTGGTTTTACTATTGTGAAACAACAGCCTACGAAGATCTTGTTTGAAAGTAATACTATTCTTGGGACACTGTCTATTGATGATACACCTCAAACAGCTGCTACTGATCTTCTTTTATTACAAATATCTATCACACCAAAACGGTGACCATTCACCTTAATACCTTGACCTATGGCAATTAAAATTCTTCAAGAAAAAAAACTGACCTGGATTAATATTGATAGCGTTAATGCAGAAGCTCTCGAATATCTTAAGAAGAATTATAAATTTCACCATCTTGATCTTGAAGACATTCAAAGTGAAAGCCAGACCCCTAAAATTGATGTATATAAAGATTACCTTTTTATTGTTCTTCAATTTCCTCACTGGCAAACCAAAAATAATGGCGTGGTTGCACATGAAGTTGATATCTTTATTGGTGAAGGGTACGTGATTACCGTACAACACAGTAAAACAAAAGAATTGAAAAACTTTTTTTATCGTTGCATGAGAAATCGTAATGTAAAAAAAGAATGGATGAGCGGTAGCTCTGGATTTTTGTTATATAAAATTATTGATTCATTATTTCATAACTCTCGACCAATTTTAAATAATATTGGAAAACAAGTTTCTCGACTCGATGATGCTATATTTAATGACATTCCTGATAATAATATTGTACGAAAACTTGCGATTCATAGACGAAACATCCTTCATTTTCGTCGTACCATTGATCCGCAACGATACTTAATGTCTAATCTTTCTCACACAAGAAAACCCTTTTTAGGGGAGGATATGACTCTTTACTTTGACGATTTGAACGATTACTTAAGTAAACTTTGGACAATTGTAAGTACATATAAAGATACAATCGATGGGCTTCATGTCACTGTTGAATCATTGATTAACCAACGGACAAATAAAGTTATTAGTGCGCTTACCGTCATTTCAGTGAGCCTTCTTCCTCTTACATTACTTGCTGGTATCTATGGAATGAATATCCGTCTTCCTCTCGCTAAACAGCCTGAAATGATTTGGCTGATGTTTGGTGCCCTAGCTGCGGGAACAATTATCTTCATCCTCATTCTTAAGAAAAAACGTTGGCTGTAATTTTTCCTTTCTTCATCTGATTATTCTATGATTAAGCGCCTGTTTTCTCGTCAATCCAAAACTATCACTGGTGCGGCGATTATTCTTGCAGGGGCTTCTTTTATTAGTCGCATTGTTGGGTTTTTACGTGATCGTATTTTTGCACACCAATTTGGTGCTGGTGATACGCTTGATATTTATTACGCAGCCTTTCGTGTTCCTGACACCGTCTACAACTTAATCGTCATTGGAGCATTATCTGCCGGGTTTATCCCAGTGTTTAGTCGCCTCATGAAAAAAAATGCTCCTGAAGCATTACGAGTAACGAACAGTGTTATTAATGTCCTTGGGGCATTTCTTGTCACCGTTTCTACTCTTCTTTTTATTTTTACACCGTACATCATGCCATTTTTGGTTCCTGGATTTGAGGGAGAAAAAATGGAGATGACGATTCTTTTAACACGCATTATGTTCTTATCCCCTATAATATTGGGGATTAGTGGTATTTTTAGTAGTGTGCTTCAAACATTTAAAGCGTTTGTTATTTATGCACTAACCCCCATTGTCTATAACATCGGGATTATTGTAGGGGCACTCGTATTTGAACCAATTTTTGGGATTAAAGGACTTGCCTTCGGAGTTATCTTAGGAGCGCTCCTTCATCTACTCATTCAACTTCCAGCACTTCGTCATTATAAATTTTCCTATCAATGGGTATGGGATATAAAAAATAAACATGTTCGTGAAATTGGTCGCTTGATGATTCCTCGAACCCTTGCGCTTGCAACGAACCAAGTGAATCTTCTTGTCATTACTATTATTATTTCAACTCTTGCGGCTGGAAGTCTTACGGTATTTAATTTTGCGAGTAATATTCAGTTTCTTGCCCTTGGGGTTATTGGGTATGCATTTGCAAATGCTGCCTTTCCTACATTTGCAGCACTTGCAGCGGAGCACAAAACAAAAAAACTTATTGAACATATTTCTCGAACCATCCGGCAAATTCTATTTTTTGCAGTTCCTTTAACGGTTATATTCTTACTCTTACGTGCACAAATTGTCCGTGTCCTTTTTGGCACAGGAGCCTTTGATTGGGCCGCAACAAATGTTACGGCAAATACCTTAGCCTTTTTTAGTTTATCTTTGATTGCCCAATGTTTGATACCTCTTTTATCTCGAGTATTTTATGTACTTCATGACACATGGACCCCATTTGTTATTGGTGTTATCAGCACACTTGTTAATGTAGTCTTTGCTCTTATATTTAAAGACAGCCTTGGTATCGCTGGCCTTGCTCTTGCCTTTTCTATTTCTATGCTTGTGCAAGCAGCACTACTATGGATTGTTCTTCGTGTAAAGAAATTAAAAAGTCTTCAGGAACTTCGTATTCTGCATTTTTTATATAAGATCATCTTAGCTGGCATGACGATGGCTGCTGTTGTACAGATGCTTAAATATCCTCTTTCTACAATAGTTGATATGACTCGTTTTTGGGGCATCTTTACGCAAGGTGCCATTGCTGGTACGATTGGACTTCTTGTATATTTTGTCATTGGATTTTTATTTGAACTTGAAGAGGTGCAAATTATTATGAAAAGTTTAAAAAGACAATGGCTTAAACTTCAGAATGTGCAAGTAGATATTAATGAAGCCGACAATATTTAAATGCTATGAAGACTATTGTTGACCTTGGTTGTGGCACTGGAAACACCCTTTTACCTTATTACCCCAACCATACGGTTGTCGGGATTGATTTAGATGAAGAAAACATTCGGATTTGTAAAAAAAGTATGCCAAAGGGTACGTGGATTGTAGGAGACGTTACTACCGTTCCTCTTACTTCTTTTACAGCTCCTCTTCATGTTATTTGTACTGAAGTTATTGAACACATTCCTCACTGGAAAGCTGTTATACAAAATACGAGTACGCTTCCCTCTTCTACAACTCTTTTTTTAACAACGCCACACGAAAAAAGTGAACGTCGACTTCAATCCGTTCACAAAAGTTATTGGGATGAGATTGGTCACCATCATTACTTTTCTGGAGAAGAAATACGAACAGCGCTTACTGCTGCTGGTTGGACTGATATTACTATTCACAAAACAAATGCGGCACTCTACTTTGAACTAAAAGCACTCTTTTTAAAAAAAGCACCGTGCATTAGACACACCTTTTATAAAAATACCCTACCACTTCCCCTTCGGGTGTTTTTTCAACTCTTTCGTAAGAGCTTATTTCAAACACGACTTAAATGGTTTTTTCCTTTGTGGATGATTACTCTTCCAATTTCTTGGATTCTTGACTATTTTTGGGGTGCAACCATTGAAATCCATGCAAAAAAAGCCTAATATTCTGTCCTTTTAGGGCTTGCCAAGGAGGTGTTAAGGTGGTAGGATATCGTCATATTTGGCTTAAATGAGCTTATTTTATGTCCTCTATTAGAAATTTTTGCATTATTGCTCACATTGATCATGGGAAATCGACCTTAGCTGATCGATTTTTAGAAACGACCAATACGGTTGAAGAGCGAAAGATGAGTGATCAACTCCTTGATCAAATGGAACTTGAGCAAGAACGTGGCATTACGATTAAACTCCAACCTGTTCGAATGGAGCACAAAAATCACACCCTTAACTTGATTGATACGCCAGGTCACGTTGATTTTACGTATGAAGTATCTCGATCTTTGGCTGCTGTTGAAGGCGCTATTCTTTTAGTTGATGCAAGCCAAGGTGTGCAAGCGCAAACAATTGGAAACTTATACCTTGCTATTGAGCAAGATCTTACTATTATCCCTGTTTTAAATAAAATTGATCTTCCTAACGCTGATGTTGAAAAAGTTAGTGAAGAAATTATTCATCTTCTTGGTTGTAAACGAGAAGACATTCTTGCTTGCTCTGGAAAAACTGGTGAAGGTGTTCCTGAACTTCTTGATGCGGTAATTGAACGCATTCCCCCACCTGACGTTGAGACAAAAAAAGAGAATCCTTTTCGTGCTCTTATCTTTGATTCATATTATGATGATTATCGCGGTGTCGTTGCGGCCATTCGAGTTATTGATGGATGTATCAAAAAAGGAGACAAGGTTACCTTTATGGGAACTAAATCTACAGCAGAAGTTCTTGATACAGGATTCTTTTCTCCTTCGCTTGAAACAACACCTACCCAAGATAATGGACAGATTGGATACCTTATCACTGGGCTTAAAGCTATTACAGAAGTACGTGTTGGAGATACCGTTACACATACAAAAACTCCAGCAGCGGAACCTCTCCCAGGATACAAAGAAGCAAAACCTATGGTGTTTGCTGGAATATTTCCTAAAGAAGGAGATGATTATTCATCCCTTCGAGAGGCCATGGATAAATTAAAACTTAATGATGCTGCCCTCATGTATGAGCCGGAACATTCTCAAGCGCTAGGAATTGGGTTTCGGTGTGGGTTTTTAGGAATGCTTCACTTAGATATCTTTCAAGAACGATTAAAACGTGAGTTTGGTCTTCATATTGTTGTGACTGTCCCAAGTGTTGCGTATGATGTATTAAAAACAAATGGAGATGAACTTATCGTTAAAAGCCCACAAGATCTTCCAGAGCCACCTCAAATTGAATCTATGAAAGAACCGTGGATGAATGTAGACATCATTATGCCTGATAACTTTATTGGGAATGTGATGGGACTTGTCTCTGATAGAAAAGGACGTTATATCACTACAGAATATTTGAGTGCGGGAAGTCAAAAGCGAGCAATGGTAAAATATGAAATGCCACTCGCATCACTTATTACTGACTTTTACGATAAGCTTAAAACGGTTACCAGTGGATACGGCTCAATGAATTATGAACTCAAAAATTACGAAAAGACAGATGTTGTTCGCCTTGATGTTCTTGTTGCTGAAGAAAAAGTAGAATCACTCTCTACGCTTGTCTGGCGTGATTCAGCATTTAGTATTGGAAAAAAGATTGTAGAGTCTCTTAAAGACTCACTCCCCCGTCAACAATTTGCTGTTAAAATTCAAGCAGCTATTGGTGGAAAGATCGTAGCAGGAGATCGTCTTAGCGCTATGCGTAAAGATGTAACAGCAAAACTCTATGGTGGAGATGTTACACGAAAACGAAAACTTCTAGAAAAACAAAAGAAAGGAAAGAAAAAAATGATGGCTCTTGGGAAAGGAAAGGTAGATATCCCAACAGAAGCCTATATGGCAGTCTTGAAACGATAAACCTAGTAAAATACTGACATATCTATGGTCAGTATTTTTACTATAGGCATGCCTTCACAGCCTTATTCTCTCATGGTACAATGGGCATATCTATATAAATAGTTATTTTTATGTCAAAAAAATTTTTTAGAGCACTTTGGATCATTGTTAGCGTCGTTGCAGTGTTTAGTATGGTCTTTCTTACTATTCTTCCAGCACTTTTCTAGTACCCTTACGATATGAATAAACAGTGGCGTGTCCTTCCTGATCCCCCACAATCATTTTATGATGAACATCCCGAGCTCCCTGTTGTGGTGGCTCGTTTGTTATATCACCGAAATATCCGCTCTCAAGAAGAGATGGATGAATTTTTAAACCCCGAATATACAACAAGCATTCATGATCCTTTTTTATTTCAAGACATGGAAAAAGCCACGGATCGTATCTTTTTGGCAATTAAAAATGATGAACACATTGTGATTCATGGAGACTATGATGCTGACGGTGTATGTTCTTCTTCTATTTTGACTATCACGCTTCGTGCTCTTGGTGCAAAGCACATTGATGTATTTTTACCTCACAGAGAAACAGATGGATATGGTCTTAATACTAATACAATAGAAAAACTTCATGAAAAAGGGACACATCTTATTATTACTTGTGATTGTGGTATTAGTAATACGAAAGAAGTTGCGCTTGCTAATGAACTTGGTATGGATGTTATTGTTACTGATCACCACAGTGTACCAGAAGATCCTCCTGCCGCATTTGCTACAATCCATCCAGGCGTTCCTGGTGAACCATATCCGGATGCAGGCCTTAGTGGTGGTGGTGTTGCCTTTAAGCTTGCTCAGGGCCTTTTACACGCTCACAAGAAGACAGAAAAACCATTACTAAACGGAGATACGCATGAAGTATGTGAAAAATGGCTTCTTGACCTCGTAGCGATCTCTAGTGTCGCTGACATGGTTCCTCTTATTGGAGAATCTCGTACTCTCACTAAGTATGGGCTTATTGTTTTAAATAAAACAAAACGACTCGGACTTCAAAAATTACTGTTTGAATCTAAACTTACTCACGAAGATGGGACCACAAAAAAAGAAATAACTGCTGACAGTATTGGTTTTAAAATTGCTCCACGCATTAATGCAGCAGGAAGACTGAATCATGCAAATGTTGCTTATAACCTTCTCGTATCAAGTGACCCTATTGAAGCGACTGACCTTGCATTTCAACTTGATACAAACAACAGAGATCGCCAAAAACTTACGGAACAATATGTTAAAGAAGCCGTTGAACAAATTGAAGCAGGACAAGAAAAAAATCCTGTTCTTTTTGTGAAAAGTCATCATTGGTCTCCTGGTATTGTTGGTCTTATTGCAAGTCGATTAAAATCACAATATCAAAAGCCTTCTATTGCCCTCACCCATCACAATGGAAACATTATGGGATCAGGACGAAGCATTCCAGGGTTTAATATGATTAAAGCTATTCAGGCGCTTCCTTCTTTATTTGAAAAATCAGGAGGCCATCCAATGGCTTGTGGGTTTACGCTAAAAGATCCTGAACTGTTTGAGACATTTAAAACACAAATCCTTGAAAAATATACTGAACAAACCAAGGATATTGATATGACGCCAGTTGTTACTATTGATACAGAAATTACCCTTGAAGACATTGGCTGGGATCTTTATGATGTCCTTGATAAATTTCATCCCTTTGGGAAAGGAAATGAAAAACCGTTATATCTTGCAAAGGGTGTTACCGTGAATAAAATTAAGGCTGTTGGGAAAAAACAAAACCACATTAATCTTTTTCTCACCCATAATACTCCTCGCATACGGAAATTCATTGGGTGGAACCTTTGTAGTGAAAATGGTACAAAAAATTGGTGCACCTTCTTATCCCCTGGTGATACCATTGATATCGTTTTTGAACTTGGTATTAATGAATGGAATGGAAACCGAGAACTTCAAATGACTATTTTTGATCTACGTAAATCAATATAAATACTATGCAATCTTCCCTTATCATTTATACTGATGGTGGCGCGCGAGGAAATCCTGGTCCAGCAGCGACAGGAGTTGTTATTCTTGAGGGAGAAACAAAAGAACCTGTTGAACGCTATGGTGAATTTCTAGGTAAGCAAACAAACAACTATGCTGAATACATGGCTGTTATCTCTGGTCTTAAACGAGCCTCTGCTCTTCACGCAAAGGTAGTAACATTTTATTGTGATAGTAAGCTTGTGGTTGAACAATTAAACCGTAATTGGAAAGTAAAAGAACCTACTTTGCAAAAACTTTTTATGGAAGCATATAATCTTATGCAAGGGTTCGATCGTGTGGTTCTGACCCATGTGCGAAGAGAAAAAAATAAAGAAGCTGATGCAGAAGTGAATAAGATACTTGATGCACAAATGTAAAAACCGCCGTATGGCGGTTTTTACATTTTAGAGTTCTTCTTCTAACTCTTTTATCAATTTCTTGGCTTTTTTACTTGGCTTTTTAGGAACATCAACTATCACATCAATATATTGATTCCCTCTTCCACTTCCCTGAAGGTATGGAACCCCAAGCCCTTTTAAGCGAAACTGTTGTTGAGATTGTGTTCCCGATGGAATCACAAGGGTTTTATCCCCGTCGAGCGTCTCAATAGAGATTTTATCTCCTAACACTGCCTGAGGAAATGTTATATGTGCTTTTGTATAAATATCAACTCCTTCTCTTGAAAATTTCTTACTTCCTGATACCTGTACTGCGACAAATAAATCTCCTGCTTGCCCGATACTTCCAGGGTGTTCTCCACTTCCTGAAATACGGATTGATTGCCCATTATCTATCCCTGCAGGTATTTTAACATTTAAGGTTTTTTCTCCTCTGACTGCTCCATCCCCACCACAATGAGTACATGTTTTTTCTGGAATTCTTCCTTTCCCTTGGCATGACTGACAGTTCACTGCTGTTTGCATGTTTCCGAGTATTGTCCGTTGCACCTGATACACTTTTCCTTGTCCCTGACAGGTGTCACAGGTCTTTAAATCACTTCCAGGTTCAGCACCACTTCCAGTACATACATCACAGGCATTATTTTTTACGAGTTTTATTTCTTTTTCTACACCGAATATGGCTTCTTCAAATGAAATACTTACATCTACTTGAATATCTCGTCCTCTGGCTGTTCGCTGGCGACCTCTTCCACCACCAAAACCAAACATGTCACCAAAAATGTCTCCAAGATCCATGCCTCCAAAATTCATTCCACCACCTTGCCCACGTGTAGCTCCCATGAAATCTTCCCACGTTGCACCACCACCAAAACCACCTTGTTGATCAAAGGTGCTTCCGAATTGGTCGTACTTTGTTCTCTTCTCTTTATTTCCTAAAATTTGGTAAGCTTCGTTTACTTCTTTAAACTTTGCTTCGTCACCAGTTTTTTTATCTGGATGATATTTATGTGCAAGTTTTCTAAATGCTTTTTTAACTTGCGCATCGTCAACATCTTTTTCTATTCCAAGTATTTTATAATAATCCTTTCCCATATTTATATATTGACTATGATATCCTTTTCTATCTGTAGATACCGTAATAATTTTGTTACTTCGTCTTTAGCACTTTCTTTTGCTTCTCCAAGAAGTGTTGGTGATTCTTCTACTGCTTTTTTGGCATCTCCTTTTAATATCTCGATTGCTTTATTATACCCGTTATCGTTATCAAATACTTTTTTTAGCACCCCTTGTTTATTTTCAAGGACAACATCATCAATCAACTCTACGCCATAAATACTTACAGGTGGAAGGGTTAACGTAAGTGTGTCTTTTGTTATCTCTACATCACTTTCTAACAGGCGCTCTAAGTTTGTTCCAACACTAACTTTTATGTTTGCTGCAGCTTTTATATTTTGTCCCCAGAAAAAATCTTTTATTGTATTTCCTACTGTTTCTTCTATGGTGCTTTGTTGATGAAATATATAGGATTCACTAATCAAAAACCCTTCATCTTTTAGGGCTTCTATAATACTTTGAGAAGTAATAGTAACCTCTGTAGGAGTTTCTTTTACACTGAATATACGATAGCTTGCGTAAAATCCTCCAGCAAAAATGGCAAGAGCCAAAAATAATATAATGTATTTTTTCACATGCTTATTGGTTAAATCTTGCTATTTTTTTATACTCTTCAAGCACTTCTACCATATTTCTTTCAAAAAATGGATCAGTAACCTTTCCAAGTGGAATATGCTGTGTTTCAACTTCCCTCATCCATCGAGCGAATTTATTCACACTAGGATGATCTTCTGGAATATTAATCCAACTTCTCATATTATCTAATAGATCTGAGCACTTCATGGTCTTAAGTTCTTTACTTCCTGAAGATAAAAACCAATCTATTTTCTCTTGTTTACTTTTTTTCTTATGCTCTTCTGATTCATTTAATGGTCGTTCTCTTGTTAACCCTTTTACAAAAATAGACACTCTATTTCCAAATTTCTTTTCTACCTCTCCTAACATTACTGGCGTATCTTCTACGACATCATGTAACAACATTCCAATAATCATATCAGCATCAAGAACACCCATATCTCGTATTAAGATTGAGGCTGTCCGAATTGGATGAATAACATAAGGGACACCATTGTCTCTCTTTTGCTCTCCGTGTGATTTTGTAGCAAAAGTCTTTGCCGCATGAATCAATTCCTGATCGTCTCTAGAAAAACGAAGAAGGAGTTCATTGAACTCCTCTTCGACATCTTCTAATTTGTACTTTTGCTTATAACTAATCATCTTACTTTATTGTTGCCGTGTTAAAGACTACTCGAAAAGGCTTACAATAAATAACAACAGTCTTATATTCTTCAAGGTTTAACCCTTCTTCAAGAATATAATTTTGACTTCCGATATTTCCCTTTAATTTTCCAAGTTCAATATACTCTCCGAGTTCACTTGATTTTGTAATACTTTCATTTTTAGAAAATAGTACACGAAGATCAGGTCCGTTGCTTACATTAAAATTTTCAAAACGTAAGACATTTCCTTTTCCTTCTCCAAGATTAATAATCTTTGCTTCTCCACTTCCGTGATGAGCAACATCCACAAATGATCCAACTGAAAGTACCTTTGGTACAACGACAGGAGCTTCTACAACTTCTGGCTCAGGTATAAGATCTTTCGCATCTTCTCCTGGTGGTTCTAACGTTGGTTCTTCTCCTTCAGTTACAGGAGAAACAGGCATTGGTTCTGTAACGACAACATCTTCTGCTTTTGCCATTTCTTTAAACAATTCTTCTTGCTCTTCTTCTGGCATTTGATCATCAATGTTTGTGTCTGTCGTATTTTCTTTAAAGTCTGAAATCGCTTGTTGAATTGCAGCTTCTGTTTTTGGATCAAATACTTCTACCACTTCTTTATCAATAAAAAGTGGAGAAATTAACCAATATCCGATACCAATAACGATAAGAAGGACAATGAGACCAAGTACTTTTTTCATACTCCTTTATTTATTCTTTTTTGTCTTCTTTTTCGTCAACGATTTCTCCTTCTACAGGAGCTTCTTCCTTCTTTTCTTCTGTTTCTCCTTCTTTTGGTGCATCAGCACCTTCTTTTTTTGCTTTTTCTTGCTCTTGTTGGTACATCTTCATCCCAATAGCTTGTGCAGCAGTTGAAAGTTCGTCTGATGCTTTTTTAATTGCTTCAACGTCATCACTTTCTTTAAGATCTTTCACAGCTTTTAAAGTTGCTTCTACTTTTGCCTTTTCTTCGTCAGTTACTTCGATTTTCTTTTCTTCAACATCTTTCATCATCTTTTCACTAGTATACACCATTGTGTCGGCAGTATTTCTTATTTCTACTAATTCTCTTTTCTTTTTATCTTCTTCAGCATGCACTTCTGCGTCCTTTTTCATATTTTCAATTTCTTCGTCAGATAGACCTGCTGAAGCAGTAACTGTTACTGATTGTTCTTTTCCTGTTGCTTTGTCTTTTGCTGATACGTTTAAAATACCATTTGCATCAATATCAAAGCTTACTTCAACTTGTGGTACACCTCTTGGTGCTGGTGGAATACCATCAAGCATAAATCTTCCAAGTGTTTTATTATCTGCTGCCATCTCACGTTCTCCTTGAAGAATGTGAATTTCTACGCTTGGTTGATTATCTGCAAATGTTGAAAATACTTGTTTTTTACTTGTTGGAATAGTGGTATTTCTTTCAATCATTGCTGTTCTTACTCCACCGGCAGTTTCAATTCCTAAGGTAAGTGGTGTTACGTCAAGAAGAAGAATCTCTTTTCCAAGATCACCTTGTAATTGCCCAGCTTGAATTGCAGCACCCATTGCTACTACTTCATCAGGATTTACACTTACGTTTGCCTTTTTTCCAAAGAATTCCTCTACTTTTTGTTGGATAAGTGGCATTCGGGTCATTCCACCAACAAGAATAATTTCATCAATATCCCCTTTTGCAAATCCAGCATCTTTTAATGATTTTTCTACTGGAATCATGCTTTGTTCGATCAATTCAATGACAAGCTCTTCAAGCTTTGCTCGTCCAATTTTTAAACTTAAATGCTTTGGTCCTTCTGCTCCTGATGTAATAAATGGTTCGTTAATTTCTGTTTCAGGTGTACTTGAAAGATCAATCTTTGCTTTTTCAGCAGCATCTTTTACTCGTTGCAATGATAGAGGATCTTGTGAAAGATCAATTCCTTCAAGCTTTTTAAATTCGTCAATAATCCACTCAATAATCTTTTTATCGAAATCGTCACCTCCAAGATGAGTATTCCCATTTGTGGCACGTACTTCTACTGTTGAGTGACCATCTTCTTCATCATGACTAATTTCTAGTACTGATACATCAAATGTTCCACCTCCCATATCATATACAACAATTTGTTGGTCATTTTTCTTATCAAATCCGTATGCAAATGCCGCAGCGGTTGGTTCATTAATGATACGAGACACTTTTAGCCCTGCAATTTCTCCAGCTGCTTTTGTTGCTTGTCTTTGTGAGTCGTCAAAATATGCTGGTACAGTAATAACAGCTTCTTCAATTTTTTCACCAATACGTTCTTCTGCATCTGCTTTTAGCTTTTGCAAAATCATTGCAGCAATTTCTGGTGCAGAAAAATCTTTATCTCCCATTTTTACTTTTACTCTTTCCCCATCAGCAACCATTTCATATGGTGCATGTTCCTTTACATCTTTTACTTCCTTATCATTCATCTTTCTTCCAATAAGACGCTTAATTGAATAAAGCGTATTTTTCGGATTAGTTACTGCTTGACGCTTTGCCAATTGTCCAACTAATCGTTCTCCTGTTTTTGACATTGCCACTACTGATGGCGTTGTTCTGTTCCCTTCCTTATTTTCTAGTACCTTTGGCTGACCACCCTCAATAATTGCCATACATGAGTTGGTTGTTCCAAGGTCAATTCCAAGAATCTTTCCCATAGATATATGATTATATTATATATTATTAATTACTTATTCCCCCTTTGATGTATGTTATACAGACAAATCATCAAAAGGTGGGAAATAATTAATTATCCTCCACTCCTTGAGATGCGAGGCTTATTACTGTTGTTTCTTTCCTTTTTCTGTCACTTTTACACTTACTTTTTTTGCTCCTTTTGTCTCTGCTTTTGGACAACTAATCTTTAAGACTCCATTTTCTATTTCAGCTGTCACTTGATCTTCCATCACAGAACTTGGTAGACCAATCTTTCTGAAAAATGAGCCACTTCGTACTTCTTTATGATAATAATTTTTTTCGTCTACTTCATGCTCTTTTTTGTGAGAGCCTTCAATGGTTAAGACACCCTTTTCCACACTAATCTCCACGTCTTTCGGGTCTACTCCAGCTAACGGTGTTTCAACAATAATAGTATTTTGTTCTTCATACATATCAAGTGCAGGCATGAAGGCCTTTTGTATGCCGTTCACATTTTTTAGTGCAGGCAGATGATGCATACCACCTTCCATATCACGAAATGGATCTCCAGCTACTGACATAATAGTACTGATTACGCTTTTTTATTTATGATGACTTTTGCTACTTTTATGACTTTCCCTCTCATGGTGTACCCCGCATCCACTTCCTTTACAATAACACCATCGTCATATTCATCATGTTCTTCTTCACCAAGTGCTTCATGTTTTTCTGTAGTGAATACTTCCCCAACGGTAATAATTTCTTCTATATTATGGCTTTTGAGTACTGTCCCAAATTGTTGTTTTATAAAATCAATTCCTTTTGCCCAGTTTTGCCATTCTTTATCTTCATTTTCTGGAGTGTGCGCTGCTGCTTTTTTGAAATTATCATAAACTGGAATAAACTCTTCAAGAATTTGGAGCTCACTCATTTGTACTAATTCTGTTCGTCTATTTTCTGTTTCTTTTTGTAAATTTTGATAATCTGCTTGTGCACGCTGCCACCCTATTTTATATTCTTCGAGTGTTGTACATTTTTCACATGTTTCTCCTTCTTCTTTATCTATCACTTCTTCTTTAGAATGATCTTGTGTGTTATCCATATCTTAGATATTAATAATTTGTTGCATTGCTTGAAGCAATTGTACGCCACTTTTATAATCCATCCGCATTGGTCCCATGAGTGACATGATCACTCCTTCTTTTGGTCTAGAAATGATGACACTACAGGCTGCTCCTAGTGGATTATCTGACCCTACTAATATTTCTACTTCTTGCACTTTGATTGTATCGTAGAGCATACCAATTCTGTTCTCACATTCATCAAATATTGTTGATACGTCTACTGTGTGTGCGTAATTTTGAAATTCTGGTTGAGAAAATAAATGAGCCATTCCTGTGTAATATAATCTATCTTTTCCAAATGCGACGATTACGGCATTTTGGGCACTTATTGAAATATATTTTGCAATGTGTTTTGTCTTTTGTACATCGTCTTCTATTTCTGCAATTAATGCTTCCATTTCTTTTTGTCCTTTTTTGTTTGCTTTCTTTTCTTCCATTAAGTGTTCTATATAGAACTTATACCCTTTTTCTGTTGGTACTCGTCCTGACGATGTGTGTGGATGAGTGAGATACCCTTCTTCTTCTAGTGAACGAAGCTCGTTTCTTACGGTTGCTCCACTTACATCAAGCGCCCCCATATCAGTAATCGCTTTTGATCCTACGGGAATAGCCGTCTCAATGTAGTGCTCCACTACTATCTGAAGTAATTTCTTTTTTCGTATATTCATATGTGAGTGTTATCACTCTGATATCTTGAGTGATAATATAACACGACTTTTGTTTACTGTCAAACATATCCACAGCCCCCTTCTTCCTATAAAAAACCCGCTATATTAGCGGGTTTTTGTTATTCTTTGGTTGTTTTTGTGAATTCAGATATATCGGCTATCTCACTTAGCAGGATATTTTCTACATATATCCCCCGAGAGTAGAATATGCGCTCGAGCTCATTTTTTAGCTCAGTTTCTACCGCATCTCTTTTTGGTCCAATGACATCAGCCTTATCATATCTACTTGCTACCATTCGTATACGACTTCTGACGGTTGGTCTAATAATCTTTACAACGAAATCTTCTCCGATAGTTTGCCAAATTGCTGGAATCTGATGAATGTCGAGTCGTAGAAGAATTGTTCCCTCTACTGCAATTCGCTTTCCGTCTTGTGTTATTGCTGCAATTGGGATGTCTCCCATTGATCTTTCATTTTGAACATTGAACTTTCGAGAAATTCCGTATTCAAGTGTTTGTGTATTAAATAATTTTGCCTTTTGCCAGAATGGAATCTTAAAATGTAATCCTGGTGTGAGTACTTTTTTGAGTACTCCTCGCCCGAGATCATACACACAGGCAACGTATCCAGGTGGCACGTAGATGAAAAATCCTTTTAGGACATCGTCCATAACAAAGGAATACATCATTTTTTCTAGTTTATCTCCACTCATAAGGTCTTCATTATAATAGGATTACTATACTTATTTTTTAGTCTGCTTTTTTTCTTCTTTTTTCCCCTTCGCTTGTTTAAAAAGAAAACGTGTTATTAGTCCTACGACCATAGAAAATGCCATGGTAGTAAAGATAAATAGTGATTTCACTGCTGGTAACCACCATAGTACGAGAAATACTATTGATGGAAATATGACGGCATAGGCAAGATCTGATTTCTTTCCGCCACCAATACTTTTTCTAAATCCTATAAATATTTGTAAAAATAATAATCCGGTAATAATTCCTGGACCGATGAGTGTTTTTGTTGTTTCTAAGTCTACCCCGAAAAATAATGTGTTTATTGTCCCTGGAACATTCACAAATGGATACAAGGATTCAAGAATCTTATCTCCAGTAATTCCGTTTAAAAATACCTGATACAGCAATACTAATGTTAGACCTTGAATACCAAGCACGATTACCGTTGCCCATGGATATACCTTTCTTTTTTTTAGTACTCGACGAATCTCTTGCTTTTTTAAGATTGGATCATTTTTATATTCTGCTCCAACTCTTTCTATCTCGTCATACAAGTCTGTATTTTTTACCTTTGAATACTCATTTAAAATGGTAAACGGTAAAAGGGCAAACCTAATGATTATAGTAAGAATGATAATTGCCCACCCCATGTTTTGGCCTGACCAATCATTATAGATCCAAATCAAAAAGTTAAAGAGTGGCTCATATAGGACGTTTTGCCAGATGTCTATAAGTATCATAGTGCCTTAAGTGTAGCAAAATTTATGTATAGATGCAATGGAATGCATTGACATGCCTTCTTTTTTTGTATATGCTATTTTCGTCCCCTTTGATGGAGTATCCCGTCCGGTTGACGGCTTGGCTATTACGCCTTGATCTACAGGTTCGAGTCCTGTCTTCTCCTCTTGGTCGTGGTTCGAGCTTCAGTGCTGACCTTCCCGCCGAAGGCTACGCTTCGAGTGCTCCCTTTACGACCCGGTGTCGGCCAACTAGTACGTCCGAGTGTACCCTTCTCCACACTTAGACTACCTGTCGGCCGATACCGTCACCCATTACATATTTTTCAGGCCTAAGGGCCTTTTGGAGAACAACTGTTGGTTCAGGTGAGACCCACGCGGTGTCTCACTTGACCACCACGGTTCCAGCTAGCTACGACGTACGAGGAAGCCTCTCTCTATGCCAGAAAGAAGGCCCCTCTAAAAGACGCTGTAATTGGCTGGAGCCACAGTTCACTTCTTTGTTTCTAGGTGTAAAAACCTATTGGAGGACAATCATTGGTTGAGGTTGAGATTTCTTGCACGATCCTCCTCAACCACGGTTCCGGTCAGCTATGACGTACGAGAATCTCTAAGCCCTTAGAGAGCCCCTCAACAAACGTTGTAACTGGCCGGAACCACTTTCCACTTCTTTAATATACTAGGCATAAAAGCCTATTTTTTTATATTGTTTTTTCTTTTTCCCAATCTACAACTTCTTTTAAATATGTATCTTTAATAGACAAAAAATATTCTTTTGCTTCTTCGTATTTATTTCTAATTTTTCCGTCAAGAATTGCTTCTTCAATAGCTTCTTTTATCTTACCAACGGTTGGACCTGGTTTTAAGTTACATACTTCCATGATTTCTTCTCCTCGAACAGGAGATTGAAATGCTCGAAGCTTATCTTTTTCAATAACATGAAGAATACGCTCTTCTAGCACATCGTAATTTTTCAGTCTTTTTTGTAACTTCTTTGGATTTCCTGTTGTAATGTCACTTCTACATAATCGAAGTAAATCATCGATATCATTTCCAAGATTTACTACTAACCGACGAACAGCACTGTCAGTTACGCCTGTATCCATTAATTGAATTGGTTGTTGGTGCCATCTTACAAGATTTGCAACGTACTCAGTAGCATCTTTACTCATACGAAGCCGTTTTCCTACGGTACGAACAATTTTTCTTCCTAAGTGCTCGTGCATATCAAAAGCCCAACCGCGCCCCTTGATAAACTCTTTGGTCCCTGGTTTTCCAATGTCATGCATCAATGCAGCATAACGAAGAAGAATTTTATGTGTTCTTTCAGAGATGTTATCAACTACTCTAAAGGTGTGATATAAATTATTTTTATGATTATGACCGTACACTTCTTCTACTCCATCAAGTGCTGGGACTTCTGGAAGAAACTCCTCAAATAATTTTTCTTCAAATAAAATCATGAACCCAATAGATGGCTTTTTGCTCGCAAGGAGTTTAAAGAATTCTTCTTGTACACGTTCTTTTGAAACAATACCTAACCGTTTTCTATTTTTTAAAAGAGATTCTTTTGTTTTTTCTTCAAGTGTAAAATTTAATTGAGCTGCAAACCGTGCAGCACGAAGCATCCGAAGTGGATCTTCGTTAAATGTTTGATCTGGGTCAAGTGGTGTTTTTAATATTCTTTGTTCTATATCTTTTTTCCCATCATATGGATCAACCATATCCCCTAACTGTCCACCTTCTTGTACTTCTTGGGCAATAGCATTCACTGTAAAATCTCTTCTTGAAAGATCTTCTTCAAGAGTTGCTGGTTTCACTTCTGGTTTTCTTGAACCTTTTTCATATTCTTCGGCTCTTGCTCCTGCAAATTCAATTTCAATATCTTCCATGACATATCTTGCTGTATCAAAATCTTCAAACTCAACTAATGATCCACATTCTTCCACCTCAGTATCAAATGCTTTTGCGAATTCAAGTCCACTTCCAAGCACGACAAAATCAATGTCAGTCTTTTTTTTGACGACCTCTTTTATTTCTTCTCCCCCATCGATAATATCTTTTTCAATGGCTGTTTGGATTTTACTTTTTTCTATATTTTCTTCAGTACTTTCTTCTTCTCCAAACACTTTTTTCATATACCCATCTCGTACATACCCACCAACAACAAACACTTGTGTATTAAGTGCTTTTGCGGTGTTTGCTATATGAGTGAATACTTGATTTTCGGTCATAGTTCTTTCTTTAAGGACTTGTCGCATCTTATACCAAAAAGGCTAATATGGCAATCCCTACAAGTACTCTATAGACAACGAAGGGCATGTAACTCCATTTGCTGATTACCTTCATAAATCCCCACATAGCAATCATAGCACTTACAAATGAGGTAATGAGTCCTATAATAAGGATAAATATATCTTGACTTTGCATGGCGTGCGATGAGACATCTAACACACCAAGTACTCCAGCGGCAGCGATAATAGGTATACTCATTAAAAATGAGAATTCTGCGGCAGCCTTTTTACTCATGTGAGAGAATAATCCCCCTGTCATAGTAATTCCTGATCGACTTGTTCCAGGGATAAGCGCAATCACTTGTGCAATGGCCATGACACTCATTTGCTTAAAAGAAATATCTTTAGTTTCTGTTTCTATTTTATGTTGTCTTTCTCTTTTTGCCTGGTACCTATCAGCAACACCAAGAATAACACCCCAAACGATGAAACTTATACCAATGACTAATGCTGACCTATTATTAGTTTTCACTAGTATGCCCACTATTGCTGTTGGGACCATACTTATAAGAATAAACCACGCAAGCCTTCTTTCTTTCGTATATTCTTTTTTTGTTGAGAAAAATCCTTGTATTAAAGTAGCGATCCTCTTTCGTAAAAAACATATAACCGCAAGAAGTGTTCCAACATGGACAGTAATATCAAAAAGTATCCCTTGATCTTGCCACCCAAATATTTTTGGAATAAAAATTAAGTGCCCAGAAGAAGATACTGGTAAAAATTCTGTTATCCCTTGAACAATCCCTAGTACAATTGCTTGCATTATTTCCATATGTCTTAAAATATTTGCCAAACACTATATGCTGCTCCAATGGTAAGTGCAACAACAAGTAAAACAGCAATCGGTGTCGTAAATTTCAGATGAAGACTCTTTTTACCTACATCTCCTTGCTTTTTTGCTTGGTAATAAATCAATATAACAAGAAGCATCTCAAGGCTCATAAATACTCCCCCGACAATGTCTATTGCAGTAATAAATCCTCGAAGTCCTGCAAGGAAAAAAATAAATGGAACAATACACACAAGTGCAGTCGCCGTTGTATGACCAATTTTAAAATCCCATTGCATTGAATCCCTTAATGCAAGCCCTGCCATAATAAAACTTGTTCCCATGGCAAGAATAGCAAATATGTTTCCTAAGACAAACATCACTGGCCCAATGGCTTCTCCAAGCCCAATAGTTGCTATTTCCGTAGACGACATGCCTGTTACACCAACAACGACTACAGCAAACAAGGCATAAATAATAATATTTATGATCCCACCAACAATGATCGCTTTTTTAAATACATTTCTTTTTTCCTTTACGAGTGCATATGTTTCGGGAATTGCTGTTGTTCCATGAAATGCAAATAACAATACTCCGTATGGGACAAATACATTTATAAGATTGGTATATCCTATATGCCCCATTTGAATGTGTGGCGCACTAAATGCTGCAACTAACATAACGACAACAAGGATTCCAATACTTAATATAAATTCTACTGTTTTTATTGTCCGAAGACCGATATAGATAAGTAAACTTCCGCATATAAAAAATAAAGTACTCCACACAATTGCTGAACCACCAAGAAGTGCTGACAATGTTTCTCCTTCACCAATGATATAGACCATGAGTACACCAAAAAGCATGATATACACAAGAACAGTCATTAATACTTCTCCTACTCCACCAAGATACTTTTTTGCAAATCCTACTAACTGTAATTTACTCTTTGTTCTTACAGCAATTTCACCAACCATTAAATTAAGCCCAATCATAAGTAGCCCAATCACCACAATATACAATAGCCCGAGAGGAATCCCCACTTTGGCGACGGCATATGGAATACCAAGTACACCGGCCCCAATTGTTCCACTCGTAATAAATGTCACCGCCTGCCAAAAAGACATGTGACGACGAAAAATACCATGGTGTTTCACTGGTAGTTCTTCTTTTTGAAGTCTGTTGTATGTTTTCATATTTGCTACCAGTATATCATTTAGATAAACAAAAATCCACGGAAAACCGTGGATTTTGATTTATCTTCACTCGTTTATGATGCAGGTGTTACTCCTACTTGCATAATTGTTTCAGATAATTGTGGATGTTGTTTTACGGCTTCTTGTGGATCAGTTTCTGTTCCATTTTCTACGTTATCTCCTCCACGTGAAGGATCAGGTTGTCCACCATCAAACCCAGATCCTAGTGCGCTGTTTTCTTCAAATCCAGTATCCCAGTTTAGCGCTTCTTTTGTTGACTCTACTGGTTCACCTTGATTATCAAATAAACGCATGTTGTTAACAACAGCGACAAGATCGTTCGTTGCTACTCCCATGCGAATACATGAAAGTTTTGCTGTTTGTGCATGTTCTCCTGTCACATCAAGACTAAAGGTGAATTCTTCACCAGGAAGTGTTGGTTGCCCAATCACTTGAATAGCCACAATGTTTTCTTGATTTCCAAGATATGATGCAAATGGAGCTGGTTCCCCATATTCTGCAAGTGTCTCTAGATCGCTTGGTGCAAGAGTACCATCAAGATCAAGAAGGCTTTTGTCACCAGTTTCAACAATACATACTCCGGGAGATAATGGTTGTTGTGGTGCATTTTCACTAACGTTTTTTACCGTGACATCAAAAGAATACACTTTACTTGCAGGGTCTCCTGAACATCCAGCCCCTATAAGCAATAACAATGCAGCGATAGGAACAATAAAACCAAGTTTCTTCATAAGAATAGAATAAATTTCATTAAAAAAATGTTGATATATATAAAGTAGCTTTTTAATAACGATCGACCTTTATCAGTAGCTACTTTATGTAGGCTCTTTTTATACTCAATAGTATACAAAAAAGCCTATAGCACTACAAGTGGATTAATACAAGGTTTTTGCAATAGAAAGCAAAACAGAACCAATGTGGCTCTGTTTCTAATGAGGGTAGCGAAGGTCTCATTTGTGCGCGCCAAGGGATTCGAACCCCTGACCCTCTCGGTGTAAACGAGATGCTCTAACCAACTGAGCTAGGCGCGCTTTTTGATTGTTTTAACGAGGATAACTATAGCTTATTTGTCTTCTTTCGTCAAGTTTATTATATAGTAAAACCCTCCATATATATCGTATGGAGGGTTTTTAATTTATTGGTATTTATTTCTTTTTTTGGAAACGATGATGACCTTTTAGTCCTAGTTCATCAGCGATAGCTTTTGCTTCATCTTTTTTTCCTTCTTTACGAAGCTCAATCATATCTACGAAAAGATTAAACTTTTCTTCCGTATTGATTATCTCACCTCTTTTCCCTTTGTCTTTTACTATTTCCTGCCATGCAGCATAATCTCTTGCTTCAATGGCTTCTTTTGTTGCTCCACGAAGATGATGTTTTCTTACTTTGTGAAGACCACGCTTCCATTTTCCATTCTTCTTTCTTTCGATGAATTTTTCGAAATTTTCTTCTGTCACTTTTTCAAACAATGGGTGTTCTTCTCCTACTGCTTGCTTGAATGACTCATAGTCATGGTTTTCTAAAGCTTGGTGAACTTCTTCACGCTGATCTTCAGAAAACTTGTGGTGATCTTTTGCACTTACTGATGCTGTAAACCCAACCGTTGCAGTAACGGCTACGACAGTCATTCCAAGTGCTATAGTGTGTCTTTTTTTCATAGATATATATAGATACTATTGAATTAATGGATAGTGTGTATTATCGGGCCCTCTGCTTTATATTACGCACCTCATTAATTTTTCTTTCACTCTTTGTTTCTGCCATGATTTTTCTTTTATCTCTTACTCCCCATGGTAATATCTTGTTTGCAGTAAAGACCTTATCTCCTGTTTGCACACCAATAATACGTACTCTTTTTTCTGAAAGCATACGGGTATTTTGTGGCAATGTACTACTTGTTACAATGATCACCCACTCTCCCCTTCCTGTATCAATAATTTTTATAATATTCTTTTCTTCTTCTACAAGTGAGACTACCCCTGAGAGCCTCCCTTTGGTCGGTTTCTGCCATCTACCGACTCTTTTGTATACAACGTCCTTATATCCAGGGACATGATGAGATAACGCCATATTAGCTTCACTACTCACCCCTGTTACATAAAGAAGACTCCCAACCATAATACTTCCCCCAACAGCTACAGCCGCTACAATAAACCATGTATAGCGATACCCCTGTTTTGTATGACGAAAGGTATATCGAAACAACAGATATAATACAACAAGAGAAATAAACCATACATATGGAAGTGTCTCTATAACAAAACTAATAAAACTTCCATTAATATCACTATATACATCCCAATCATTATCTACGATCATTTCAACAAGAATTGCTGCAGCGAAACTACTCAATATTAAGAAGACCCCAGCCATAACCCAGATACCATAACTATGCACCATGCATTTCCATTTTGGAACGGGTGTGATGTGTTCTTTTTCAATTGTATCTAATATTTTGTTTGCAATATCCATATTAGAACGTTTGCTGTTTTTTTTCTATAATCTTTTTAAACTGTTTTTTTGCTCTATGAATCAATGTTGCAACTGTTCCTGCTGGTTTTTTTACAATGTCTGCTATTTCATTATAACTTTTTTCTTCAAGAAATCTAAGGATTAATACTTCTTTATATTTTTTATCCATTTCTACTAATACTTCTCCTATATGTTCTCGTAAAAATGTTTGATCAACATCTTTATCAATATCAATTTCTGCTCGTATGTTTAAAATAGCGTCTTCACTATCCCACCACACTGCTTGAGGACGCCTTATCCTTTTTCTAAATGCACTGATTGTTTGATTCCTTGTTATCCGATATACCCAGGAAGAGAATGGAAGGGCGTCATCAAAATCATTCAGTTTTCTATACACTTTTAAAAATACTTCCTGAAGGATATCTTCTGCTTCTTCTACCTGGACATTAGATATACGACGAATATAACGAAGTAATCGCTCTTCGTAACGACGAACCAATATAGCAAAATATTGCTGATCACTGATGGACCGCCTTACGAGTTCATTATCACTCAATTTTTCTATCTGGGTGTTTTCCCCCATATATCTTTTTATTACGCTACTTTCCCCTATTTTCTTTCATATATGGTACGTGTAAAAGGAAATAAAAACAATCTATACTATTTCTTAATATATAAAAAGTGCCTCCATACTAGAGGCACTTTTTATATGCTTGTAATCAGACTATCCCTTAAATACTCGTGTCACTTCTCCCAGGACATGTACAGTGTCTTCAGGGTGAAGAAATATTGGTTGGTGATTGTCTGTTGAATTTGGCAAAAGAATCGTTGACTGTCCCTGTCTTTTGTATCGTTTGATTGTTGCACAGCCATCAATAACAAAGAGAAATGGTTTTCCTTCTTCAAGAGATTTCTGTGTTGAATCAACAATGACAAAGTCTCCATTTTCTATATGTCCTCCTGGTATGGTTTCTTTATTCATTGAAGTTCCTGATACTTTTACCGCATAAAGATTTTCTGGATGAGGGATGAATTTTTTTGATACAGATACATACCCATCATTATCTTCATCAGCGAACGATACCGCTTCTCCTGCATTTGCCACTCCCATTACTGGAATCTGAATAAGGCTTTCTATAATTTCTTGAATAATATTTCTTTTTTCTTCTGGCTCATATGCATTCATGAGTGTAGCCCGAAGACCTTTTACAAAATCCTTATTAATGCGAACATCAGGCTTTGCTTCAATACATGTTTTTACAAACTCCTTTAGCTCTTGTTTTTCTTCTCCTAATGCAGGATCGAGAAGTGCTAAATCGTTTACAATATTTCTAATTGTTATTTTTTTCATCATAAGATTACAACATTATAAGCATAATCACTGCAAGTGCCATTGATTCGCGTAAGGCTTTCATCCCTCGTGAATATGTCATTTTACAACTTGCTTCACTTTTTCCTAGTATGTCAGCTATTTCTTTATATCTTAAACCTTGCCAAACACGCATGATAATTATATCTCTTTGTGTACTTTTCAACCCTTTCATGTGCTCTTTTACTTTATCCATTTCAAGCGTTACATCAAGGTCATGTTCTATATCAGTATTATCACTTAAATCCCAGACGTCTTCAATATCTTTATGAACTTTTTTTGTCCGATAATGATCAATGACTGTATTTCTTGCAATGGTATAAAGCCAAGAACTAAAGGCTGATTTTTCACTATTGTATGTTTTAATTTTTTCTAATGCTTTTAAAAACACTTTACTTGTAAGATCTTCAGCTGTTTGTGTGTGATGCGTTTTATAATATACAAATTTGAAAATCTTTGTTATATACGTATCATAGAGCTTACCAAAAGCCTCTGAGCTGCCTTCCTGCGCAGCCGTGATGATTGCGGGTGTAGCCTTTTCCATGTTAATCCATATTTAAGTAAAGAATAGTGTTTTTTTCTCGCCCGAACTAATTTTCTTTTAGACATAGTATAACAGATTAAGAATTAATTGATTATCACAAGCTTTATACGTATCTTCCTTCTTATAAGTAACACTTATACCTACTTTTCTCATTTTTTCACTCTATATAGCCTAATATATGCACACCCTTTCTTTTATGATACAATAATTTAAACTCATTAATATCCTTTTTATGTCAGAAAATAAACGTATTGCTGTTGTCGGGGCTGGTATTGCTGGGCTTACTTGTGCCTATGAGCTTCAAAAACAAGGATTTGAGGTCGTTGTCTATGAAAAAGAATCGTACGTGGGTGGACGTATGTCTACAAGAACAAAAGACCAATTTCCCATGGACATTGGAGCAAATCATCTTGCAAACGTATATACACAAATGCGTATATACGCAAAAGAACTTTCACTCGAATGGAAGCCCATGGATTTTTTAAACTACAGAACGTTTCGACATGGAAAAGTCATTCCTCTTCTTGAAGATATTAGTCGCATGAGTAAATTTAAAATTGCGTTACAGTCTTTTTTTGGATCACGAAAAAAGATTGATTTTTTTGATCTTTCAACAGCAGCTAAATATGATGTCGATAATGTTGCTCATTTTGCAGAAACAAAGATCACCAAAGAAGCACTTGATTATTTAATTGATCCATTTATTAGTACGTATCAATTTCATCGCGCAGATGAACTGAGTATTGGTCTTATGTATGCGATGATGCGTAGTCGTGCTAAACATCCTAAAGATTGGGACTTACAACAACTCAAAGGTGGCATGATTGCACTTCCTCAGGCGCTTGCTGACAAGCTTGATGTTCATCTTAGTACTCCAGTAGAGCGAATTACTCCAAAAGGAGAACACGTTGAAATTACCATTGGATCTGAAACACTGACGTTTGATCGGGTTGTTATGGCAACAACGGCTGACGTCACAGATGCACTGTATCAAGATGCTACTCCTGGACAAAAAACCGTTTTAAAAGGATCTGAGTACGCGGCAAGTATTGGTGTTGGGTTTAGAGTGCCAAAAGATCTTCTTGGTGAAACAACAATTGTCTGGGTTCCGTATGTTGAGAGTCAGTATATTGGAGGATATACTAATGAAGCAATGAAGGGTGATGATCTTGTTCATGATGGGAAAACACTTCTTATTACCTGGTCTCACCAAGGTTTTGCAACAGACATTATGAATAAAACGGATGAAGAAATATTTTTACTCACAAAGGAAAAACTGATGGAAGTGTGTCCATTTATTACACATGAGAATCAATTAGAGAACTATGACCTCGAACGATGGCCAAATGCCATGCCTAAATTTTCTCATGGACACTTAACACGAGTAAAAACTTTTCTTGATACTGATCAGGGAAAAAATAATGTGTATTTTTGTGGGGATTACCTTAATGCCCCTTGGACAGAAGGTGCATTGCAATGCGGACAACGTGTTGCTCGTGCAATAGGAGAAGAGATTTCTTCATAAAAAATATATTCTAGAAAACAAAAAAGACCTCTATTATGAGGTCTTTTTCTTTTTTCATTCTTTTAGCTTGAAGGAAGATTAGCAATCAACTCCTCGTCAGTTGGTAATGCTGCTTCGTCGATAAACATATCACCAGTAAGATCTTTATATAGTGAGATTCCAGTGTGGAGTGTTCCCGCAATTCCTCCGTACCCACTTGTTGCATTACACCACCAAAAGTTATTCCATGGTGTTTTTGCTTTTATCCGCTTTAATCCCATTTGATCAGGCGTCATGTTTGCCCCATAAGCATTTCCTTTTGGTGCAAGACAAAAATCTTCATTTGTTGTTGGTGTTCCAATTTGTTTTACAACAATATGCTTTCGAAGATTTGGTACATAATATTTTTCTACAAGATCAAGTAATCTATTTGCCTGCTTCATTTTTAATTTTGTATACTCAACATAACTAATGTCCTGTGCTTTTTTAAATTGATCATATCCCATGAACGATGCAATTTCCATAATCTGACAGCCTTCTGGTGTTGTACTTTTATCTTCAGTGTGAAGAGATGGTGTTGAAATGAAAAACCATGGTTTTTCAAAATTCATGTCAGCTTGCTCTTTCCACATTTTATTCATGTCCCACTGTGTAAGATGCCAAATATTGAATTTCCCAAACCCATGATCCCTAAGATCAATCTTATCGTCAAGTCCTAAATATAACACCATTCCAGTCATTGAATAGGTGTAATCAAGTTGTTTCTTCACTGTATTTGGGAATTTTTCTATCCCAATGAGTTTTTCTGCGGCAGCTTGAGGATCCATGTTACAAATAAATCCTTTTTTTGCTGTAAATGTTTTTCCATTTTTTGTTTCAATACTTGTTACTTGTTCCTCTTTCGTATTTACCTTCGTCACTTCTGTTTCATAATAGATATGACATCCATCATGCTTCGTTATTGCATTTGCTAATCCTTCCACGTATCCTTTAAAATGCTTCGTTGGGTAATATGCCCCGGTATTATATCCTCCAAAAAGTCCAATGTAGGTAAACACAGAAAGATTTTCTGGAGATTCTCCTACATCACCAGCGTTCGCTGCTAAGACGGCTTGTGCTTCTTTTGAAAGTCCAGCTTTATCAAATAAATCTTGAAGCGTACTATTTCGGTATTTAAACATGTACCAAAATTTAGGAAGTTTCAATGGAATTTCCCACCAACTAATTTTTCTTGTTGGAAAATGTTTAAACTCTTCTCTAATCCTTGAAATGATATCGGTGAATTTTTTTACATGTTCTTTTTGTCCAGGATAAGCGTCATCAATATTTTTAGCTAAGTTATCCCATCCATATGGAATACGTACCCGTTTTCCGTCAGGCATGACCATGTGATCATATCCTTTTGGATCATACAGGTTCCAGGTAAGCTCTTTTTCTAATCCTAGCTTTTTCAAAAATTCATACATCTTTGCTCCTTTTCCACAGTTCCAGGTGTAATGAATTTGTGCACAAAAGTGATAATCCCCTGCTCTAAATGTATGCGCGTATCCACCAGGGACATCATGATATTCGAGCATACAGACTTTATGCCCAGCATTAGCAAGTAAAGACCCAACAACAAGGCTTGAGTGCCCTGACCCAATAATGACGTAATCATATTCGTATTTTTTGGCATATCGATCGTCTTGGGCTTGGTGATGTTCTTTCGTTAAGGCTCCTGTACTACTCTTTTTAACCATAGAGATATATATTTATGTATTTTTCACAGTATACCCCTTTCTTATAAAAAAGAAAAACAACCCTATACTATACGGTTGTTTTTCACGGTCTCGAGGTTTTAGGCCTCGAGACAAGCCGTGAGGTGAGGGTTCCTCCTCAATGTATCATGAACCAAAGACTCCCTGTCTCTGGGTGGACCTGCAGACGAATCGAGATCCACTTACGGATTTCTCTGATGACTATCGGGATCTTGAACTGAAATCCAAGCGGGGTCATAGTGACCTCACCGGTTTCTTCGGGCTCTAGAAAGAAGTTTTCTAAGTCGCTGGTGCAGAATGCGGCGCTGAACCCCTCGGGGCTCGGGACTCTGGCATCGAAGAAAATCACGGTGTATTCACCGTCAGCGAATCTAACCTCGCCGACTTGGACCATCTCTGATCCATTGACCGTTATTTTCTCCATGAAGAGTTCCTGTGTGCCCGTAACACTGGGAAATTCAATGTAGCTCCCCATGCACTCGCATACGTCGCCTAATCCGTTCCCAACGCTGTCGAGTTGATCTTCGTTCTCCTGTCCGCAATTGTCACAAGCGTCGCCCACTCCGTCATTGTCGAAGTCGTGCTGAGCGACGTTTGACTTCTGTGGACAGTTGTCCTGATCATCTGGAACCTCGTCACAGTCCATGTCAACAGGCGGAAAACAATCGACGACATCCGGCTCGGGTGTGACGTCGACGTCTTTGTCCTCGTCTTCGCCGCGAGTGTCGGGCATCATCCCGACATCAGGTTCTTCTTGCACGGCCATGTGCACGGAAGAGTTATCTCCACAAGATGTAGCGGCAAAAGCCACTACGACGATCGTTAACAGAAAACTTACTCTGTTCATGATGGCCCTCACATAGGCCTAAATTAAAAGAACGTTGCCTTGACATAGACGCAACGTCCTTTTGTTGGTTGGAGCGTGTAGTCAATGGATGACTATACACGATTTTGCCCTTATTGTCAATATATACTAATCAAGGTATGACCCAGTACACCCGGTCTTTTCTGATGGACGAATGTCCCCATTTATATATCTCCTTAAAAAGTCAGCTAGTTCAGCTCCAGAATCCTTTATACAGGCCATTTCTTTTCCTTTAAAATTCAAGTCTTGGGGCCAATCTGCAAAAAATTCTTTTTCTAAATTATTTACTTCTTCTTCTGAAAGTCCCTGTTCTTTTTGTGCTTGCCGATATTCCTCTACCCACTCAAGAGTATTTTCTGTTACTTCCAGACGAAAAGCACATTTTCCTCCAATAGCCTTTTTTATTTCTTGCAACTGTGTTTCATTTGATTTTACAGTATCAAATATTCCTGAAGAACTTATAAACGTTCCACTCGCTGATGAACAATCTTTCGCCGCTTCTATAAGACAATTACTATCACGACATGTAATGTGTGATGATGCGACAGGCGTTTGTACTACAGGGGTAGGTATTGCAATTTTCTCCACAGTCTTTTCTACTTCAGATTTCTCCCTTTCTTCTTTTTGTTCTATAACTCTATTTACTCTGTCCTCTAATGTATCATCAGTCTTTTCTTCTGGTACATTTGTATTACACCCCATTCCTACTATCAAAAAAACACTGGCAATAAGGATTATTTTTTTCATATAGTATTGTTATGTTGATAATAATATATCGACATACGTTATCTCGAAGGAAATTTATAATTATCAGTAGGAAAAATGGTACAACGTTCATCTTTTTTACCATAGTATCCTCCATATGGTTTTTCCTTTATAAAGGTGGCTAACTCTTCCCCTGAAGATATAATACATTTAATACCTACCCCACTAGTAAAATTGAGTGGTTCAGCTTCTCCAAAAAGTATGTCTACGAATTTTAAATCCTCTGAAGTTATTTCTTCACCACGGTATAAGGCTGAGTCACGTAGCATTCGAATAAAATCATCTTTTCCGTGGAGCATAATACTTTTAACAACAGCAGAGTATG
Source organism: Candidatus Magasanikiibacteriota bacterium (assembly GCA_018651085.1). Lineage (GTDB taxonomy): Bacteria > Patescibacteriota > Patescibacteriia > Magasanikbacterales > UBA922 > JABIEQ01. Next base: position 97,283 of record JABIEQ010000011.1, read on the forward strand.
CACATCTTCCACCTATAGCATTTTTCACTTCATACATACGTATCTCTTCTTGAATCACATCATATGTGCTGAAATCAGGTTTCAATTCTTCAGGACCAGAAAAATCTTCAGCTTCAAAGTCATCTTCAAATTTTGTAATATAATTTTCTCTTTTTATATCAATAAACTGCGCTGGAGAACAATCCTTTGCCGCTTCTATAATACAATTGAAACTCGTACAATGTATCTTTAGAGGTACCTCTGATTTCACTACCGGTACTGGCGCTTGAATCGCGACGTTGTCTCCTTGTATGTCTGTCGTTGCAGCCTCTTTTTGCTCTGTGACCGTGTTTACTCTATCTGTTACTGTATCTTCATTCGTGGAGGTATCTTGTATTGTGGTTCCACATCCGGCTCCCACGATAATACATAACCCCATGAGAATAATTATCTTTTTCATATGTTGAAAATTATATTTTTTATAGTATAACACCCGGTTTCCTTATATGGAAATAAAAAAAGACCCTGTTACGGGTCTTTTTTACAACTATTTTCTTATTTTGTTACAAGAGTAATGGCACGTCCCTTTGCGTTCGCACGACCGGTTCGTCCAATTCTGTGCACATAATCATCATAACTTTGAGGAACGGTATAGTTTACTACGGTGTCTACGCCTTTAATATCTAACCCTCTTGCAGCAACGTCAGTTGCAACAAGTACCTCAATTTTATTTTGTTTGAAATTTGTAAGCGATTTTTGTCGTCTGTTTTGACTTTTATTCCCATGAATACAATCGGCTTTTACACCCATATTCATGAGTTGTTTTGTCAACTTATCAACGCTTCTTTTTGTTTCAGAAAAAATAAGTGTCTTTTCTGCGTCATTAAGAATCTTTTTAAGCACGTGGAACTTTGCAGTTGCATCGTCAACAGTAATAACTTCTTGAGTAACGTTTTTTGCTGTTCTTCCTGCTTGTCTATCTACAACAATAGGATTTTTCAGAAATTCCCCTGCAAGTTTTTTAATATCACTTGGCATGGTTGCTGAAAAAAACAATGATTGACGATTATCTCTTGTCTCATTAATAAGTCCTTTTACAATAGGTAAGAATCCCATGTCGAGCATTCTATCTACTTCGTCTAAGACAATATTATTAATAAATCTCAATTTCAATGCTTTTCTGTCAAAAAGATCTTTTAATCGTCCTGGTGTTCCGATGATAAAATGAGGACGTCTTTTAAGGTTATGAATTTGTTTTTGTGATCCTACTCCACCAATAATTGTTGCTGAGTGAAGTTTTGTTCCTTTTGCAAATTGCTTAAACTCGTCATCAATCTGAATCACGAGTTCTCGTGTTGGGGCAATAATTAACACCCGCTGTGTTTGATCTTGAAGAACTTTCGAAATCAATGGAAGCAAAAATGCTCCAGTTTTTCCGGTTCCAGTATTTGCAAGACCAATAACGTCTTCACCTTCCATGATGTGCACCATAGCAGCATCTTGAATTGGCGTTGGTGTTACAAATCCTAGTCGTTTAAGATTATTTTTCATTCGTCCATCAAATGCAAAGTCAGAAAAAGCATTCACAATATCAAACACTTTATGTGTTTGTGATTCTTTTTTTACCTTATCGATAAATGAAACAATATCAATACTTTTAAAAGTATATCCTCTTCGTCCACCGCCACCGCCTGATCGTCCTCTTCCTCTACCACGTGAAGGTCTTGAAGATCCACGATTAGATGATTGTTTCCATCTACTGTCTCTTTGTTTATACGAGCTTTTTCGCGTCGTTTTCTTTGTATTTTGTTTTCGTCTTTCCATACATATAAAAAGCGATAATTAATACCTATCGCTAAGTTGATCAATTTACCACAATTTGGCTTGTTTGTCAAGAGTGTACCTTAATTTTTTACCTTATTCAAGGCATTTTTTGTGCTTTTTATTGATTTTGTCGTTATTTTGATGCCTTTTTTCATCTCTATTCTTTCTTTTGTCCATTTTTCTTAAAAAGGCCTCTCCTAAGTCTACATTTGTCTGATTTGCTATGCAAAGAAGACTAAATAATACATCTGAGAGCTCGGCCCCAAGATCCTTATCTTTATCTGATTCCTTGAAGCTTTGGTCTCCATATTCTCTTATCATGATGCGAGCCACCTCCCCAACCTCTTCTGTGAGTTGGCCGAGGTTCGTTAATGGAGAAAAATAGCCTACGTTAAGCTCATTAAACCAATCGTTGATCATCTGTTGTGCCTTTTTAAGACTGAGGTCTTCCATAGCGCTAGGTTATATCTATATGTATACGTACTATACCGTTTTATCCTTTTTGCGTCCAACAAAAACTCTTTCCATTTCTTCAATTTTCTGCTAGTATGCGCCTATATGTCTATTCTCTTACAGATTAACAATCTTACTAAATCATACGATATAGAACCGTTATTTAAGGATCTTACACTTTCGATTTCTAGTAATCAACATATTGGCGTGGTTGGACGAAATGGGGCTGGAAAGTCAACGCTTTTTAATATTATTATGGGGCTTGAGTCAGCCGACACTGGTGAAGTGAACGTCCATAAAGACACCACCATTGGCTATATTAGGCAGCAAGACAATCCGTTTGATCTATCTGAAACTGTTATGGGTTTTCTAATGCGATCTAGTGGTAAGGAAGAATGGACGTGCGCAAAGCTTGCCGGACAATTTCAAATTAAAAAAGAACAGCTTCATAGAGAAATTGGATCATTTGCTGGAGGGTATCAAATGCGTATTAAAATTATTTCAATGCTCTTAAAAGAACCTAATCTTTTACTTCTTGATGAGCCTACAAACTATCTTGACCTTTCAACACTTCTTCTTCTCGAACAATTTTTACAAAACTTTTCTGGTAGTTTTCTTGTTATTTCTCACGATAGAGAATTTCTTAAACGTACCTGTAAACAAACTCTTGAAATTGCGCATAAAAAAGCCTTCTATTATCCACAACCACTTGAAGAATATCTCAAGCATCGCGCTGAGCAAGACGAATTTGCAAGAAGATATAATAAAAAAATTTCCAAGCAACAAAGGCATCTTCAATCGTTTGTTGATCGCTTTCGATACAAAGCATCAAAAGCCTCTCAGGCACAATCAAAAATGAAACAGATTGAAAAACTTCAGACGATTACAATTAATAACCCTGCAAATACGGCCGTTATTCATATTCCTCAAATCATTGATAAAAAAGGTGTAGCATTATCTGTAGATAATCTATCTATTGGATACACTGACACGACGGTTGCAAAGAATATCACCTTTCAGATTGATCGCGGAGAACATATTGCTATCGTAGGAAACAATGGGCAAGGAAAAACAACGCTTCTTAAAACGATTGCAGATATTCTCCCCTCTCTTTCTGGGTCTTTCAAATGGGGAATGAAGATCCGTATTGGATACTACGCTCAGCACGTACCGAACATGCTTAACCCAAAAGATCAGATACAGACACATCTAGAGTATACTGCTGGAGCTGGAGTGAGTGACCAAGAGATTTATCAGATGGCTGGAAACTTTTTGTTTTCTCAAGATGATCTTAAGAAACCTATTTCTGTCTTAAGTGGTGGAGAAAAAGCCCGACTTTGTCTTGCGGGTCTTTTGCTTCAAAAAAACCATGTTCTTTTACTTGACGAACCCACCAACCATCTTGATTTTGAAACCGTTGAAGCACTTGCTGAGGGACTCAGTGAATCAAATACCACCATGCTTTTTGTAAGTCACAATAGAACGTTTGTAAACAATATTGCAACGAGCATTATTGAGGTTAATGATGGGAAGGTATATCGATCACACCATGACTATGAAAATTATGTCTATCATCTTAAAGAAAAACTTCATGTAGAAGATATGTTGGACAAAAATACCTCTATCCCCACAAATGAAAAAAAAGAAAGACGTATTGAAACCCGTAAAAAATTAAAAGAGGCCAAAAAGGCCCTTCATAAGGTTGAAGTTAAGACAATGGAGCTAGAAAAGCACAAACAAGAACTTATGGATTGGTTTAGTGCTCATACCAACACCTTTTCTCGCATCAAACAAGAAGACTTAGCAGCGGTTAATCATGATCTTCATGAAGTTGAAAAAGAATGGATTAAGGCAGAAGAAGCTGTTGGGGTATTAGAAAAAAATCTACAACAATTGTTATAAAACAGCTGAACGTTTTTATATTCCAAAAAAATTCTCGTATTGTTTACTACTGACATTATGCATTGGTAATGCTGTCACTCCCTTTCCTATAACTACCACATCTTCTTTTTTAATATTATTAGTAATCATTTCCTCAATCAATATCTCTAATAGGCCATACCTATTTGGTTCTACTGTAAATTTATCTGATAAAGATATTTTTTTTAGTTCTTCTTTTATTTTATCTTCGTTTTTAAGAGTGATATTTTTCAAGCCACCAATGATTCCGTCTTTTTCTTGAAAGTGTACACCAAAAACGTTATCTACCAATTCTTCTTTTATAAGTTCTGCATATATCATTGCAGGATATGATGTGAAAATATAAATTAGATCAAATTCTTGTTTCAATTTCTTTAACTCTTTTTCAATATTATTAGATTTATATTGATTCCAATATTCCTCACAATATGTAACATATTGTTCCTTCGTTATCCCCTTCATAGTAATGTTACAAACATCACTAAGCAATAAAGGTCCTGTGACCTTTTTTGTCTCGTACATGTTATCTAAAGAATCAAAGGCTTCCTTCTTTCCTCTTTTTTCACTAAAAAAGCTATATACCTTTGGGCTGTGCGGTTGAAAAAATAATTTGTTCGCGTGTATAGCTAATAGTTTCATATTCTTTAATCCTATAAGCCCACTTATATAAGGGTAGTAAGCTTTTTTTAATAACGACTTATCCATAAAAAATAGATAAATCTGATTGTGGGTAGGAACAGGTATGACCTTAGAATCTATTTACTTTCTCTTTTTAAGATAACATGTTTTCAGTACAAATATTGCCCTCCCTACTTTACATTCAATGTTTTCCGGATCATCGATAAGACGGATTTTTTTTAGTACATGTCCTTGCTTGAGTGTCATTCCAGCTCCCTTTACTTTGAGGTCTTGTGTGAGCTGTACGCTGTCTCCATTACTGAGAATATTTCCATTTGTGTCTTTTGTTTCCATATATAGGTTATTATTTGGATCAAACTTTAATTTTTTTGAGGATATTGCATGTTAACCTATCAGCGAAATCCAAAAAGGCAAAGAAATAACTGATAGAATTGTACTTAATACAATTGAGCGAGTAATGAAATTTTTGTGTAAATTGTATTTATCGGCTAGTGCAAATGGTGTAATAGCGAGCGGCATTGCTGCCTCTATTATTGAACTCATGAATTGTGATGGGACAAAGCCGAAAAATTTTGCACCAAAATAAAAACTCGCTGGAAATACAATAAGTGTAAATAATGAAAATAAGATTACTGGCAGCCATTCTGATAGTTTCCCTATTTTTGAGTTTCCAATGAAAAGCCCAATTACGACTAGCACTATTGGCGTTACTGAAACACTCACCATTTCTAATGATTTTAATATAATTGAAGGGATTGCAATTTTGAGGCTACCAAAAATAAGGCCAAAAATAACAGCAAGTAACAGCGGGTTTTTGGTGAGATTTTTGAGCATGTTTTTGACAACATCTTTCTTGTTTTTATTCACGGAATAATCCAAGTAACCGATTCCAATCGTAAAAATCCAAAATAGGTAAATTGCAATAATTAAACTAACTTTTGGGAGTATAGATTCCCCTGAGACGGACGTTAGTACTGGTATACCTAAGTAAGCTACGTTGCCAAAAATAAAACAAATAAATAATGTTAGAAACATTTTCTTTTTGAGGCGCAAAATTTTTCCAATAAATACGGCTAGGACAAAGCTGAGTAGCAAGAATAACGAATTTACGATTATCAGTGATGATTCGGCTTTGAATGAAAAGGACGTTTTTGCAAGTGCAGTAAAAATAAGTACTGGCAGACCTACTTTGAGAGCAAACTCATTTAAAACTTTGCCCCATTTATCACCAACATTTTTAAATTTTTGCAGCAATGCGCTCACAAAAATAATGAGAAATAGTGGAGCAATAATTGTGAGAATTTGTATCATATACTTTTAATTGTAACATATTTATTTTGTAAGTTAGCTTACTACTACAGTATAACAAAAAACACCGCTCAACTTAGCGATGTTTTCTTTGCAGGCGAGGAGGGAATCGAACCCCCGCAAGAGGTTTTGGAGACCCCTGTACTACCACTATACGACTCGCCCATAGGCCCTGAGTGTATCCTAGAATTATAGAAAAATCAAGGAGACTCAGGGATATATGTTATTATTTTTTTTCTACTTCTTTTTCTTCAGATTTATGAAACACTGCAAATAAGAGCAATGCCACGAGAAGAATGGTGTAGATAAATGGAAGAGATATTCTAGAAAATAACGCAATAATCTGTACGAGGATTGGGAGTGTTATTGCATAGAAACCCATGTTTACTACTTGTCCGAATGTTATATCTTCTTTTTTCTTTCCTGCAATCCTTGCAATGAGAAGAACAATACCACACCAAATGCCAAGATAGATAAGCTTCAGTGCTCCATAGAACAATAGTCCAATAACTAAAATTGCTGCAAACAAGAAATAAATTGGACCACTTACAAATCTTTCTACCCATTTAAGGGCAGTCTGTTTACTTATCTCAACATTATCAATTCCAGCAAAATCATCCTTTAATGTTGAATCATCTCCCCTATCGTACGCTGCGAACCCTTCTTTTGTAAGAAGCACAGTTACGGTATCATTTTCTTCTATGATGTCTTCAATGCTTGGAGTTGTTGTTGAAATGGTATCAATGTACAAATGTATCCTTTCGTCACTTTCCGTATCATTTTTCAATTCAAAGGGCTGATCTACTCCTGTTACAGAGAGTTCTCCTTTTGTAATGGTTGCTGTAATGTCTGGAATACTATTTTGTAATGTTGGGACTAGTTCTTTTGCAATATGAGGAACACGGATCATTAATGTTACAAATATTAACCCTAGAAATAGACAAATGAATGGTACACCGTATACAACTGCTTTTCTTCGACTGGTTCGTCTTTCGTGGATGAATTCAATACTATGTGTACTTTTATATAAGTCTTTGAAAAATTTCATATGCGTGATAAAAGATAATAATCCCATTGATAGGGATTATTATTATACATTACTTTGTTTCTTTGTGCATCACGTGTTTGTTACACTGTTTGCAATGCTTGTTTTGCTCTAATCGATCTTTTAACTTCTTTTTGTTCTTGTTTGTGAAGTAATTGATTATTTTACATTCGGTGCATTCGAGCTTCACCATGTTATCTTGTGACATATATTTTCTTTTTATGTAGTGCCATTGGTATCTACCATTACCAAAATAGGCATATATTCATTCAGGACGAGTGTAGCATGACATATCCCCATTGTCAACACCGTTTACCTCATTTTTGGCTACGTATAGACACATTTTCCACTATTGGGATAAAGATATCTTTTGCGATATCTTCCATTTCCTTTCTAGAAAATCCAGTATATTCCCCATATACTGGATCTAACGTCTCCCCCGGTCTAAATTCTTGAAGGACATACTTTTTTGCTCCAGACACTAAATGTGCCATATTCTTTAATATTTTTTTGGTATGCACTTGTTTTATTATTGTTGACCTAAACTCATAGGGTATGTTTGATGTTTTTATTATGTTTATACTTTCTTTTATATAGGCTCTTTTTACTTTTTCTCCTACCAACTTTTTATAATGCCCTTCACTTGTTTTTACATCCATTGCAACATAGTCTATGAGTTTTTTTTCTATGAGTTGCTTTAACATGCTTGGATTATTTCCGTTTGTATCGAGTTTTACCAAAAACCCCATTTTTTTTATTCCTTCTATAAATTCTGGAAGATCATATAATACTGTGGGTTCCCCTCCTGAAATGACAACCCCATCTAAAAGTCCTTTTCTTTTTTTAAGAAAATTATATGCGGCTTCAATGGGTATGAAACTTTTTTTTATTTTTTTTATCCTTTCAGGCAATACAAATTCTGGGTTATGACAATATCCACATCTAAAATTACAGCCTGCAGTAAAGATAATGCAGGCTATTTTTTCTGGAAAATCTATCATGGTAAATTTTTGTATTGCACTAATAAGCATACTTTTTTATACAACAGCACCATACCGTATACTAAAGGCTGTATTTGCTGATACACAAGCCTCTTCTTTAAAATGTGTTCGTGAATAATGTTCTGCTTTTTTTCCAATATTATAATTTGATACAGGTCGGTGATATCCCATAACCCGTGTCCATATTTCGCATCGTGTTCTTTTATTGTTTTTTTCTTCTTGTGTGTTGTTTTCCATATATTGCATATATTATTTATAAGCTTTTGTACTTGTGTATATTTCTCTATATGATTTATCAAATTTTTCTGCATGTTCTATTCCCAATTCAGTGTCACACGTTGGGCAGAAATCATGTTCTCCTTTTAAATAGCCATGCTTTGGACAAATTGAAAATGTCGGACTTATTGTAATGTAAGGTAATTTAAAATTCGTAAGAATTTTTTTCACTAATTGCCCACACACTTTTGGAGAACTTATTCTTTCATTCATGTAGCAATGAAGGACTGTTCCCCCAGTATATTTTGTCTGAAGCTCATCTTGCAGTTCTAGTGCTTCAAACACATCATCAGTGTAGCCTACTGGTATTTGTGACGAGTTTGTATAATATGGGGCACTATCGGTTCCAGCCTGATATATCTTTTCAAACCGTTTTTTGTCTTCTTTTGCAAACCGGTACGTTGTTCCTTCAGCGGGTGTTGCTTCGAGATTATATAAATGCCCTGTTTCTTCTTGAAAACTGGAAAGTTTATCCCTCATGAAATCTAAGATATCTTTTGCTAATTGTTGGCCTTCTTTTGTTGTGATGTTTTCTTTATCGTCTGTAAAATTTCTAATAGCTTCATTTACCCCATTTATCCCAATAGTTGAAAAATGGTTCCCTAATGATCCTAGATATCTTTTAGTGAATGGAAAAAGTCCTCTATCCATCCATTTTTGGATCTCTTTTCTTTTTATTTCTAAAGATACTTTTGCGATCTGCATAAGGTAATGGAGTTGGCCTAAAAACTTCGCCTTATTTCCTCTACAGGTATACCCTATTCTTGCGGCATTTATGGTGACGACTCCAATTGACCCTGTCATCTCTGCTGACCCAAAAAGCCCCCCTCCTCTCTTTCTAAGCTCTTTAAGGTCTAATTGTAACCTACAACACATTGAACGTACGTCACCAGGATTTAGGTCTGAATTAATGAAATTTTGGAAATACGGCGTTCCATACTTTGCCGTCATTTCAAATAGTGCTTCTGTTTTCTCATCTTCCCAGTCAAACTCCTTTGTGATGTTGTATGTAGGAATAGGAAACGTAAATGTTCGCCCTTTTACATCCCCTTTTACCATGACATCGATAAAGGCCTTATTAACCACATCCATTTGCTCTTGTAGTTCTCCGAATGTATATGGAAATGGTTTTCCTCCTAGCAGCAACTCTTTATCTTTTAGATCATCTGGAACAGTCCAATCAAGCGTGATATTTGTAAATGGGGTCTGTGTTCCCCACCGTGAAGGGATATTTAAGTTAAATACAAATGACTGCATATTTTGAGATGTATATTCATACACCCTTTTTTCTATGTACTCTTCTACCTCTTTATTAAACCTATAAATGGCTTTGTCACCAGTTCCTTCAAGAACTTTTTCTTCAATAATGTCTTTTAACTCTTCTCGTAGTTCTTGCTCATACTTTTTTACAAATGGGGCAAGGTACGTATCCAAACTTGAAAATGCTTGTGCTCCGGCCCATTCATTTTGGAGTGTTCCTAAAAAGTTCACCATTTGTGCAATTGCTGAACTTAAATGCTTTGGCGGACCTGATTCTATTTTATTTGGTATCCCGTTAAATCCTTCTTCTAAGAGCGCTCTTAGACTCCACCCTGCACAATACCCTGAAAACATATCAAGGTCATGAATATGGAGGTCTGCATTTCTATGTGCATCTCCTACTGGACTTGGGTAAATGTGACTTAACCAATAGTTTGCCGTTACTTTTCCTGAGGTGTTTAATATCATTCCTCCAAGAGAATATCCTTGATTTGAATTTGCTTGAACTCTCCAATCATCTTTTCCAAGATATTCCCCAATAGTCTTTTCTACCTCAACAACAACATTTTTTTGTGCTCGAGCTTCTCGCCGTTTTTCTCTATAGAGAATGTATGCTTTTGCAATTGCTCCATATCCATACTGGATAAGAATCTCTTCAACAACATCTTGGATGTGTTCTACTGAAGGAATAGCATCTTCGTGTGTCTCTTCAAGCTGAATATAGACTTCTTTAGCAATTGCTTTTTCGTCAATATCTTCTCCCCCTTCAATAGTCCTCGCCGCATTTCTTATAGCTTTTTCTATTTTCTCTTGTGTAAAATCGACTATTGACCCATTTCTCTTTTGTACCTTATATACAGGCATATCTTTATATTAACGTATTTATTGTGACTCCCTAGCATATATATTAAACACGCCAAACAAAAAAAGGTGTCAAAAAACACCTTTCTCTTATTTGTGTTTGCTTATGTTAGTACTTTTTTCATCTTCTTTCTTGCTCTTGATAGATGAAGCTTTATAGCATTTTCTGTTTTTTGTAGAATATTTGCAATTTCACGAACACTCATCCCTTCAAAATACTTCATCGTAACAATTTCTCTTTCTATTTGAGATATAGCACGTAATCCTTGTAATACTTCTTCCTTTTGCCAGATTCTTTTATATTGGTTTTCTTCATCGATAATAACAAGTTCTAAATCTTCTAATAGGAGTACTTGTTTTTTTCTATAATGATTTACAAGTACGTTGTGTGCTATTCGTAGTAAATATGTTTTATATGAGGCATTTCTTACGGTAAAGTTATCAATATGGCGCAGTGCTTTTACGAACGTATCTTGTATGAGTTCTTCTGCAATATACTGGTCTTTTTTTCCAAGACGGCGAACAAAATAATAGGTAATGTCTTTTTGATATTTATGGTAGATGTCTTTAAATGATTCCCTATTCTCTTTTGCGGCGTGTATTAATATGACATCATCACTTCGTGCATGAAATATTTCTTGTAATGGTGTTATGCATTGTTCACGTATATACGTTGCTAAGGATAGCCCCTTTTTCTTGGCCTGCTTCACACTCTTTTTCATTTCAATTTGCCCTTGCTTTTCCATTCCTAACATTTTCCCTATCCATTCAATGTGTTCAACACGACTAGTTCCTTCTCCACTAAATCTCTTTATAAAATTTCTTTCAAATGATTTTTTTTGCTTTTTCTTTGCTACTTGCATCTCTAAAAAAAATGCGATGTTATTGTCTTCGTCTATAATGGGTGCAATGTGAATTGTTTCTTCGTGCACCACTCCACTTTTTTTGTTATTTTTTACAGTTGCTATATACGGTCGTTTCTCTTCTTTAATGGTATGCCATAATTTTTTGTAAAATAGGCTGTTCATATGCCCTCCCCAAAGTTCTTTAGGCTTTTTTCCAACAACCTCTGCGACACTAAATCCTGTCCTTTCTTCAATAGCCGTATTCGCGTACTTAATAGAACCCTTTTTGTCTGTAATAAATATAGATCCTAAAAGAGTATGTATTGGGTGAGCAATTGTTGTACTTTGCTTTTTCATACAATCCTATTCTACTTCCAATTTGATTGCTTTACAACTCTATGACATATTATCAATATTCCAATAAAAAAACCCGCTGATCTAGCGGGTTTTTACGTATTTTTTTGTTTATTTTTTGGGTGATCTTTTTCTATCTGTTTCTTTGAGAACCTGCTTACGAATACGGATATTTTCCGGAGTAATTTCAAGGTATTCATCTTCTGCCATCATTTCTAATCCCTTTTCTAATGTCACGATAATTGGTGGAACAAGATTAAGAGCATCGTCTGCTCCACTTGCACGCATATTTGTAAGTTGCTTTCCTTTAATAGGATTCACGGTCATGTCTTCTCCTTTAGCAACATTTCCAATAACCATTCCCTCATACACTTCAACATTTGGTCCAATGTAGAGCACTCCTCTGTCTTGGAGGTTTGCAAGAGAATATCCCAAGGCCTTTCCTTGGAGCATTGAAATCATTGATCCAACAGCTCGTTTTGCAATCTCTCCAGCGAACGGTCTAAATCCAATAGTATGACTAGACATGATTCCTTCACCTTTCGTATCCATAATAAATTGACTTCTATACCCTAGAAGACCACGAGATGGAATTTCAAAAAGTATCCGTGTTTGTCCATTAGTGCTTGTCATGTTTGTCATGATTCCTTTTCTCTTCCCCATTTTTTCAATTACTATTCCAGCCATATCTTCTGGAAGATCAACTGTCACTTCTTCAAATGGCTCATTCTTTTTTCCATCAATTTCTTTGGTAATAACTTGGGGTTGGCTTACTTGGATTTCAAATCCTTCTCGACGCATCTGTTCTAACAAAATAGCGATATGTAATTCCCCTCTTCCATATACTTTAAATCGATCGTTTTCACTAAAATCAACATCAAGCCCAACATTAATTTCTAGTTCTTTTTCTAAACGTTCTTTAATTTGACGAGTTGTTACGTATTTCCCTTCTTTTCCGGCAAAAGGACCATTGTTTACAAGAAAATCAATAGCAATAGTAGGTTCGTCTACATTAATTGCCGGTAGTGGTTCTTGAGACGCATCCATACAAATTGTTTCCCCAATATCAATATCAGCAATCCCTGCAATCATTACAATGTCACCTGCTTGAGCTTCTTTTACTTCAATTGAATCAAACCCTTTAAACTGCTGAAGCTTAGTGATTGTTCCTGTTCTTGTCTCACCATTTGGTTTTTTAATCACGACTTTGTCTCCTGTACTTACTTTTCCTTCGTAAATTCGTCCAATAGCAAGTCGTCCGACAAAATCATCGTAGGCCAAATTAAATGGTTGCATCCGAAACTTTGCGTCCGTGTCGTTTGGCGCAAGCGGAACGTGCTCCATGATCATATCAAGAAGCGGGATCATATCTTTTGAATCATCTTCTAATTCTTTTTTTGCAACACCATCTTTTCCAATAGTGTAACAATATGGGAATTCTAATTGATCAGCATCAGCACCAAGATCGATGAATAGCTCTAGAATTTCATCATAGGCTTCTTTTGGTCGAGCGGCTGGTTTATCAATTTTATTTAACACTACGAGTGGTTTCAACCCAAGTTCTAAACTCTTTTTTAATACAAATTTTGTTTGTGGCATTGGTCCTTCTTGTGCATCAACTACAAGTACCACAGCATCAATTGACCGGAGTACCCGTTCTACTTCTGACCCAAAGTCAGCATGTCCTGGGGTATCTACAATATTGATTTTGGTGTCTTTATAAAATAATGTGGTGTTTTTTGCGTAAATCGTAATACCACGCTCTTGTTCGAGCGCGTTTGAGTCCATACTTTTCCCGTCCTCAGTTACCATACCAGTTTGCCGTAGCAATGCATCTGTAAGCGTTGTTTTTCCATGATCTACATGAGCAATGATGGCAATATTTCTAATATCCATAAGGTCTTTTTCTTCTTTATACAGTAAAAAGGTAGTCGCATCATTATAGCTCAACTAAGCGGTTTTGTCAACTTTGATTGATACTCTTAATATATTCGTGTCTTTTTTTCTCTTTGACACGTATACACTCTCATACGGTATACTACTTATCTAGTTATTAATTCGTAATACATATATTTGTATGAAGACATTTACTTGCCGAGAAATGGGAGGACCTTGTGATGCTGCTTTTGAAGGAGAAACTCCTGATGCCGTTGGGAAAATGGGTGGAGAGCACATCATGAGTTCGACTGACGAAGCACATGCACCAATGCGTGAACAAATGGCAAACATTACTGAGGAAAAAAAACAGGACTGGTGGAGTTGGTTTAAAGGAGAATGGGATAAAAAATAAAAAAATACTTCAAAAAAAGAAAACGTGTAGATACGTTTTCTTTTTTTTATTCTACATCTTCTTTTTACACACTCTAAGAGTATATAAAAGGAAGATGACAAGTAGTGAGAGCTACTTACTAGTTCGGGTACCATACCCGACTAGCCAGTCTCGATGTGAATCAAGAAAGGACCTCTTCCTGGTCACTAGTGACCAGTGGGGAGATGTACGATTCCGAGAGTGATGAGGATGACGGCGATGATTCCTGTCAACGCAGCCGCAGCGAAGATCGCGGACCCGGCCATGAAGGCCGCACCATTGATGCGTTCTTTCATTTCTTCGCCCTGACGCTTTGCCCACCAGACTGGGAAGAACCTCATCAACCCACCGAGGAAGATGGCCGCACTCATGTCGAAGCCGAGAAGCATAGCGATGCCCATGGCAAAAGCCGACGGAGTCCAGGCCTTAGTCTTCGGATGGTTTTCGAGGAAGCTGAGGATCACCCCGACGAAACTCGAGATGCCAAGAGCCCACCATACCCCAGCACTGATGCTCGCTCCCTTACTAGCCACAGCGCTGGCCATCTTCGACCAGACAATCGCTCCGGGCGCAGGAAAGTACTTCCCTTCCCCAAAGCCAAAATTGACCGCGAGGGTGTGGAGGAAGAACACCGTGACCAATGACACAACAATGACACCGAGGAACTGCATCCCGATCTGATGACGAGGATTGGCCCCGACCAAGTACCCCGTGCGCAGATCGTAGAACAAGTCCACGGCGATTGACGCGATGGCTGCACCCACGATAGCCAGCCCCAACAAGGAGACGGCACCATAGGAGACCATCAGACTGAACACGAAGAGGATGATGATCGCACCGAGTCGGACGGCGTTGATGTCTGTTTCCGACGCGACCTTCCCCAGCATGACGCAGATGATCCCTCCGAGAAGCAAGCACCCGATCGTCAGCAACGGGTTCACACCGAAGATGTCCCAGGTGAGCCAGCAGGAAAGGACAAGAGCGACGCCCCCTCCGATCGAGATGAGGCGCCAGTCTAACGGCGTGAGTCGATCAGCGTGAGCCTCTTCCCTTGGTGTGAACATCTTCGGCAACTTCCGCTCGGTCTTGAAGTGGAAGGAGAAGAAGATTGAGGTGAAGGCCGGCACCGTCATAAGCCCGATGGCGATCCACTTGACGTAGTCACCAATCTGACTTTCCAGCCCAGCCGACGCGAGCTCAGGGATGAGCAGAAACGCGGTGGCGAGGCTTGCGATGATCATGCTGATACCGATCCTTGGACCAATAACGATCCCGATCCCGTACAACAACGGGTCAAGACTCAGGCCAATGCCCTTACTGATGGAGAGCTTGCTCCAAAGCGCAGCTCCCCCCTTGGTAAAGGAGACCTTCGTCGGAAACGTCAGCAGTGCGGCGAGGATGCCGCTGATGCCCATGATCTTCCGAGCACGTTTCTCTTCCGTTGGATCCTCCGCCGTGACGCTCTTCAGGATCGTCGCGCAAGCTACGCCAGAAGGGAAAAACCACTTCACGACGTAAGGCTTGAGCGGAATCGCCAGAATGACGCCCAGGGTGCTCAGGGACATTACGAGTATCCCTAGTTTGAGCAAAGGCGGGTTCCACTCTGGGTTGATGACGTAGACTGCGGCGAGCATCGCCGTGGTAAATCCCACGCTTCCCCCCGCAGAAGCGATGGTCTGCCCGAGGTTGTAGGTGAGGATCGTGCTGTCCTTTCGTTTGAGAAAGATCACGCACAAGATCACGGCCACGATGCTGCCACCATCCCCCCAGCCCGTTAAGAGCGTAGAGTAGATGTTGTTCAGGCCCATGAGGATGGCCAGTACGATGAACGTTATGAACGTTCTTCCCGAAATTCTCATTTTTCCTTACCTCCCAGCTTGTCTGCCCCACCGTGGGGATCACGATCCACTTCTCCACTACAACACGTGATGGAAAGAAGTTGTCAGTTCCCCTTGTGAGGTTTATGAACCTTTTCTTGAAACAAAGACGTCCAAGGGATCTTATCCGGTATCATTACTAATACAGCATAATATCCCTTGGACATTGTATTTCTCACTAACTTGTCAAAGATCTATCTCCTAAGATTATCGAAGAAATCGATGGCCTATCTTACACATAACTTCATTAAAAAGTCAATGCAATAATATATTTTTATATTAATAAAAAAACTACATTTTTTGTAGTTTTTTATTTGGAGCCGTCATCCAGAATTGAACTGGAGACCTCATCCTTACCATGGATGCGCTCTACCAACTGAGCTATGACGGCATTTTTAACGACGCTAGTATATGTCAGCTCGTTTTTTATGTCAACCACGGCATTTCAGTTCTTTTATGCTCCAAGGTTTATTTTTTTCTTTAAGAATAAAGCTATAATCTCCTTTAGGATCTCATGCCTTTTTCTTTTAAAAGTATCGATGTCTTTTGATTTAATACTGTAGGATATTTCAAATTCAATTCCATTTTTTGCTAAGGAAGATATGACACAGCGTCTATACTCAACTCCATCCATACTATTTATACTGTCTTCTATCAGCTGAGGGATGGCATCTACCTTTTTTTGTGCTGTTGTATATTCTACTACTATTTTTTGTGTATCTGCTCGATCTGTCATCCGTGTCAAATTGTGTACATTTGCATTTGTTATTTTTTGATTTGCAATAACAAGCTCTTCCCCTCTTATTGTTTTTATTCTTGTTGTTTTTAATCCTATATATTGTACAATCCCTACTTCTCCTTCCACCATTATTTTATCCCCGACAATAAATGGCTTATCAATAAGAATAGAAAAAGAACTAAATATATCCCCTAAAATATTTTTTATCGCAAGTGCTACAGCGATTCCTCCAATTCCAAGTCCAGTAATAATGGCACTAATGTTTATTCCAAGGTTAGATAACACAAGTACTACTGCTAAACTCCACACTCCAACCATTACAATGCCTTTCATTACTCGCATAATTGATTTTCTGTGTGCAGCATTTTTTTCTTTGGGATTATTTTTTCCCACACTTCCAATAAGAAAATCGATAAAATGTCCACAGGCATTCGCAATTGATATAATAAGAACGAGAAGGACTAGCATATTAATCCACCGCATAATGCTTGCTGGTGGGTTTACGTACCAAACTCCAGCATACAGTGAAAGAACAATGTAGCAGGATTTATTAACATGTGTGAGTGTATGAATTATTGCATCATCAATATTATTTTTTGTTTTTCCGGCTAACCGTTTTATTCTTGCAACAACAAAAAGCTGTACTATTTTTAATAGTAATGCTGTTCCGATTGCAATGCCTAAAGCAATCATGTAGATAAATACGCTATCATTTATAAATACTGACGAAAGGTATATTTGAAGACTGTTCATAGTGTGTTGTAGTATATCACATTATTTTTGACATGAATGACAATAGACTGTTCCTCTTCCTGCTATCTTATCTTTTATTAATATTTCATCTTTACATCGAAAGCATCCTTTTCCCCCTCTTCCATATACTTGTAAAAATTGTAGGAAATTTCCTTTATTCCCATTTGCATCTTTGTAGTTATTAAATGTTGTTCCCCTTTCCTCTACAGCCTTTGTAATAATATAGATTATAGCATGATATAGTGTCTCTATTTCCTTATCCACTAATGTTTCTATTTTTCTTTGCGGTGAAATGTGTGCGTGAAAACATATTTCGTCAGCATAAATATTTCCAATTCCTGCAATATATTTTTGATTTAATAAAAAACTTTTCACACTTGTTTTCTTCCCTTTTATTATTTCTTTATACTTTTCTAAGGTAAACACTTTTTCAAGTGGTTCTACTCCATATCCTTTTTCTATTTGTTCTTTTTTTTCTTTCCCTATAATCTCCATATATCCAAATTGCCTCATGCAATTAAAAAATAATGTTGAACCATCATTAAAAGAAAATATAATATACGTGTATTTATGTGGAAGTACTAAATCTTCTTTTTTTTGTGAATGCCCACCAGCAAGGATTCCTTCTGCACCTTGATACATAAGTTGTCCGGTCATTTTTAGGTGGACTGTTAAATACGTATCTTCTTCAAAAGAAAATATAAGCAGCTTTGCTCTTCTTTTTACTTCTGTACAGGTATTATTTGTAAGTATCGAAATAAAATCCGCAGTACTTCCTCGAACAAGGTTATCTTTTATTACCTTTACCTCTACAATTTTTTTACCCGTGATGGCTTTTTGTAAATCACGACGAATAGTTTCTACTTCTGGTAGTTCTGGCATACATTATGTAAAAATAAGAAGGTATCCAATAAAAAATAACGCACCGTCTACTAGTATATGACTTATCCAAGGCCCAATAATACTATTGGTCTTTTTATATAGCGCACACCACAAAAATCCACCAACACCCACTCCTGTACCAAATATAATGGTCATCCATAGTGGGAAAAATTGATGAAGGATGATGTAATGATGAGAAGCGAATCCTATACTTGAAATAATAGCAGCCCACTCCCAACGCAGATGCTTATGCAGCCCGGAGAATATAAACCACCGCCAATAATATTCTTCAAGAAGAGAATGTATTAAGCTCACCCCAATAGCAAACAATATGTACCACTCAATAAGATTCCAGGCTGTTGCTTGTAAAATAATATTTTGAGAAAAACTCCGGAACTCTGCTTCATATATAAAAAATAATCCAAATAGTATCCCAATGAATACTCCGCCTAATGCTAATCCATAGCAAATACTTTTGGTATATTCTCTTACTCCTTTTTTTAATACCACGTACCCTAATGCTACCCATATGAGTGGCCAGACAAGTAATGCTATTTTTGTGGCCCCATATAATGCTTGTACAAGTGAAGAATTTTTGAATATGACAAAATAACACAATGCCCCAACAAATTGTATGATGAGCCCTGGAATAATCCCGGCATAAAGTACTTGTTTTTCTTTTCTTTCCATATACACTCTATCCTAAATAAGAAGTATGGCTTGTGTCAAACAAAACACCCACCAAATAGGTGGGTGTTTTTATCTTTATTTCTTTCTACTTACATCCACATGATCCAGAATCTCCACAACTTCCACCTTTTTTACATCCCATTGCACATTTTACAATAAGGAATACTCCAGCAAGACCTACAAGAATGTAAATCAATGATTCAAGCCATGAAACACTTCCAAAGATCTTTTCTACAAGGTTAAAGCCATTAAAGGCTCCAACAAGTCCCCAATTAATAGCACCAATGAGCACGAGCAACATTGAGAGCTTAGTTACTGGACAGCTTTTCTTCATCATAATAGATGTGGTTAGAAATAAACAAAACGTTTAATTAGGTTTATAGTATAGCACTTTTTTCTATTTTTCTCTCTATTTTGTGGATAAAGCCTTTTCTTTCTGTCATACCTTACTGTACACTTTCTTTCTTTTTAACTTCTTTTCCTCTATTTATCTTGTAGCATCCCTATAAACAAAAAAACACGGTATGTGTGTTTTAATTAAAGCTCCTGTTGTCATCCGAGCCCCTCTTGAACGAGGGGGTCTCGGATGACGAAGTTGTGGTGAAGAACACGAGGGGGCTACCTAGGCAACGAGCCTGAGCGGCGTGATATCGAACCTTCCGGTGAGATCAGCTCTCAGAGCTTCCTCACTGGCGCCATCATCGAGGGCGTAGGTCTCGGAATTGTCGAGCAGGGTAACCCAACAGTGTACGCCACTGCCGGATTCTTCAATAGCTTGCCCAGCAACCAGGGTCGAAGGCCGAGGCCTATCCTGACTGATGGAGATCTTGATGTCCCCGATAGAACTGACCAAGAGGCCATCACCATCAAGAGACCAACCTGTCCCTTTGATGGCCCTTATAATAGAGTTCTTCACTCTAGTACCTCCTTCCACGGGGCTGTCCCCGTGGCTATGAGAATTTTCTTCTACTTTCATACCGTAGCATTATTTATATAATTTTGCAACCATTACGCTGCAATTCTAAAAGACGCTTGTTGACTGTCATCATACGTTATTTCCACCCTTGTAGGATCATTTGGGTCTGCTACTTTCCACAAATCTTCTTTATTTTCATGAAAGAGCCTTACAAACTCTTGTACAAGAACAATCCTTTTCAAATGATTTGCTGAATGACGTATATCACAAAAACCTCCCATAACTGCGCGTATTTTCTCTATATCTCCTTCTTCCATCTGTGAAAGACCTTTTGCCATTTGCTTAAACACTGCTCTATTATTTTCTTTTCTTAATTGTTCCCAATCATCAGAGGTTTCTTGAGCAAGTTCAAATTCAGAGAGAATTCTCTTTTCATATACTTCTACTTGAAATACTTCTTTGTCTTGTCTTGCTTTTATTTCTTCTTCAAATTTTTCTGGAGAACTAATACTCCCCATAAATTGCATTTTTGTGAAAGCTTCTGGTAATATCTGTTCTCCCTGCCCATTTTTTACTTTTCCAATTAGACCAAACATCACAAAATGGAAGAATAACCATTCTTCTTCACTTGTCATTGAATTACCTTCTTTTTCATTTGTTTTAAATGCCTTTAAATTTACCATTGGTAGTTCAGGAATATCATGTCTTCTACAAAATGTATTAAAACACATACGCACAATAGCAACCATATCATTTGATGAATCAAAAGGAGGAGCAGACTCTGAACCTTCTTCTTGTTGGAACAATGCGTTATCAATCATTGATGGCGTTCCACCAACTCTGCCGCTTGTTTTTGATCCAATTTCTCTTACAATTCCAAAGTCAAATAACTTTGTGGCAATATTTCTTGCCTTTACGTCACAAAATACGCCTCCGTTATCATGAACATCAAATATTCCCTCTATCCCACTTTCAATATACTTAAAATCATCTTCTAATATACCAAACTCTTGAATAAAATGAGTAATTGATTTTTTAAATTCTTCTTGTCTTTTTAATTGTTCTCGATAACTCACGTAATAACCAGTCCTTATATCCCTTGGATCACGTTCTGTAAGCGTATCGATAATATCCTTAAAATAAGCAATTGCTTCAATTTGATATAATGTTTTTTCTTTTAATGGAAGATCCCTCAATAATTCGGCTCTTTTTTGTATATATTCGTTTAAGCTTATAGAATCTCCTCCGTCACTTGATATCTTTATGTGCTCTTCAACTATTCTTTTATCCATCCCTTTTATGTCTTCTATCACTGTTTCCCATTGATCTTCTATCCCCTCTACTTGTATTTTGTCTTCTTGTAATCTTTGTTCAATCCTTCGTATAGAATCATCATGATGTATTCTGTGAAACAATGTTTCTCCTACATACTCTTGAAGGATATACCCTTCTGTTGCATCTTCTAATAACTGAGAATATCTTTTCCCATTTTCTGTACTAAAACCAATATTTTCTATCGCAGCAGCATTATCTCCTGCGTACTTTGCATGATTATTTACCTCAAAGTAAAATAAGGCTCTCCATTCATTTGTGGTCTTTTTATTTTTTGGATTTTCTTCCGGTCTCAAAAAAGGTATCCTTTTTAAAACTTTTTTTTCTCCATTTGGTAGTTCAATAAGATAAGCAACACCACCACCACCTCTTCCTATTTCTCTAGCTTTTCTTGTGTCTTCTTCATTATATTCATCGTTTTCTACTTCAAAAGGTACCCCAATGTAGGCACCGTCTTCTTGCTCCACCACTAATGCCCCGTTATAAATTTTTAATGGTGTTTCTATTCTTTTTCTTTTACGTAACGCATGAAAATCTGGTGCATTATATGCATCAGTAAATACCTGTTCTCTTCTATAAATATTTATAACGTCTTTTTTTCCATAAACAATATATCCCTCTCCATTTGTTTCTGTTTCCTCTGGAATTATTTCTAATAAGCGAAGCAGCTTTCCTTCATGTCTTCCAACGTCTCCTGCCTCTACTTGCAACTGTGGTTCTCCATCACCTTGATCAACAGTAGGAATATCTGAATCAATAAAAAGATTCTCTTCTCCAGAATCTGATATCTGCCACCCATCCATGTTTACGTCCATAGGTATGCTATACCCACTAGTTACTTCTTCTGGTCCTTTTTTTGTAGGGTCCCCTTCCCCTTTAGGTTTATCTCCAGCCATATACAATTATTCTAGTGATCCAACAAATACTTTCTTCATTATATCACTATTTTTTACTTTTTCGCAGACATCATGAACAACTACTTCTCCTTGCACTAAAATACATGCCGTATCTGCAATATCAAACAAACTTTTAATGTTATGTTCTACAATGAGAATTGTTGTATTAAAATTGTCTCGAATATTTTTAATATGTTCAAACATTTCTTTCACTAATTTTGGGGCTAACCCTAATGATGGTTCATCCATTAATAATAATTTTGGATTACTCATAAGTGCCCTTGCAATGGACAATAGTTGTTGCTCTCCACCAGAGAGACTAAATGCATATTGTTTTTGTTTTTCTTTTAGCACTGGAAAATGCAGAAACATTTTCTCTAATCTCTTTTGTACCTCTTTTTTATCTGTTACTCTATGCGCTCCTAACAGAATGTTATCTCTTACACTTAACGTTCCAAAGTTTACTTTCCCTTGAGATACAAATGCTACTCCTTTTTTTAATAGTGTATGTGCTTTATTATTTGTAATATCTTCTCCTTCAAAAGTAATATGCCCCCCTATATAATCAGTAAGTGAGAAGATTGATTTTAAAAGTGTTGATTTTCCAGCACCATTTGGTCCCATTAAAATTGTAATGTTTCCTTTTTCTAATAAGAGGGTGACATTTTTTAATACCTGTAACTCACCGTATCCAGTATTTAAATTTTTTATATCTAATATATTTTTCATATACATTATTCTCCTAGGTATGCTTCGAGTACCTTCGGATCATTTAATACCTCTTCTGGCTTCCCTTGTGTAATTACGACACCAGCATCAAGCACAATAACGTGATCTGCAAGCGTTCGTACAAACCCCATATCGTGATCAATAAGAAGTATTGTTTCTCCTTTTTCCTTTAATGATTGTAAAAGCTCTTCTATTTTTTCTTGCACCACGGTGTTTACCCCGGCCACAGGTTCGTCAAGCATTAATAGGTGGTGTGGCTTTCGTAGTGCCATTGCAATATTTAATAGTTTTCTTTGCCCATAGCTTAATTCACTTACGAGTGTGTCGATTCCCCTATCTATGCCAATATCTTTCAAGATTTTCTCGTATATATCTACTTTTCTTTTATCTTTTTTAAAAATGTTTTTTATTATTTTGGTGTCTTCATTGTTTTCTACCATCCGTAAATGATCATATACAGAAAGGTACCTAAATAACCGCACTTGTTGGAATGTTCTACTTATTCCAAAATTAGCAATATCATGTGGTTTAAGCTGAGTAATAGTCTCCCCACGAAACTGTATTTCCCCTTCGTCAGCTTTTAGTAAGCCTGTGATAATATTAAATAATGTTGTTTTTCCTGCTCCATTTGGTCCAATAAGTGCAGTAATCCTTTTTTCTTCTATATTAAAAGTCGAACCCTTAATGGCCTTTACCCCTCCAAATGATTTTTTTATATTCTTTACCTCAAGTAACATAACTATTTCAAATCAATTCTTCCAAAAAATCCTTGTGGACGAAATAATAATATAGTAAGAAGAAGCGCTGCGTATAACATTTGTCTTGCCGGTCCTATTATTGACGACGGAATATTAAGAAATCTCAGTAACTCGGGAAGCAACACAATGACAACAGCAGCCAGTATACTTCCTCTTAAAGATGTTAATCCACCAACAATAACAATGGTCAACACAATAATAATATCATTTAAATAAAAACTTGTTGGATCAATGTAACTAATATAATGCGCATAAAGAGCCCCTGCAATAGCAGCAAGACATGCTGAAATTGCCATTGCTTGATATTTTAATCTAAATACATTTTTTCCAATAGCAGCAAGCCCTATGGCATCATCTCTTACGGCTTCTAATAATTTTCCGTACCTTGATTTTGTAAGAAGATAAACAAACACACATATTATTGTTGTGATTACTAGAGTAAATATAAGATATTGCGCATTTGTTATTATTTCTATTCCTAAAATGGTTGGCTTTTTAATCCCCGGGATACCTAATGCTCCTTTTGTTAAAGAACTCCAATTTAATAATATGGCATATATCACAAAACTAAAGCCTAACGTTCCAAGAGCAAAGTAGTCTCCTTTTAATTTGTTGGTTATTACTGTTAATAACCACCCGCATCCCCCAGCAATAATCATCCCAGTAAGAACTCCCACTATAAATGGATACCCTCTCATTGCCATGATCGCAGAGCTATACGCACCTATACCATAAAAAGCAATATGCCCTAAATTTATCATGCCCGTGTATCCAATCACAATATCAAGACTTACCGTCAAAATGATAAAAATCCCTATAATAATGAGTAGATGAATGATATATGCAGAAATCATACTATTGTCTCACTCCTTTTTTAATTCCTAAAATTCCCTGTGGTCTTACTAATAAAAACAATAATAAAAGCACAAACGCAATAGCGTCTTTATATCCTGATGGTAAGTACCAGATACCAAAATTTTCTATAATTCCTAATAAATAACTTCCAAGGACAGCACCAGGGAGGGATGTTATTCCACCAATTATGGCTCCAGTAAACCCTTTGAGCATAAGTCCTGTACCCATTGTTGGATTTACATTTTGTTCTAATGCGATTAATACACCAGCAAGCCCTGCCAGAGCTGAACCAATGCCGAAGCCTATATATTGAACTTTTTTTGTATTTATACCATTAATTTTTGCTAACTCAAGGTTATCTGCTACTGCTCGCATTATTTTTCCTTGTTTTGTATATTTTACAAAAATCCAAAGAGCCGCAAAACTTATTACTGACACTCCTACAATCACCTGTTGAAGTGGTGTTATTATTGCCCCAAATATCTCTGTTCCTTTTACTACTTCTAAAAAGCCTATAGTCTTTACATCTCCCCCAAATGTTAAAAGTAATGTATTTTCTAATAAAATTAGTATACCAAGACTTGCAATCATTAAAATAATAACTGATGATTTTCTTTTTTGTAGTGTTCTATATATTCCACCAAAAATAAAAATGCCTAAAAGCGCTGTCCCTATAATGGTACTTATAGCAGCAATATAAAAAGGCACCCCCCACAACGTAAATAATGTATACAGCATATATGCCCCAGCAGCGGCAACGGTACCATGTGCAAAGTGTACAAATCTATTTGCTGAATAGATTAATGAAAACCCTGAAGCGATGAGGGAATATATGGAACCTGCGATGATTCCGTTTACAAGTAATTGATTGAATATCATACTATCGAAATAATACCAATTTTGGCTTATTTAAGCAAGAAAAAAAGGGCCACATTTGTGGCCCTTTTTTAATTGTTATTTACTTTGTAAGCATCACTTGTTCTCCGTCTTCAATACGGAATACATCGTACTCAGCAATGGTTAGATCACCATTTTCATCGAAACTAATTGGACCTGCAACTCCTTCAAAATTTCTGGTATTATACAGTGCCTCTTTAATTTTCTCAGTATCAGTTCCTACATCTTCAATGATACTTGCAAATAGCTTGATATTATCATATGCACGTGGAGAACAAACAGTTGGATTTGCTCCACGAGCTTCCATCTTTGAAACGAAATCATCACTTAATGATGTTTTTGGAACTACAAATGTAATTCCCTCTGCTAAACCACTTTCATGAATTGTTGTGTCAGCCCAGGTATCTCCTCCAAAAAATGGTTTCTCTATACCTAACTCCGTTACTTGTTTTAGTGCTGCAATTGACGCTTCAGTAAACCCTGGAAAATATACCAGTTCTGCGTCTGATGCTTTGATCTTAGTTAGTTCTGAACGAAAATCTTTTCTGTCTGGAGTGAATTCATCTTTACTTGTAATTTCTCCTCCAAGTTCTTCAAATCTATTTTTAAATGCTCCACTTAATCCAATTCCCCAATCGTCTTGGGTATTCATGATAGCAACCTTTCTTTTTCCAAGGTCATTATAAATATAATTTGCAGCAAATACTCCTTGAAATGCATCTGACGGGTATGATCTAAAAATGTAATCACCTGCGTCAGTAATTGGAGGTGCTGAAGAACAATATGAAAGTACAATAACCTTATTTTGTTCTGCTATTGGTGCCACTGCTGTTGTTTCTGGAGAACACGCTGCTCCATTGATCAGTTTGACTCCCTCTATATTAATCAACTTGTTTGCTGCAGCTGTGGCATCCTTTGCATTACACCGTGAATCTTCTGCAACGAGTTCTAGTAATCTTCCATCAATTCCTCCAGCTTCGTTAACTTCTTCAACGGCTAACTCTGCAGCAGCTAAGGCGTCTTCTCCTAATGAAGAGAGATCACCTGATAATGGTCCCATCCAACCAATTCTAATTGGGGCTTCCTCTGTTACTTCTTCTCCATCTGTTGAAATAATGTCGTCAGGGGTCTCTTCTACTACTGCACATCCTCCCCCAATAAGGGCTAGGCACGCAAATGCTCCAAGAAATAGGCTAATCTGTTTTTTTGCCATAAACGTATATTAATTACCCCTTTATAAAACGTTTATATCCTAACACTGTGTTTTATCTGTTGCAAGTATTTTTTTATTTTTTTGTACACATTTTATAAACATTTTTAACTTTTATTACCTTTTTCTCTTTTATAATAAGCTATATCTTATTATTTTCTGTCTTTTTCTTCTATACAATCACACGTAATACCATAATTCATTTTTATATAACCTTTAAGACGATAGGACTGACCATCCCCATAGAACACGTTATTTTGTATGTTCCTTTTTTGGGTTTTCCTAAATCAATTACATTCTTTCCTTTTTTAAGGGCAATGTAACTTTGCATAAGCCCAGATACTTTTAGATACGCTCCACAGCCAACAATTCCTTGATTATCTACTACTAACGTTGTTTCACTACCTGACTGAATATTCATTGGACTTGCGGCTATGTATTCAAACCCCTTTGCAACAACTTTTACTTCTTGAGGACCACTTACATATAACGACATTTCTCCTACGATTTGTTCTTGGGCATTTTTTGTAGCAAGATCACTCAAGCTTGGTAAGCCCAACACATTTAACTGGCCATTTATGTTATAGAGCGCAAACATGAGAACTAGTGTTCCTGCTATGAAATTAAACTTTGCTGTTAAGTGTGGCTTTTTATTCATTTGTAATCCTGTGGCACTAATTATAATTAATGCCGGTAATGTGCCTAAGGCAAACATCCCCATGGTAAGCGCTCCAACAAGAAGGCTTCCACTTGCAAGCGCTATCCCTTGTGCAATTAACGTAAACCCACATGGCAAGAAAAATGTTGCGGCTCCAATAAAAAAGGGAGCTCTATCTTTTCCGGATTTATCCATTGCATATTGAGATAGTGCACTAGGCATACGAAACCGTATTTTGTTAGCGGCCCGTACACCAAGCATTTGCAAACCTACAATGACCATGGCAATAGATATAACGAGAACAATAATGGCAAATACCGTTGGATTATCAAAACTCACTATATTTCCAATCATGCCAAGTAGTCCCCCAAATAAAATAAACCCAATAATTCTTCCTGTATGGAAACTTATGTGCGGCTTTGCTTTTTTTATTATCTTTGCTTCTCCTACACATTGTTCATTCCACTTTTTTGTGAAAGATAACAATAATCCTCCAATGAGCGCGGCACAACTAGAAATACTTGCCACAATTCCTAATACAAATATTCCGGCGGTTGTCTCTGTCCCGTTAGCAGACATAAACTTCCCCAGTTCTAATGCGTCTATCCATCTAAGTATTAGAATAATTCCAATAAATAAGGCAATCTTTTTTGCTCTTTTTTTTGCAATATTCCAGTTGATTTTTATTTTTTGCTCTTTTGATTTATAGAACATCTTAGAAGGACGCCGTTTTTCTCTTGTTTTTGTAATTGTATATTCAAGATCTTTACATACCGATTTTATATCATCTAAGGACACCCTCTCATATTTTTTTGTTTCTATTTTTATGCTTTCGTTTGAAAGTGATGCGTCAACACTTATCACTCCAGGTATTTCCAAACATTTTTTCTCAATAAGTAATTCACAGGCAGCACAATGCATCCCTGTTACAAAGAATTCTTCTACTCTTTTCTTTTTAGACATACTGTTGTTTATCAAATATGTTAGTACTTCTTTTAGTTTAAAATGGTAAGACTGCTTTTAGAAAGCAAGAATCCCATGTAGGAGGCACCGACAACAAAGATCAGGATAAACATGTAAAACAATACATCTGATATTCCTTTATTTTTTATTGTTATTCTTTTTAGTCGGACACTATTTAGTACTACAGAAATAGAACTAAAGGCCATAGCAGCACTTGCTATGATTGGTGATAATAATACGCCAAACAGTGGATATAACACTCCTGCAGCAACTGGAATAGCAATTATGTTATATCCAAATGCCCAACATAAATTTTGTTTTATGGTACGAATAGTTAATCTTGATATATGTAACGCTTCGACAAGTTTATCTAATGTTCCTTGCACAAGCACAATGTCAGCTGATTCTATCGCAACATCGGTTCCTGTTCCCATGGCAATTCCAATATGTGCTTCAGCAAGTGCCGGAGCATCATTAATACCATCCCCTACCATGGCAATTATTTCTCCTTCTTTTACTTCTGCCTTTAGTGCCTTTATCTTATCTGCTTTATCTTGTGGAAGTACTTCAGCAATCACATCATCAATGCCAATCTGAGACCCAATAGCCATTGCCGTCTCCTTATTATCTCCAGTAAGCATGATGGTGCGTATCCCCATACTTTGAAGAAGAGCCACGGTATGCTTTGATTCTTCTTTTATTGTATCTGCTAGTCCAAACACTCCTACAGCAATATTTCCTACTGCCATGTATATCAGTGTTTTTCCTTCTTTTTTCCAAGCACTTGCATGTTTTGATAATTCATCTGAAATAGCTATTTTTTGTTCACTCAATAATCTTTCATTTCCCAAATATATTTCTTTTTTATCTATCTTTCCTGAAACACCACGCCCCTCCACGGCCATGAAATTTTCTACAGTATATTTTTCTACCTTTTTTACTGTAGCTAATACATATTTTGTTACTGCAACTGATAACGGATGTTCTGACAGATGCTCTAATCCGTACGCATACGCTAATATCATTGCACTATCTTCTTTTTCGTCTATATAGATATTTGTTACTTCCGGTTCTCCTTTTGTAAGGGTTCCTGTTTTATCAAAGACAATAGTATGAACCGCATGTGCACGTTCAAGAGCCTCAGCGTCTTTAATAAGTATTCCTTTATGGGCGGCTTTCCCTGTCCCAACCATCACAGCAGTTGGGGTGGCTAATCCAAGTGCACAAGGGCAAGCAATAATTAATACTGTTGTGGCAATAAATACACTTAACTGTAACGCACTTCCTTGATCAATGATTCCTAATGCGGGTGCGACGAAAAACCAAAATATTAATGCTAATACTGACACAAAGACTACTACAGGTACAAATACAGAGGATACTTTATCTGCTAACTTTTGTATCGGTGCTGTACTTCCTTGTGCTTCTTCTACCATTTTTACAATTTGCGCAAGCATTGTTTCTTTTCCTACTTTCTCTGCTTTAAACGTAAATGTACTCGTCTTATTTATGGTAGCTCCAATGACAACATCTTTTTTCTTCTTTTCTACGGGAATAGATTCCCCGGTTATCATTGACTCATCAATGGTACTTGCCCCATCTACTATTACGCCATCAACTGGTATTTTTTCTCCTGGACGAACAATGATGCTGTCTCCAACAACAACGTCTTCAATTGGAATGGTTATTTCTTCTCCGTCTCTTATTACTTGTGCTTCTTTTGCTTGAAGCTTTAATAATGAGGCTATAGCATCATTTGCTTGTCCTTTTGCTCTTGCTTCTAACCATCTTCCTAAAAGGATGAAAAATACAATAAATACTGCTGCTTCAAAAAATACATCCACTTCAATCTCGTTAAATACCTTTGGAAAAAAGGTTACGACACTTGAAAATAGCCAAGCTACACCTGTCCCCAAAGCAATAAGCGTATCCATGTTGGCGCTTCTTGCTTTCAAGGCATTATATGCACTAACGAAGAACTGCTTTCCTCCAACAAATAATATGGGTGTTGCTAGTATCCACTGTGCAAGAAAAAATGCATTTATCTTGTAGTTAAATGATTCAAGCTCTATAAATCCAAATGGTGCATGGACCATTTTTACTACTCCAAAAATACTTGCCACCATGTATATCATCAAAAATATAAATGGAAGACTTGCAAGTCCAACTATAAGCATTCTCTTTTTTGCTTTTCTATATTCTTTTTTCTTCACAGTATCTTTACTATCATCTTGTTTCTCTTCCTCTTGATCTGATACTAAGGTGTAATCTCCCCCCTTACTGACAGCTTTTTTGATCATCGCAATTGTCACCTTGCCTTCATCATATTCTATGCTCATTTTTTCTGAGGCATAATTTACATGTACTGACTCTACTCCATCAATTTCTCCTACAAAGGTTTCAATAAGTTTTTTACATGATGCACAATGCATCCCTACAATTTGATATTGTTCTTTTTTCATACCCTGATGTTTTATAAATACAAAAAACTAATGCCTATTTTGGCACTAGCTACCAATACCAAAAACCACTACCAAATATGTGAGTGTATAATCCCTTGAGAAAACAGACGGATGATGTGCCTATAAAAATGTACAAAATTTCCAAAACGATCCCTTATTGAAGATACATAATCCGAGAAAATGTCTTGTCGTGTTCGTGTACTAGAAGGGTTTCTTAAAAAGAAAAGAATTATAAATACTAAAAACAACGAATATATTACATTCGTTGTGAGAATACTATTCGTGGTGTTGTGCACCATAGTACTTTCTGATTGTTCAGATGCTGCACCAACTATAGTGGCGCAACAAGAATAAGCACTACTTGCGTCCATAGCATGATCCCCTTGAGCTGACATGTCCATTTGGCTATGCAAAAGCATACCTAAACCACCCCCTGCACAAGATACTAATAAGCCCGCAAGAACTATCATTTGTATGAATTGTGTCTTTATTACGCTCATATACTATAAGACAGTATAGCAATCGTGTCTGTTTATTTCAATATAACCTAATTTAATGCCTTTTTGTGACTTTTTATTTTAGATAGATCGTTGATTACTTTTTCAAATAAAGGTATATTATTACTATGGATTTATTATACTCACAAAATATATTTTATACACTTATCCTCTTTATCGGGACTATTTTAATATTTTCACCAATAGGATTTATTATTTTGGCTCTGATAGGTAAAAGGATAGATAAAAGAATATATCACAGCAAAGTTTCTAAAAAAGATGACCCCAAAGGCAAAGGGGCTAAATATACATGGCGTCATAACGGTATAGTACTTTACTTTAGTCTTTTTTTGGGTATTTCTTTTATAGTTGCGGGTATAGAAGCTCAAATAAATGATAAAGGAACCATAACTGCTATTTCTGACTATATCCATATAATTCCTAATTACCCTTTATATTTTACTATACCAATCATTTTCATCTTGATAAAAATAGCACTCCACTTAGCCAAACGTATTCTTGTCAGTACTTTCTTTAAAAAACCATTAGACAAAAGAGCACAAGACCTCACAAAAGATATTTCTTTTACTCTAAGTCATGATAAAAAAACAGCAACCAAAGATAATGTCACTCTAGGCTATGATTATATCAATAGACTAGTTATGGCTACACCTAATCCATTAAAAAAATCATTTTCTCTAACGCTAGATGATAAATATGGTTTATATAGTGAGATCGGATCTCTTTTACAAGAAAAAATCCATACTGTGCACATTCCTATAAAAGCAACTAAAAAATGGATATTTTTTGTCATTCACCAAAAAGGAGCACGCACTAAGGGTTTTGAACTTACTAAAAAATACCATAAAGAAATGATTGCTATTCTAGAAGAGCTCCCTAAGGAATTAAGTTATAGGTTGCCTGCTGGATTTACATATCATACGTACGAGTAGATAATGTACAAAAAAAGATCTCTTACATAAGAGATCTTTTTTTGTGATGTATATCAGACTGAATTCGAACTAATGGATTGGAATAACATAATGAACCTAAACCAAGTGTAACCTCTACATACCATAGTCCTTCAATAAGACTAGATAATTTATCTATCTTATTTTAATCTCTAGGACACAATAATTTCAATGGAAGTTTCGACCCTTCGCACATCAGCCAAAAGATCCGATTTATTCTTATTGCAAAGCATAATATCAACCACACTTTTTCCACCATTTTTGGCAAACTTACATTGTTCTTCTCTTTTAAGATTTACTTCCATACGGTGAAGTGAAGAAATTCCCCTGATTTTCCGGAGCCCATTAATTTTTTCTAATTTACCTTCCTTAGAAGAGAACATTTTTAATAGTATGGTATACCCCTTGAGTCGAGTAGAAATAATTGGTTTTTTACCAATACGGACCAGTACATCATTTAGCCTATGATTGATACCATAAGATAGCTGGTACATAAGATGTCGAAAACCACCTATACGAGAGCCAATCTCAATAATTTTCCAACCTAAGTCTGTTTTCATGAGTTCGACATGGGCAGTGGTATTACGAAGACCCAGGGCATATACTCCCTGCATTGCAACATTTTTTCCTTTTTCTCTTTCCTCTTTTGTAAGAGTGGTGGGTGTCATTTGCTTATAACCAAAAAAGTCGTCAAAACCAATGGTTCTCCCCGTTTTTATATGGACAAAAGGACAAAATAATATATTACCGACATGGTTAATATAGGCATCGATCGAATACATTTCACCTTCCATGAATTGTTCGACCAAAACAACGGGATCTTTGGTAACCTTTGCTTGCTTATAAAAGAATTGAATACGATTAAACATTTTTTTCAAAGCAGCACTAACATCTTCCTCATGAAAGCAGATTGTAACTAATAAACTTGATGCCAATCCAGCAGGTTTTAAAACCAAAGGGAATCCAACTTTCTTTTTTATTAAAGCCAATGAATTTTCTGACCCATTTTTAATAACACAAAATTTAGGAGATATTTTTTTATTATATGCTTGAAAAAGCTCTCGCATAATAATTTTATTTGTTGCCCACTGGAGAGAGGCCGCATTGGGAGTTCGAATGTAAGGTAAATGTGGAATTACTTTTTCAAATTCACCAATATTCCTTTCACCTAAACAAGTCACCCCAATGATCTGATTTTTAATGACTTTTAACGTTTCATAAATTTTAGTTAGCTTCGTAAAGTCACAAGACAAAATAATATCGGCAGGTGAATCTTTGGGTATTTTTTGGGTTCTTGTATTTAATAGAAGGGCTGTATCATATTCTTTCCCTTGATCAACAGCATATTCTTTTATGCTTTTTACGACACCTTCTTCAATCTTATTGATAAAGAGTATTATCTCTTTTTTCATATGCAATAATAATTTAAAATAATGAGGATAAATTGTTGTGGTACATGTACGATCTCTCTAAATAAAGTTATAAATATTGTATCATTACTTGATAAAAATGTCCTCCATCATTAATGAGAGCTCTTATAAAAACACTTTTTTTTATTATAAGAAAGACCTGACTGGGGATAACTTTTTTAGATATAAAAAAAATACCTCTACTAAGCAAAAAAAAAACTTGTTTTTGTACAGAACTTACTAGACTACCCGAAAAAAAAGCTGCTCTGTTGAGCAACTTTTTATATGTGGGCCGGGAAGGATTCGAACCTTCGAAGGCAGAGCCAGCGGATTTCACTTATCCCTAAGTTTCCTTAAGGCGTGGACTATATCTTTACCTTACTCAAGATTGAGCGTAGGTATTCCGGTATCTAGTCTCTACGGAGCTCCCCTCAATTAATAAAAGGGGTTCCCACGGTATTGGCATATTGAATAATCAACTTAGCTTTCACCGTTATCCCGGAAAGTTCATCGTAGGGTTTCCCCCACGAGCTGCCATTGACAGTCCGCCCCAGTTGACCGCTTTGGTACCGACCCATTGTTTGGATTTTAAAAAGGGATGTTATCCCTTGAGCCATCTCGGGGGTTCGAACCCCGGACCTACGGTTTACAAAACCGTTGCTCTACCAGCTGAGCTAAGATGGCACTATGTTATTTTTTGGATCTTATCCTTTAGTGCACGAAGTTTTTTATTGTCGGGATTAACCATTCGCAACTGATCAAAGGCCTCTTTTGCGAGTTCTTTATCCCCCACCATTATACTTATTTCTACGAGCATGTCAAGATATTTTGGATTTTGAGGCTCAAGATCTACTGCTTGCTCTACGGCTTCAAGGGCTGTATCGTTATGTCCAGCTTGTTTTAAAAGCTCAGCGACCTTAAAGAAACGCTTTGCTTTATGCGGACTTTCCACTACTGCTTGTTGATAATATTCAACCGCTTTTTCTATATCTCCTTCTTCCTCGTGAAGTTCTCCTAAACGAACCATCACTTCATCATTTGTTTGATCAATTTGAAGAAGAAATTTATATGTTTGTTTTGCTTCTTCGAACTGGTGCTGTTCATAATACACGTCACCTAATCCACGATACGCCTCTCCATTTTTTTGATCAATTCTAATAGCACTAATATACTTTTGTTCAGCAACCTCTAAATTCCCATCACTAAAGGCTTGGTCTGCTTGCTTTAATATAACGCGAAGATCATCAACTTGCTTTTGTTTTTTCTCAGGAGATACTTCTTTTTGTTTTTTTTGTGACTCATCAAATGCAGCTTGTTCTATTTTCCAAGCATAATCTCTAAATGATTGCTGAAATTTTTTTAACTTTTCCATTACCGGTTGTAACTTTTCTCCACGTTTTTCTTGTCCTTCTTTTGATTTTTTCTCTACTCTTTTTTTGAAAATCTCTTGTTTTTTGTTCTTTTCTTTCATTTCAGGAAGATTATCAATATCAAGAAGCGTCAGTTGTGGAAACTTCCGAATAAT
Source organism: Candidatus Magasanikiibacteriota bacterium (assembly GCA_018651085.1). Classification (GTDB taxonomy): domain Bacteria; phylum Patescibacteriota; class Patescibacteriia; order Magasanikbacterales; family UBA922; genus JABIEQ01. Next base: position 132,375 of record JABIEQ010000011.1, read on the forward strand.
AATCACAATAATTACTGCAAAAGAGAGTATAAGAAGGATAAATGGAAGTATGGTAAACATAATAATGAATTTACGAGGCAACAGCTTCAATGATACGAGAAAACTCTTCAATCTTTACTGACGCGGACCCTACTAGCATCCCATCTATATGTGAAGAGCTCGCATATCCTGTCACGTTATCGGCATTTACACTCCCCCCATATAATATAGGGACTTGTACATCAGTAAACTCTGCAATTTGTTCTTTAATATAGATATGCATCTTTTCTGCTTCATCTGGGTCGCACGGTATCCCAGTTCCTACAGCCCACACTGGTTCATAGGCAACAAAGATCTTACTGTCCCCAATATTAAGCCCATCAAAGACACGCATGATTTGTTTTTTTATACGATACTCCTCTTTCCCATTATCCCTATCTTTTTGTGATTCACCAATACAAATGACTGGGATAATATTTTGTTCAAGACAAGCTTCGGTCTTTTTTCTTACATCAATATTTCTTTCTCCAAATATATACCGTCTTTCTGAATGTCCCACAAGAGCATACGTACAACCAATATTTTTATAGAGCATTGCAGAAGAAGCTCCAGTGTACGCACCTCTTGGCACCCAAGCAACATTTTGTGCACCTACAGAAACAGGTGTCCCTTCACATATTTCTGTTACATCTACCGCTGCTAATGGTGTTGGAAAGACAACACAATTGATATTGTCATGTGTCTTCCATGTATCTACTAATGTTTCTCCTAATACGCGAGATTCAACAACATCAAGATACATTTTCCAATTTGCGAATATATGTGTCATACACTATATAGTCTTCTTTTATGAAGGGTGATCTTATATAATAATAGCCTCTTTGTCAATGTCTCCAATCACTGCTACTCGCATTTGTGAAGACTTAAACATACGCTTTGCAAGTGCTTTTATTTGATCATTTGTAACAACATCAATTTCTTTTAGGGCTTCTTCTGGTGCTACTATTTTATCAATAAACAATGATTCATAGGTATACCATCTCGCTTGAGAGCTTGAGTCTTCTAAAGACAAGGTGAGACTTCCATTAATGTGTGTCTTTGCATCTTCCAGTTCTCTTTTTGTCACTCCTTTTTCAATAATTTTTTGAATTTCTTTTTGCACGATCTTAATTGTTTTATTGATATTTTTTGCATCAAGTCCTGCTTGTACGTAAATTGATCCAGTATCTCTAAAATTCTGATATCCTGCTCGTACACTGTAGGCTAATCCTTTCTTTTCTCTTATTTGTGTAAACAATCTTGAACTCATTGATCCTCCAAGAATAGTAGTAAGTACCCACAACACAGCATTCTTTTTTGAATTGTTATACGCAAATCCAGGCCAACCGAGCATTAATTGTGCTTGATCGGTTTTTTTATGTTCAACTTTAACTCTGTCACCTTTTTTTGCTGAACAATATATTGCCGGTGCATATGTTTTTGACACCTTATTGGTATTTTTTTGCTTTCCGAAATATTTTTCTACCAATTCTTTTGTTTCTTCCGTTACAGCTCCAGCAAGTACAATGGTCATGTTCTCTGGTTGATAGAATTTGTTTCTATACGAAATCACGTCTTTAGGAAGATAACTTAATACTCGCTTTTCGTCTCCTGCTATATCAGTTCCTAATGCTCCTTCAAACATAACATTATCAAGCACTGATCCAATGTTCATGATTGGATTATCATTATACATGCGAATTTCTTCAACAATCACGGTCTTTTCTTTTTCCATGTCTTTTTCTCGAAATACTGAACCAAAAAGCATGTCTGAGAGAATGTCTAATGCCGTTTCTGTGTATTTTGCATCTGTTTTAATGTAATACCCAGTAGCTTCTTTTCCAGTAAAGGCATTATATTCTGCACCTAACCGATCAATTTCTCTTGTCAGTGTTAGGCTGTCTTTTCGTTTCTTGGTTCCTTTGAACATCATGTGCTCAATGAAATGAGATACTCCAGCCATCTTTTTTGATTCATAACGTGATCCCACTGGATACATAATCATGGTTGTGATTGATTTTGTATCGTGCTGTGGTACCAAAATAATATTTGCGCGGTTTCCTAGTGAGTATTTTTCAAACATAGATTATACAGAAAATGCATCAGTAAAAAATGAAGGGAGGTCTGTTATTGCGATTCGTTCTTGTTCCATAGTATCTCTATCTCGCACTGTTACTCGATGGTCTTCTAGACTCTCAAAGTCTACAGTGACACAATATGGCGTACCTATTTGATCTTGGCGACGATATCGTTTTCCAATTGACCCTGTTTCGTCATATTGAGTCATATAATTATACCACAGTTTTTGTTGTATTTCTTTAGCTAACTTTTGAAGTGGTTCTTTTTTTGATAGTGGAAAAATAGCCATTTTTATTGGTGCAAGTGATTTATGAAATCGAAGGACGACTTCCTTATCATGCTTTGACTGATCTGATCCATCTCGTTCATCATACGCGTCAGCAAGGAAGGCGAGAGTTGCTCGATCTGCTCCATCGGCTGTTTCAATAATGTGTGGCGTAATTTTTTCTCCTGTTTCTTGATAAAAATACGTCAGATCTTGCCCACTAAACTCTTGGTGACGAGAAAGATCCCAATCTCCTCTATCATGAATCCCAGCAAGCTCTTTAAATCCAAGCCCTGGGTAGTTATATTCAATGTCAGTTGCATTCTTTGCGTAGTGTGCTAACTCATCTGGTCTGTGATCACGAAAACGAAGGTTCTCTTCTTTTATTCCAAGATCTTTATACCATTGCATCCGTAACTCTTTCCACATTTCAAATATATCTCCTTTTCCTTCTGGATGCACAAAATATTGTTGTTCCATCTGTTCAAACTCACGTGTTCTAAACGTAAAGTTTCCTGGAGTAATTTCATTTCTAAATGATTTTCCAATTTGCGCGATTCCAAACGGTAGTTTTCTTCGCATACTTTGTTGTACATGCACAAAGTTGGTATAAATTCCTTGGCATGTCTCTGGTCGAAGGTAAATTTCATTTGCACTGTCTTCAAGTGGCCCCATGAATGTTTTAAACATGAGGTTAAAATTTCTTACTCCAGTTAACTCTCCTTCACAACTTGGGCACACCATATTATGTTTTTCCCAAGTTCCCGGTCTAAAATCTGGCTCAATTCCTTTGTCTTCAAGAAGATGATCAGCTCGCCATCTTTTTTTACATTTTTTACAATCAACAAGAGGATCGCTAAATCCTTCAAGGTGACCACTTGCTTCCCAAACACGAGGGTGCATTAAAATTGCGGCATCAAGCCCTACTACATCACCTCTCATTTGTACCATAGCTTTCCACCACGCTTTTTTTACATTATTTTTAAGTTCAACCCCAAGTGGACCATAATCATAACTACTTGAAAGTCCCCCATAAATTTCTGAAGATGGATAGATGAATCCTCGTTGTTTTGAGAGCGACACGATGTGCTCTAATGATGTTTTTTCCATATGATATTGATGTTAAAATATCTATTTTTTTCTATTAAAAAAAGACAGCCTGTACTGTCTTGGGACCCCGAAGGGCGGTTCCACCCAAGTTCTTTTCCTTGAAAAGCACCTTGATGTGTTGTCTATCTCACTCCACAGACGCCACTCTGCTTCATAGTGAAGATAAGTCTATTATACGCCTTTTTATATTAGTGTCAATAGAGCCTTATTCTTGTGTTTCTTTTTCTAAAAGTAGAGTCACTGGCCCATCATTTACTAAAGACACTTGCATATAGGCACCAAATACACCAGTTTCTACTTTTACATCAGCTTTTTTTAATCGTTCGACCATATATTCATAAAGTGGACGCGCGATATCTCCTTTTGCGGCATTTGTAAAACTTGGTCTGGTTCCTTTTTTTGCATTACCATAAAGAGTAAATTGTGATACCACTAAAATCTCCCCGTTGATGTCTTTTATACTCTCATTTAATTTGCCTTCTTTATATGTAAATATTCTCAGCTTCAATATTTTTTCTACTAACCAATCTACATCATTTTTACTATCACTATGCGTTATACCAAGAAATACTAAAACACCGTGAGAAATACTTCCCACAGTGTTATTATCTACTGTTACCTTAGCCTTTTGTACGCGTTGAATAAGTGCGCGCATAATTTTATTTAGATGGTCGTAATTTCTTTTTCTTTTTCTTCTCCAATCTTTTTGATTTGTTCGTTATATTCTTTTGTTAGGGTGTCTAGTTCATCTTGGAAACCATATCGCTCATCTCCATTTATATCTTTCTCTTTTGCGGCTCGATCAATTTCTCCACGAATGTCTTCGCGAATTTTTCGTATGGTAATGCGAGTATTTTCTAACTTTTTATGAAGCACTTTTATAAGTTCCTGTCTTCGGTCAGCAGTAAGATCAGGAAGCGGTAAACGAATAACTTTTCCATCATTTACTGGACTAATCCCTATGTCTGAATTTCTAATAGCATTTTCTATTACTTGCATGAGTGATTTGTCCCATGGGTCAACCGCTAATGTTTTGGCATCAGACACGGTAATTGAAGCAACACTTTTAAGTGATTGCTTTGTGCCGTATGATTCCACTTTGATATCTTCAACAAGCGCTGGTGTTGCACGACCAGTTCTAAGACTCGTAATATCTGTCTTTAAAAAGTCTATAGCTTTTATAAACTCTCCTTTTCTTTCATCAATAATGGTCATATCTTTTTATTTATTTTCTGGTGGAACCGTCATACCAAGATATACGAACCCATCTTCTGGGTGAATCCGTAGTGCTGTTGGTACTTGCCCACTTGGTAATTTTTCTGTTTCCCAACTTTTAGCTCCATTTGTGGTTGCATAAAATGTGGAACGCGTTCCAATTGTGGCTGTAAAGTAAATTTCTTGATCATTTTTTGGATTAATAGCAAATCCATAGATCTTTGCACTTCCAGCAGGAGGATTAATAGAAAGCTCTTCCCATCGGTCTCCCCCGTCTTCGGTCACGAGAATACCATACTCTGACACCCAATACAAGACATTTTGCTTATATGGATGATATACCATTCGACGATATTGTTTTGCCTGAGGGAATGATTTTATGTTATCTAATAGAGCGTCCCAGGTAACACCACCATCTCTTGATCGGAATAAGCCTTTCTTTTTTGATGCAATGTAGACCGTTTTTTCTACAAATGGATCAAAAATTACATTGTGTAGATTTGTCTTTTTAAATCGTACAAGCGTATCCCAACTTACTCCCTCGTCAATACTTTGGTGGACCCCTCCATCACTGTCAACAAGCATGATTTGATATGGAGGAAATGGACTAAATGCGATTGATTGAACTCTTACCGTACTTCGTGATTCACGATATACATTTTTCCATGAACGGGCACAATCAGATGATTTAAATACTGTACTTCCAACTGAAGCGTACATTGTACATTTATCCTTTGGATGAACCGCCATGGCATAGATGAAACCTGTATTTAATGGCGCTCCTACCCCTCGCCAGGTTTTTCCATTGTCATAGGTAAAAAATAATCCTTGTCCTCGTGTTGCCCAATACATAGTATCTGGATCTTGTGGATCACCTTCTAATCTATACACACTTGAGTTTGAAAGATCTTTATTTCCGTCAACGGTTGGTTCTGTGGCAATTTTTTTCCATTCTTCTCCTTGGCTTGTTGAGACAAACATTCCTGCACTTCCACTTGTGCCGCCTTCGTTAAATGATACACACCCTGCACCTAAAAAGATAAGGGCAGCTCCAATGAGGACACTTGTTTTAATATAGGTAGACGATGTCATAGTGTAAACATTATATAACTTATGGAAATGCAATAAGAATTTCTTCTACTAATAATTTTGGGTGTACATTTTGTCGTAATCCTTCTTTTGCTTCAGTAATTCTTTTCGTCACGTTTAAAATATCCTTTATCGGTATTGATACTTGCGTATGTTTATGCACAGTATGCTCATGAAGTCCTGAATGTGTAAACAATGCATCTCGAAGTACCATTTCCCAAATAGATAGTGCTTCTACCAGTTTCCCTCTTGTTGAAATATGATCTGTTTTATCTCCAAATAATTCGTCTACAATACTCATTTTTTTATACAAGGGCTTTCCAATTAATGATACGCATCGATCTACTTCTTTTTTATATCCATTAAAGATCTCACTATCCTTTGCCCAAGATAATGCTAATCCAGGAAGTCCTCTTGCCATTTTGGCATAGATTCTTGAAAGATCAGTTTCAATATTTCTTTTTTCTAATGCTTGTTGTATTTTTGTTTCCTCCACTTCGTGAAGATATATTGATTGCACTCTTGAACGGATTGTTTGTGGAAGGGCCTCAACATCATGGGTTAGTAAAAATAGTATTGTATGTGCCGCTGGTTCTTCTAACGTTTTTAGTAATCCGTTTGCAGCATTTGCATTCATTTTTTCTGCGCCATCAATAATTGCTACTTTATACTTTCCAAGGTACGGGCGCTTATGCACATATGATCGTAATGTTCTTATCTGCTCAATATCTATATGTTTTTTAAGCTTCTCTGTCTTTTTGTTCACTTCTTGCGTAACAGTGACAATATCCGGATGTGTGTGTAGTTTTTGAATTGAACATTGAAGTATTTCCGCGACAATATGTTTGATGAGGGGGTGTTTTCCTACATGTTTAGGCCCTACAATTGCATATGCATGACTTAAAGACTCTTTTTCACTGAGTGCTTTAAAAAATGCTTGTGCCTTTTCGTGCCCAATAATCTCATCCATATGCTTTAGGATACCATGTTTTTTCCCTCACTTAAAGCAATGAAGGTTTCTTTTGCACAGGTAGCCCATGAAAATTGTTGTACATTTAAAAATCCTTTTTGCAGACATTCTTCTCGTTTTTCTTTATTATGTAGTGCCATTTCTATCCCTTTTGCAATATCTTCTTCACTTTTCACATCTATATAAATAGCACCATCTTTGCCAACTTCTTCTAGACTTGATCCTTTTCCAGCAACCACAATCGTTCCACTTGCTTGCGCTTCAAGTATAGGGATACCAAACCCTTCATATAGACTTGGGAACAAAAATACCGCTGCTTTTTTCATAAATAACATAAGATCATTGTCTTTTACCCAACCTAATTCATAGATATCTTTTTTGTACGGACTTTTTTCTATAGCTTCTTGTACTTTTTTGTAGCCATAGCCTGGTTTCCCAATAAGGACAAACTTTATGTCGTCATGTTGGTGAGCATCTTTATATATGGTAAACGCCTTAATCATTCTTGCGGTGTTTTTCTTTTGCTCGAGTCTTCCAACAGATAATATATATTTTGCACCTGTTCCATATATTTTTTGTACGTCCTTTTCACTTTTTTTGTCTTTTTTATTATAGACCTCGTTATAGCCATGATGAATGACATTAATATGGTCTGTTTTCTTTGGAGAAAATTTTTCTATTAATTCTTCTTTTGTAAATTGTGACGGTACAATAATCTTCCACAACTTTTTTAATGCTTTTTTAGGAATGTATGTTGAATACCACGCTTCAAAAAAATTATAACTTTCTTTAAATGTACAAGCAGCAATGTCATGCACAGTCATCACTGTTTTTTTCGGATGAATCAACGGAAACACGTGTGCTGGTATCCATAATACATCTGGTGCGTGTATTACCATTTCAATACTAAGACGCACTTGGGTCCAGAGTCTTTTGGGTGGCCAACGAAGCACTTTTTCTTCCCAATGCTTTGGTAACACGGCGAGATCCCCTTGTAGAGGAGTATTTGTATATAAAACAACCCGAACAGTGTCGGGGATAATATGTTTCAAGTGCTCTATGGTGTGCCACGCATACCACTCAACGCCGGTTTTTTGGGTATGGTTTGCACGTGATGCGTCAATCCCTATAACCATATTATTTTGTTGCAAGAACGCTTCGTTTATAACTATCAAGATTTTCTAAGGCAATGCCTGTTCCTTTCGCCACACAAAGCAATGGATCGTCAGCGAGGTAACATGCCACACCGGTTGCTTCTGTTATAAGTGTTTGAAGATTTCTTAATTGGCTTGATCCTCCTGACATGATAATTCCTTTTTCCATGACGTCAGCTGAAAGTTCTGGAGGTGTTTCATGAAGGACATCTTTAATTGCTTGCACTAACCCTTCAAGATCGTGTTGCAATGCTTCTGTTGTATCGTCTGATGTTACAATAATTGTTTTTGGCAATCCTGAAATCATGTCTCGTCCTTTGACTTCCATTTCTAATGGATCGTCCATAAACATGGCTGACCCTACTTGAATTTTTACTTGTTCTGCTGATTGATCACCAATAGCTAATCCATATTTTCTTCTAATATGCTCGGCGATTGATTGATCAAATCGTGTGCCTCCAATTCTTACTGATCCGCATGACACAATTCCTCCAAGAGAGATGACAGCAATTTCTGATGTTCCCCCTCCGATATCAATAATCATATGCCCTGAAGCACTTCCAATTGGAATATCCGCTCCAATGGCAGCAACGATGGGTTCTTTTATAATGTATGCGGCTCTTGCTCCTGCTGCCATCGCGGCATCAATCACCGCACGTCTTTCTGTTGATGTGATACCAGCAGGTACAGCAATCATCACTTCTGGACGAAATAACCGTACGCCACCAAGGGCTTTATTAATAAAGTATCGAAGCATGGCTTCTGTTGTTCTATAGTTTGCAATTACCCCATCTTTTAAAGGACGCTCAGCTCGAATTGAGTCAGGAGTTCTTCCAATCATTTCTTTTGCTTCAACCCCAACAGCCATGACTTTTTTATCTTCAGTAGAAATGGCAACAACGGAGGGTTCATTAATAACAATCCCTCGTTTTGGTAGATGGACAAGAACATTAGTTGTTCCAAGATCAATCGCTACTTTTTTTATCCACATATCTTACTTATTTACTTAACTCAATCGTAAATTCTTGGTCTACTCGAAGATCCCTTTCTACTTCATAACTTGTGTCATGCCACTTATCTGGAGATTCTGGTGGTGTTGCAGCTTTTAATGTTGTACCAAAATCAAGATGCGTGGTCAAACCAGCGAACGGTAGCCCTGACTGTTTTTGAACAAATAACGTATACACGCCGTTTTCTATTTCTGCTGTTATTTTTTTAGGAAGTTTATAGGTGAATGATAGTTCTCCTGTTTCACCAGGTTCAATTGATGTGAATGCTCCAAACCACTGCTTCCCGGCTTCTTGCCCTTCATCTATTTTCCCAACTTCTTCTGTCCTGTCCCAAGCTAATGATCCCTTTGTTTCAATAAGCTCAGACCCTGTCGGTACAAATACTCGGGCATATGTTCTATACCGTGTTGTCCGCCAATCAAACGTACCATTATGAATATAGGTCATCTTTGCTGTTGCATATATTTCCCCGTCAGCTCTTTTTTCTAATGCATAGTCTAATGTTCTTTCTATGGCATGATCTGTTTTTAATGCAGCAAGATTTGCATCGGTCCATAATAAATAATCTCCTTTTACATATTGTACTTTCCCTGACCAATCTTGTGCATCTAATAATTGCTGTAAAGCATCATTATCTTTTGCATATACGAGAATATGTTTTTCTTCAAGAAGACTCAATATTGTTGGTACATACGTAGGAATCTGAGAAAAAATATCACTTCCCAATTTATCCCCCAAGCGTTGCATAAATGGGCCAATAATCTGTTTTCTATTTTCAAAGCTTATGCCTCGTTTTTCATATCCATATTCTACTTCGTACTCTAACGTTTCAGTAACGTTTGATTCGTCAAAGGTAATTCCATCAATGGTGATTGGCCCAGTTAGTCCAATGAATCGCTCAAGTACTGTTGGGGTAAAAGCTACTACCATATCTATTTCATCAGCTAACTTCCCATTTTCTCCTTTATAAAACGCTAAGGCTCTTTTACTGTTGTCAACAAAATCAGGTGACCAGTTACTGTCTCTAAAAAACCATCGATCAACATTTAGATGATCAAGGATTGGTTGTGGTGGCACAGGTTTCCACGCGGCTGGAGTTAATTTATCTAATACTTCTGTTCCTTCTGTTTTTATAATTTCTATTTTTCCATTATGCATTCGAACAAGTGCATAGGTTCCAATGAATCCTCCACCTGGTCTCATTTCTGTATTATTTTGAAATAAAAACAAATAGGTTACTGGTTTAGAAATTCCTGTGACATCTGCTAAAAACGGAACAAATGCACTGTACTCATCTGTCCCTGTTTGTTCTTCAATCGTATCTGCTATTTGATCTTGAATAAAGCTACTATTTAATACGTCTTCTACTGAAAATCGTGAAATAATGTTATACGCAATAACAATACATGTTACAAACAACACAAAAAACATGATCATAATGTAGAGCCATAGCCTCGATTTTTTTCTTTTGTGTATCTGCATATATGTTATGTTTTTCTATTTTTTTGTGCTACTTCATACCCAAGGTATTTTCCAAACATCAATCTTGTTACGGCATCAATGGCTGGGATGGCACTTACTATAATAAGAGAGATTGGCATTAATATCCATTGCAAAAGCATAATAATGTATCTATGTCTTGGATGTGATTCTGGTCGCTTCGGGAGTAATGGAAAACTTAATGCAGCTGACAATAAAAGGGCAAGCATGGCAAGTCCCATGAGGCGTTGTAATAATTGTGGTGTATTGAAAAATAATGCACTTTGTCTTACGGCATCCCCTGCTACCCAAAATGGGAGTTGGCCAAGGACAGTAATAATAATGGCAGCGACACACCAGGTCCACTTCCCTTCCCATTCAACAAATAACCATTTTACTTTTTTCCATAAAGGAATAGTTTTTCCTTTTTTTCTAAATTCCCATAATAAATATGGAATCTGTTCCATTCCCCATGCCCACCGTCTTTGTTGCTTGTATAGATTTTTTATGCTTTTCCATGTTGAGTCATCTCTTACGGTGTCCATCGATACAGGAACATACAACGGAGTGACCTCATAGTTTCCATCATACCTTAGAAAGCATTGATAAAACAGCCGCGCGTCTTCACTAATGATCCGAGGATCATGAAACCCAATATCAACAAGTGCATTATAACTTAATGAATACGAAGAAAATGTCATCAGTGCATCTTGACGTGCAAGCATCATCATTGTCCAAAAACTGGTACCAAACGCCATGATTCGTAAAATTGCGGGTGAATCCCAGATGTTATTGTTATACAGTGGTACAGGCTGAAATGAGCTTCTGGTTGGGTTTGGATGATCAAGGTACGTACACGTGAGATATGCAAAATATGACAAGTGACACATAGCATCGATATCAAAGACAGTCACAACGATTTTTGCATAGTTCCACCCCTTCTTATCAATGTAGGCCTTCATCTCTTTTTCTGCGTGATGAAGATTTGAGGCTTTTCCTGGAATCTCTCCTTTTAACCCATGTGGATGACAGGTTCCTACAATGTCATGCACTTTGTGCCCGTATGTTTCTCGAGCCTTTTTTAAAATACTCTCGAAATTTTCTTTTGCTCGTGCTTCTCCTGCAATAACCACCACCATGCTTTCTTTATCGTATGCGGCATTACACACTCGCTCAATTGTTGGTCCAGCAATTGACCAATCTTCATTATATATAGTCAAAAATACTACGTGATGGATATCTTTCCAATTTGGTTGTGTATGAAATAAGGTGTCTTTCCAATCTACCTTTCGTACCTTTGAAAAACGAAACCATGATACCCCAAGGTAAAATATATAGCTTGAAGCTTTTAGCACCCAATACACATCAAAAAGAATGATGAAATATAACACCCACACTGGTCTTATAAATGACAAAGTGATACTTCCAATAAGCGTTCCCCATACTAAAAGTCCTGGCAACATCTCGTACATTCTATATCGTTGAAAATCTGTTAGCATATATTTTTTTTCGGTGTCGTAATATTTGGTTCTCCACTATACGTTGCTGATACGTATTGTCCTTTTGGCACATTGTCTAATGCGTTGATAAATCTATCTTCATCATACCCCTCTTCAAGCGTAGTTGTTACAACGGCAGTATGTTTTGCATAACTAAACCCGTTTGCAACCGTCGTTGCTATTCTTGTACTTGTAAATCCTCCAGTCCCTACGACAACGACAATACCTTGAATACTATTTTTATCCAAGCCTTCTTGTATTAAAAACGTATTAATAACGAGAAGAAGCATCTTGTTTCTTCCTGTCTTCAGGCACTCTTTTTTTTCTTTTTCCTTATTAAATAAGACCAAATGAATCTGGTCTTTTTGTGACATGTTAATGTAGAGATATGGATTATTCATCTTTCATGTTATTTACCACTAATACATGATCCCCATCAAATAATGAATATATAAATTTATCCATCACATTTCTTCTATCTTTAAACTCTTGGTTAGTCATGATGGTGTATCTAATATCAAAACCAAATTCTTTTTCGTAGGTACTTATGATTTTTGTCATGACTCTTTCTTTTATCTTTCCTACTAACAAGAGATCACTTTGCACATCTGTATCTCCTGTGAATCTTCCTGTTACTAAAAAGAGCGTCACGTCCCCTGCTTTTTTCTTTACTTCTTCGACGAACATATTTTGTTCCATCAACTTTCCCTTTGTTAAAAGGGCCTGTATTTCTGGGTACAAAATAGACTCAGTATTTAATATATAATATTTTCTGAGCTTTGCTCCGGCGTCACTTTCTTTTATATCTACCGGTGGCGTGGTAACCTGGAGAAGGGACGACTTAAGTAATAAATCTATTTCTCTACGTACACCATTAATCTGTACCTCTGCTTCTCGCGCAAGCTCTCGTACATACCAAGCTCTACTTGGATCCCTAAAAAAGATGCCGAGGAGCTTTAATCGTGTTTTTGAACCAAAAAGATGTTCAAGCATAATATTCGTATTGATATAATTCTTATTCCCCTCCCTAGACGATTGTATCTTTAGAGCTATTTATAGTATACTACAGTATAATTTCTTACCGTAAAAAAGTCAAAATTGCCTTGATACACTGCTATGACTACCCGCCTCGACTTGCAAGAATTTTTTGTTGAAGGACATAACCAGAAACGGTCTCATGTACTCCTTCATATTACAGAACCCTCTACCCCTCAAGAGCGTAAAAAGGGGCATTTTTTTGCTATAGTAGAAATTGAGCATGCGAACCGAGAATATATAGAACAAATTCAACATATTATAGAAGAAGTTGAGGCAAGCTATTATAACTCCCCTACTCAGGTAAAAAGTACTGAAGCGTTTGAGCGTATTATTGAAGACATTAACCGACGAGGACATCATCTGTTACGAAACCCTCGAATGAGCATGCATTGCGTACTAGGAATCATACAAGATACGAGTGTTGCATTTGTATATCATGGATCTCCTCAAGCACTTCTATTTTATCATGCAAAGGGTTCTCTTCATACCCTTGATATTTTGTCTGATGAGCCAACATCTTCTTCAACCCAGCTATTTTCTGCTCTGATGGAAGGTGCTATGAATGAAGATGATTTTTTCTATGTGAGTACGCCCTACGTACGAGAAACTATTCCTAAAAAGAAACTAGAAACTGTTGTGTCTTCTCGTAATGTCCAAGGGGCAACAGAATATATTGAACATATTTTACAAAATCTCCGATCTGATCGATCTCATGGAGGAATTCTTTTTCAACTCATTGGTGATGAAGAACCTGTGTCTTCTTCACCAGTACACAAAAATAAAAAAGAACAAAAGAAAGAACAAGCTAAAGATACTTCTGAATCTAATTATCGTCCACGAAAAAAAGACACCTCTTCTGACTCCTTTTTGAGTACGACACTTATTATGATTGGACGAACACTCTTTTCTTTTCTCGGCTTTCTTATTCGTCTTGTTCGTACACTCCTTATTATCTTAGGAAAAATATTCATTCGTTTTTTTATCATTGTTACGAACAAAGGAAATAATAGAAAAGCGGTTATTAATGAGACAAAACGCGATATTATTTCTCAAAAGGAAAAGATTGTGGCAATGCCACTTATGACAAAGATCTTGTTTGTATTTGTTCTTATCTTTATTGTTGTCTTTTTATCTAGTATCTTTACCCTTCGAGCAAAAGAAGAGCGGGCCACTGCTGAAGCTCAATATAATCAACAACTTGAACGAATAAGCGCGTACCAAGATGAAGCAGAAGCGAGTCTTATTTATGGAGATGAAGAAAAAGCGCTTGTTATGCTTCAAGAAGCAAAAAAGGCACTGACAGAACTTCCTAACGAATCAAAGGAAGAAGCGTCTCGGTATAAGACTTTAGAAGACAGTACAAATGTATTACTACAAAAGCTTCAAAAACTTGTTACTATTACTCCATCTATTGTAGTCAATATTACTGAGACTCATGAATCATCTAACGTAACTGAACTTGCTCGCATTGGAGATTCTTTTATTGCTTACGGTAAAAGTGATGAACTTATTTATACCTTTGATCCTGATGTACAAGAGGTGTCAACGAAAACCCATGCAAATGCTCAGGAACTTATTGCTGCAACGACACCGAAGGAAGAAGATGAAATTATTTTTCTTACTACCAATAATGCTATAGCTTCTTACGATAATGACGCCGGGGTATTTTCTGCACGAGACATATCATTTCTAGAAGAAAATACTGATACAAATGCCCTTTTTGTATATAACCAACGCCTCTATAGCCTTGATCCAACTCACAATCAAGTGTATAAACACAATCGGACTCAAACTGGATATGATAGAGGTACGGCTTGGATTAGTAGCGAGGTTGATTTATCAAAAGCAGTTTCCTTTGCCATTGACGGCAACATCTTTGTCCTTACAAGTACTGGAGATCTACACAAATTTACTGCCGGGGAAAAAGAATCGTTTACAATCAAAGGACTTGAACCAACGCTTAGTGCTCCAACCCGTATATGGACCCACAATACAACTGAATACATCTATATCCTTGAGCCAGCAGAAAAACGTCTTATTACATTAGATAAAGAAGGAAAACTTATTCAACAATATACGGCAACTGAGTGGCAAGCCCCAAGTTCATTTATCATTGATGAAGAAAAGGGCATAGCGTACATTCTTGATAGTGGTATAGTCTATCGAATTTCTCTTTAAATATTTCACAATAAAAAAGAACCCCATTAACGGGGTTCTTTTTTATTGTGAAAGAATTTACTTTAATGTAACTTTTCCACCAGCTTCTTCAAGTGTCTTTTTGAGTTCTTCAGCTTCAGCTTTTGGTACACCTTCTTTAATCATAGCAGGTGCTCCATCAACCATACCTTTAGCATCAGCAAGTCCAAGACCTGTGATTGCTTTTACTGCTTTAATGACACCAATCTTGTTGTCACCAATTTCAGTAAGTTCTACATCAAACTCACTCTTTTCTTCAGCTCCACCAGCGTCTCCAGCTCCACCTGCTCCAGGAGCAGCCATCATCATTGCAGGAGCAGCAGCGCTTACGCCGAACTTATCTTCAAGAATGCTTACAAGTTCTGCAAGGTCTAGTACTGACATCTTTTCGATTTCTTCTACTAGTCCTTTAAATTTTGCAGGAACTTCTACGTCTTTTTTTTCGTCAACTGCTTCTTCAGCTGCGTTTACTTTTTCTTCAGACATATATAGTCAATTAATTTATGCTTTTTGTTCTTTAATAGCACTCAACACAGTTACGAGTCCACGCAGGTTTCCTGCGAGTACATTTACGAAACCAGAGATAGGTGCGTTTAGGGTTCCAACCAATTGTCCCAAAAGTTGCTGTTTGCTTGGAAGCTTTGAAAGCTCCGTTACTTTTGCTTCACTGATGAATTGCCCTTCAAGTATCCCTCCAAAAATTGTCATCATTTTATGATCTTTTGCAAAGTTTGCAACAATTTGCGCTGGCGCAACTTCGTCTTCTAGACCAATGAATACTGCTGGAGCTCCGTCAAATTGCTTCGTGTCAATATCCATTCCTACGTCAGCAAGTGCCTTTTTTACAAAAGTTTTTTTACTTGCAACACAGGTAATGTTGTTTTCACGACATTTTGCACGAAGTTCTTCCATCTCACTTACCTTCAACCCTTGAAAGTTTGCGATAACTACAGCTTTTGCTGATTTCATTCCTTCGGTGATACTTGTGATTGATTGTTCTTTTTGTTGTTTGGTTTTTGCCATAAAATAAAAAAAATGCGGCAGAAACCACATGACAATAAGGATAATCGACCTTAGATCGGTATTATACCTACAGTTTATCCCTCGGCAGCGTATTTAATCTAAGCGATTCTTAGAAGCTACTGTCAGCGGTTTTATGGGCCAATTGTAGCAAAAAGAAGGTTAGCTGTCAAGATATACTCCTATTATGTGGAAAAGTACCTTTTATTATTGACGATATATGGAAAATGAGATATACTCATCTTGTTCTAATTTATGGCCCCATCGTCTAATGGTTAGGATACTTGGTTTTCATCCAAGAGATAGGGGTTCGATTCCCCTTGGGGCTACACTAAACGTCGTTCTGAACGACGCAAATCTAAAACAAAAGCCGCTCTGTTGAGCGGCTTTTGTTTTTCAACAGACCCATGCGTCGGGGTTGTACGCCTAATGTCCCTGTTATGCGACGAATCTTTTGTTTTTGACTGAGTGTAGATCAAAAGTGAGGTGTTCCATTTTTTCTAGCTAATCCGAGGATTTGTCTACACCGTCGTCTTCTTTTTTCTTCTGACTTACTTCATGCATCCAGATTTCGATGAGGAGGCTGATGAGTTGGTTGGCCCGGCGTTCCAGGTCTTCTTGTTCGCTTTCCATAGATGTTCTTGGCTAATGCAAGAACGATAGCTCTGCAGGGAGCAAGAAGCAAATTACGGAGAGTGGATAAGTTGGTGGGGAGGTGGAGATGTTTAGTTTTTGGGGTTTTTCTAAACATCTTGAGAGGGGATGTTTAGGTCTAGATATTTATATCAACCCCGTTCTGTGGAACATCTATCCGCGTAACTAGTTCTTCCATTGTATAGTGGACAAACTGTTTACCTAGTTCAGTTAAAACATATCTTTTTGAGTTTTCAAAAGCTGATGTCATTGTCCGAGATCCTTTAGTGCTTGTTTTTCTTTGTTTTTTTAGGAAGTTCCCAGACCCATCGGTTTGTCTTTCTTGTCTGATTACTCTACCTTGGCTTAAGTCATCTACTAATAATCTAAACAAATCTGCTTCAGCAGAGTTTTCTCTAGGCTTTGCACCGTATATATTTTCCCATATTTCACCACGGGTTATCCTTGGATTCTGATAGACTTCTTTAATTACCTTAAAATGGGATTCATGATACTTGTGTATCCAATCAATAAACAGTCTTACAAGTTCATCAGGACACAGTTTTGTTGCTCCTGCACTGGTAAGGAGTTTTCTAATTAGTTCTCTTTTTTCTTCTGTGTCAGCTTGATCCCAAGTTCGGAACCCTTTTCTTACAAGATTCAAGTATTGAGGAGATTCTAGTCTAGATTGTATCTCTTCACCGAATGTTTCCAGTCGGGAGAGTATTTGGAAAAAGGTAAATGCAAGTTTATGTACTTTTTCTTCATGCTCTTGAAGCCAAAGCTGTTGAAGTTCATTTATTTCTCCTTGTTCCTTTTCAGCATCCTTCGCAGATAATGCTCCAAGAAATCCTCCAACCCAAGGTATACTGCCTAAGGCAGCGGCAATAAATCTTACGTGGCTCCTTCGTTTTCCCTTGTCAGTTATTTTTGATAACTGATCCTTAATCGATTCAGGTAAATTATCACGAGAGATAATTGATGGAATTTTATTAATCATACGCAACAAAAGTCATATTTTTAAGATAAATCATAAATTCTAAGATACCTTAAAAGTGATGTTATCGTCTAGGTGCGACATCAAGGTCGCACTCCACCAACATCCTCAAACCCAAACGAAGCAAACACACCCTCCCACTTCCTTATCATCTTGACGGTGGTGTTCCATCTTGGGCACAAATGGCCTACCAATGTAAAGAGAAACGAAAAACCACCATATACTGGTGGTTTTTCGTTTCTGCCCCCCGTTACCATCGAGAGGTGAAACGGGAGGTGGGGATCTCCTTAGAAGTCAGGACTTGGTCAGCTCCGACGGGTCGTACCAGCCGAGGCTGCCATCGTCGTGCTTGACCTGATAGCACAGGCCATGAGAGTCCGACTCATTGAACACCACTCCCGAGACACCCCAACGGCGATCCTCTGGCTTCCGCCAGCCCGTCACTGTGGGATTCTCCTCGGTGGTGGTGACTTTGTCTCCGATCATGATCTGGCTCATGATGTCCGCTCCTTGGTTGATGGAAGAAATACTATATCAGCTAGATACTCCCCTGTCAATTTTAAAGACCCCGCATTTCTGCGAGGTCTTTGATGAAACAATCTATCCACTTTTTGTTTGTTCCGAGCACTATACTCCATAATTATATGAAGTGCATTGCAGGGTTGGCGTGTCGCATGAGCGAACGCCATTCCCACCTTATCACGCTTCTCCTGAGCGTGTCCCTTGTAGATTGTATCAACCGCTAGGTTCTTCTTCCACGTCGCTGGAAGGCTCTTTGGGTGATGACGTCGCCCCCCTCATTCCTCGATGCCGCTTGATCGACTTGCAGGCTTTACTACGAGTCTGATCAAAAAGCGCCATTCTCACCCGATGCGGCTGATTCTTATCATCTATCTGGCCCTCCATGCTGACTCCATCTATGAGGAGTACTTCCGCTGTCAGGCTCTTGGCCTGACTTTCCATGATGAGGTGGCTCTCCAGACTGCCCTGAAGGAACTCCTTGAAGGCCTCCACGGAGTAGAACTCCCTGCAGTGCAGTCCAAGGAAGGTCTCGAGGCTGAAATGCCCCAAACATTCACAGACCGAAATCGATGGCTCGAGCTGTCCGTCTGGCAACTTCGAGTCGACGATACAGCCGTATAGCCAGAGAAAACGCTCATGCGTCATGTGACCCTTCTTCAGGATCTTCCAGATGCACAGAAGCGCTTCCGCCTTGCTCTCGAAGGACTTTTCCTCAGTAATCCTGAGGTGCTTTCCTCCTTCCTCCCAGTCGATCCATGTACAGTCGAGCTGCACCGGAGAATCCTCACTCTTCGTTCCCATGACTCCTATCACACTGGTTTCCGGTTAGTTTTTTGTTCGGCCCCCTTGCCGTAAACCAACCCGGGAAATTTCAGGGGGATAAAAATATGATGTTCATACTCTTATCCCCTTGAGTGTGAAAAGAAAGAAGGATGGTCTATATTAATATATATATACCATCTTTTGTCAACTATTTATGTCATTGTACTTATACGGTTTTAGCTTACCACCTTCGGTATTACAAAAACGTCGTTTAAAACGACGTTTTTGTAATCAAAAGTGAAGTGTTCCATTTTTTTGAGCTAGGCTGCTTTGTCTACGGCTCTTCTTGCTTCATCAATCTTTGCCTGATCTTCTTTATCGCGCTCAAGAATACTTTCTTCTACTACCTTTTGTTCTTCCGCCTCTTGTTCTTGAATGCCCTTAACATGATCTTTAATTTCTTGAGTTGTTTCACTACTAGTATATCGTTCTGAGCCAGGAAGAGCTTCAAAATCAAGCAACAACCGATCTATATCAAACTATTTATTTTTATCAAATCTTCTTATTTTCTTAAAAAAGTTCCAAAGGATGCTATGTTAGACCGTATCTGGTATACTTTTCCTCATATGACTATATCTACAGCAAAAGAATCTTTGAAACAATATTTTGGATACGATACCTTCCGTCCCTTGCAAGAAGAGATTATTTCTCACGCAATGTCAGGAAAAGATGCACTGGTACTCATGCCCACAGGAGGTGGAAAATCTATGTGCTATCAGATACCTGGAATTATTATGCCTGGTGTCACTATTGTGGTATCCCCTCTTATCGCTCTTATGCGCGATCAAGTAGAAGGACTTGTGGCAAATGGTGTGTCAGCGGCATTTATTAATAGTAGTATTTCTCACGAAGAGCAAGCAGGTGTTGAACGCGATGTACAAGACGGGAAGATAAAACTCTTATATGTTTCCCCGGAGAAACTCATGTCTTCGTATTTCTTATCTTTTCTTTTTACCCTTGATGTTTCTTTATTTGCTATTGATGAAGCACATTGTATTTCTAGTTGGGGGCACAGTTTTAGACCAGAATATACGCGATTACGTATTCTTAAAGAAAAATTTCCAACAGTCCCTATCATTGCGCTTACGGCAACGGCTGATAAAATTACGAGACGTGATATTTTAGGGCAACTTAATATTTTCAAAGCAAAAACATTTTTGTCTTCATTTGATCGACCAAATATTTCTTTGAAAGTATCTCCTGGACGAAAGAAATTTGATCGTATTTTACATTTTTTAAAAGATAGAAAAGATCAATCTGGTATTATTTATTGTTTAAGTAGAAAGTCTACTGAAAAAGTTGCAGAAAAACTTCAAAGCGCTGGATATAATGCCAAAGCATATCATGCAGGTCTTGATTCACATGAACGAACAAATAGACAAGATGATTTTATTTATGGTCGAACAAACATCATGTGTGCGACCATTGCGTTTGGTATGGGTATCGATAAATCAAATGTTCGTTGGGTTATCCACTATAACCTTCCTAAAAGTTTAGAAGGATATTACCAAGAGATTGGACGAGCTGGTCGAGATGGTCTTCCTAGTGATACGCTCCTTTTTTATAGTTTGTCTGACGTTATCATGCTTCGAAAGTTTGCTGAAGACTCTGGTCAACGTGAAATTGAACTTGCAAAACTTACTCGCATGCAACAATATGCTGATGCATTAATTTGTCGACGTAAGATCTTGCTTAACTATTTTAGTGAACATCTTGAAGAACATTGTAATAATTGTGACGTATGCCATAACCCTCCAGAGCACATTAATGGAACAGAAATTGCTCAAAAAGCACTCTCTGCTGCTGCTCGGATGGATCAAAAAGTGGGTATCAACATGCTTATTGATGTACTTCGTGGATCTCAACGTCATGACATTGTCGCCCGAGGCTATGACACCATAAAAACGTATGGTGCAGGAAAAGAGCTGTCCGTTGACGAATGGCAACACTATTTATTACAAATGCTAAACCTTGGTCACATTTCTATTGCTTATGATCAGGGAAATGTTATTCACGTTACTCCCCTTGGGGTCTCTATCTTAAAAGGAAACAAACATGTTAATTTTGTTTCTCTTTTAACTGCTGAAAAGAAAGCTCAAGAACAAGATGAACCTGTTAAAACACGGACGAAAAAACAACATAGAGAAGAACGTTTATTTCAAAAACTCCGAGAGCTCCGTAAATCTCTTGCCCAACAAAAACAAGTTCCTGCATACATTATTTTTAATGATGCAACACTTGAAGATATGGTTGAGCGTATGCCAACAAATAAAGACGAAATACGCCAAGTCTCAGGTGTTGGTGAGAAAAAATTCTCAAAGTACGGACAACTATTTATTAATGAAATCACTTCTTTTATCCATGAAGAACAACAAAGTGGTAAGGTCATTAAAGGTGGCACGCATATGGTTACCTTCACCATGTATAAAAGTGGTATGACCGTGTATGGGATTGCCGAAGAAAGGAATCTTAAGATACAAACAGTGTATGCTCACCTCGCAACACTTATTGAAAATGGCCACGAAATTGATTTACGAAAATTTCTTTCAAAGGATGACGAAAAGAAAATAAAAGCGGCTATCCTTGAAATAGGTGTCATTAAAAGTTTAAAAGGTTTGTTTGAAAAACTTAATGAAGATATCCCTTACGAAAAATTAAAACTTGTCTTGGCCTCTGATCACTATGAAAAACGGAAACGAGGTATCATTCAAGTCTAGACTTTTCCTGTTTTTCATGGTACATAGGTAAATATATAACCATTTTTTATGAAAAAATTTCTTAAACCCATCTCATACCTTACAATTACTCTTGTTATTGTGGCATCAATCTTTTTATATGTGATGCGAGAAGATATACAAGAATTGTCTTACACGGGTGATATCCGCAGTCATTACCCTGTAGCTACCTTTGCTGGTGGATGTTTTTGGTGTTCTGAAAGTGATTTTGAAAAAACAACAGGAGTAATAGAGGCTGTTAGTGGATATGCTGGTGGTGATACAGAGGCCCCAACATATCAAGCTGTTGCAAGTGGAAGTACAAATTACAGAGAAGCTGTTCAAGTCTATTATAATCCTGATGTTGTTACTTTTGACCAACTTCTCGATGTATATTGGCGCCATATTAATCCAACTGACGACAGTGGTCAATTTTCTGACCGAGGGTATCAATATACGACAGCTATCTATTATACAAATAATGAAGAACGATCGATTATTCTTGATTCTAAACGCCTTCTTGAAACTACCTATGAGTTAGGTTCCCCCGTTGTGACAGAGATTCTTCCTCTTACAACATTTTACTCAGCAGAAGACTATCATCAAGACTACGCTAAAAATAATACGAATCATTATAATAGATACCGTACAGGATCAGGTCGTAACCAATACATTACAAATACTTGGGGAGAAGGATTAATACATGCGCAACACCTCGCACTTGATCCCCCCGCAGAACTTACACCACAAGAACCATCTTGTACGGGATATCGATGTTATGTCCCTCTTACCTTTCAAGAGATTACAGAAAAATTATCCCCTATTGCATATGACGTAACGCAAAAAGATGGGACAGAAAGACCATTTGATAATCCATATTGGGATAATAAAGAAGACGGTATTTATGTTGATATTGTTTCTGGGGAGCCACTATTTTCTTCAGTAGACAAGTACGTTTCTGGTACTGGATGGCCAAGTTTTGTTAAACCAATAACTGAAGAATTTATTGATCTACAAGTGGATCATAAGCTAGGGTACCCTCGTGTCGAGGTTCGATCAAAACTTGCGAATTCTCACGTTGGTCATATCTTTCCTGATGGACCAGCGGAATATGGTGGGCAACGTTGGTGTATGAATTCTGCAGCGATGGAATTTATTCCAAAGGACCAACTAGAAGCGAAAGGCTATGGAGAGTATCTTTCTTCATTTAACTAGTTCCCCTTTCTTTTAAAGATAAAAAACAGCCATATTATGGCTGTTTTTTATCTTTAGGTAATATGCTACTATATGGACACGATATAGATATTGTATATATGAATACTGAAGACATTCAGGCACTCTTAAATGATAAGAAAAGATCCCTCCTTGAGGCATATTTAGAGCTTCACACGCACTTTGAGACGGTTTATGGCCCAAACACCCTTCTTCTTATGGAAGTGGGTTCTTTTTTTGAGATATATGGGGTAGATAATGATAAAGAAACCATTGGAAAGCCTCGTGAGATCGCTGATATTCTTAATATCCAGCTCACAAGAAAAGATAAACGTGTCAAAGAAAATAATGCAAAAAATCCCCTTATGGCGGGATTTCCCACAGCGACGTTTGATCGATATATTACAAGACTTATTCAGGAGAAGAAATATACGATTGTTATTATCCGCCAAAAAGGAACACCTCCTAATATAATTCGTTATGTTGATAACATTTTATCACCTGGGGTAAATATTGATTATTGTATTGATCATCAAGATAACTTTATTGCATCAATTATTGTAGAAAAACATCATGATATTTATTCTATTGGATACGCAGCGATTGATGTGAGTACTGGAAAAACATATCTTTTTGAAACTCATAGTACAAAAGAAGATAAGACGGCTGCATTAGACGAGTTGTTTCGTTTACTTCAATCACACAATACAGCTGAATTAATTCTCTCTACAAATGGAGAATCTATTGATCAACAAAAAATCCTTGATTATCTTGAGTTTGGAGAATTTGAACAGGTTCATTTACGACATACCCGAGTACCAATCAGCTATCAAAATGAGTTGTTTAAAAAAGCCTATACGATTGAATCCTTTTTGTCTCCTGTCGAGTTTCTTGATATTGAAAAAAATCCACTTACATCAGAAGCACTTGCTCATTTAATTGAGTTTATCGTAGATCATGATGCTCGTATTATTGAACAATTAAAAAAACCTATTATCCTTGATACATCTCGTTATTTGTATCTTGGAAATAATCCACTTGAGCAGCTCAACATTATCTCGTATGATCCACGTGAAGCGACAGTACTTAGCCTTTTTGATAAAACAGTTACAAGCATTGGAAAACGTTTATTTAAAGATCGACTTGAAAACCCCATAACAAACAAGAATGACATCGAAGCACAGTATAACCTTTCTGATTGGCTTATACCACTTTCTTCTGAAATTGACACACATCTTAAGAAAGTATATGATCTTGAACGATTATCACGGCGCATTGCGCTTACCCGTCTTCATCCGTTTGAAATAAATTTTTTGTATGATTCTCTTCTTGCAACGGCTCATATTATAGAAATCATTAAAGAAGAAGAAAATGCGGCTATTGAAGAAACATTTCAGACAAAAGCTGGTACTCTTCAAGATTTCATTGCACACATTGAATCAATTTTTAACCTTGATCAAACAAATAAAGTTACAAGACACACCATCACTCGTTCTCTTTTTCAAACAGGGTTCCATCGTGACATTGATGCTCTTATTACTCGTAGAAAAGAACAAGAAGAAAAACTTGAGCAAATTAAAACAACTATTGCGACACTTCTTGAAGACAAAAATGGAAAAGATCATACAGACTATATCGGTATTAAACAACTTGATAAAGAAGGGCATTATATCCATATGACAAAAAGTCGGTATGCTCTTATTGAAGAAGAAATTAAAAAAAGTTTTGTTTCTCTTAATGGTACGGTATATGCCCTTTCTGATTTTACCTATAAAGTACAAACAACGAATGTTAAAATTACGGCACCAATCATTGATCGGATTTCTGAAGAAATCACTCTTATTCAAACACGAATTACCGCTCTTACAAGAGAGCTTTTTGATGAACAACTCCGCTACATTCAAACCACTTTTTCTCATCAATTAGATATATTTACTGACTCTCTTGCTAAGATTGATGTTGCTCTTAGTAATATAAAATCATCCTTGCAACATCGCCTTGCCCGTCCTACTATTATTGATACAACAAAAGATTCTTCTTATCTATCTTTAGATGACCTTCGACATCCTCTTGTTGAGACAAAAGAAGAACAAGGCATTTATATTCCAAACTCTCTGGTCCTTGGTTCAAAAGAACACTATACTGATCAAGATAAACTGTCTGTGATTACCACTCAATCTTCTGAAAGTATCTCTGGACTACTCCTTTATGGGATTAATGCTAGTGGAAAATCATCTCTTATGAAGAGTCTTGGTATTTCTATTATCCTTGCTCAGAGTGGTCTTTATGTTCCTGCATCATCAATGACCTTTTCTATTTGTACAGAAATTTTTACTCGTATCGTTGCGAAAGATAATTTTGAAAAAGGTCTTTCTTCTTTTGCTGTTGAAATGGTTGAATTAAAAAACATCTTTAATCGCTGCACATCAAAAAGTCTTATATTAGGAGACGAAATAAGTCATGGGACAGAAACGCTCTCAGCTATTTCTATTGTTGCTGCTACAATTAAACGCCTTACTGAAACTGGTTCACTCTTTTTGTTTACGACGCATCTTCACCAACTACATTCTCTCGGTATGCTTAAAGACAACCCTCATGTAGCAAGTACACATATGAGTGTTCACTATGATACAGCAGCTGATCGGCTTATTTTTGATAGACTCCTTCAGTCTGGAAATGGGAATAGTGTTTATGGCCTTGAATTTGCTCACTCTCTTCATATGGATCCGGCCTTTTTGAAATATGCTATGGGTATTAGAAAATCACTTGCAAAAGAGTATACTGATTTAGAATTGCTCACCAAACAACAAAAAAGTAAATACAACTCAAATCTTATTTTAACAACCTGTGCAATTTGTAAAAATAATGTTGAAGATGTTCATCATATTGCTCCACAAAAATCAGCGGATGATCATGGAAACATTACTCATTTCCATAAAAACCACAAATATAATCTTCTCCCCATTTGTAAAAGTTGTCATACTAAGGTCCATGACAAGATTATTCATATTAAAGGGTTTATGATGACAGATAAAGGCTTAGAACTTACATACGAACAAACTGATTCATCTTCTTCGTAGATTGTTGCTTTTTCCCTTTTTTTCCGCTATGCTAAGCCTAACTATGAATATATTAGGTATTGAATCGTCTTGTGACGACACATCAGCTGCCCTGGTGTCCATTACTGATGGACATTTTTCTGTTTTGTCTGAAAAGACGGCAAGCCAAATTGAAGTACACAAAAAATATGGTGGTGTGGTTCCTGAAATTGCAGGAAGAAAACATGCTGAGCATATTTTTCCAGTTATTGAGGAAGTTCTTCAACATCAAATAAGACCTGACGCTATTGCGGTGACGACAGGGCCAGGACTTATTACCGGACTTCTTGTAGGTGTTGAAGCTGCAAAATCTCTTTCATACCTTCTTGATATTCCTGTGGTGTCAACAAATCATATTGAAGGACACATTTATTCTACTCTTTTAAAAATGGATCAAAAAGAAATACTTTTTCCTGCGCTTTGTCTTATTGTTAGCGGTGGTCACACTGAACTGATTCTCATGAAAGCTCATGGGGTATATGAACGTATTGGAGGTACCCGAGATGATGCAGCTGGGGAATGTTTTGATAAAATTGCAAAAATGCTTGATCGCCCTTACCCAGGTGGACCTGAAATCTCTCGTCTTGCTACAAATGGAAATCCATCAACAATTTCTTTTCCAAGACCAATGATCAATTCAGATAATTATGACTTTAGTTTTTCTGGACTAAAGACTGCAGCTCTTTATTGGTTACGAGATAATACTCTCCTTAATGATGCGGATACTTCTAATTTTTGTGCAAGTGTAGAGCAAGCAATTGTTGATGTTTTACTTGCAAAGACAAAAAAAGCCATTGAGCATTTTTCTCCCCAATCTCTTATTCTTGCTGGAGGTGTTAGTGCAAACCAAAAACTTCGAGAAACCCTTCAACACAATATTACGGACATTCCTCTTTTTCTTCCTCCTAAAAAATATGCAATGGATAATGCAACAATGATTGCGGTTGCTGGGTATTTTCATGCCAAAGAAAAACATTTTACCAATTGGAAAGATCTTGAAGCTAATCCAAATTGGAAACTATACTCTTCCTAAATATAAAATCCCCATAATGGGGATTTTATTCTCCTATAAGTATTTTCCCTTTCCCGATGACTTCTTCTACTTTTTCTTGAAATGCTTCTGAGTTATCTACTCGAGCTTGTGTTTTTATCATGTTTGATCCAACACGGACGTACACTTCTATATCCCCTACAAATTTCTCAAATACCTCTTTAAGGGGATTAGCAAACTCTTTTACTTCTTCTTGAGACAAAAGTAGTGTCACTACTTTCTTTTTTCTTTCTTTTTTCTTTTTCCTATCCTTTCCTCCTTGTGTTGCCTTCCCTAATTGAACTTGTCTTGCAATTTGTTCAGCATTTTCTTTTGTAAGCGTATACACATTCTCTACAAATACTTTATTATCTCCAGAGTCTCTTGGTGTTTTTCCGACCACACAAACCACTTTTCTTTCTTCCCAAACAAACTTTGTTTCTTCATATTTTTTAGGAAAAACAAGTAGTTCAACAGATCCTGATCTATCTTGAAGGGTTACAAACATCATGATAGATCCTTTTTTGGTAATCTTTTTTGTAAGTTTATCAATAACTCCTCCAAGAACAATCCATTCATCTCGTGGATGATCTTCTGATTCAATAATTGGGGATACAGCTCCCTCGAGAGCTGTTTCAAATGGTGTAAGAGGATGAGAAGATACATAAATACCCAGTAAATCCTTTTCCCAGTTCAATTTTTCTATCATCGTGGCGTCAGGTGAAGACTTCAACGTTACTTTTGAACCAATATCAATAGCAGTACCACTAAATAGTGAGCCCTGATTTGTTATGGCATTTTCTTTTAAGTGTCTTAAGAAGTTTAAAATATTTTCTGTATTGTTTAGTAAAACTCCTCTATCATATCCAAAAGCATCAAAGGCCCCTACTTTCACAAGACTCTCAACCGATTTTTTATTCATGTCTTTATGCTGTACTCTTTCTAGGATATTTTCTAAACTCGTGTACTTTCCATGTTCTTTTCTTTCTCTAAAAATCACCTCTGAAATATTTGCTCCCACATTTTTCACGGCATTTAACCCAAAACGGATACGTCCGTCTTCTCCTTGTTTACTTACCATGGCAAAGTTTTTAAAACTTTCATTAACATCTGGAGGTAATACTTTAATACCCATACGATTGCACTCGTTTACAATGGCAGATACTTTTTCTGAATCACCAAATTCTGATTTTAATACAGACGTCATAAACTGCACAGGGTAATGTGCTTTCATGAATGCTGTTTGATATGCCACAATTCCGTAACTCGCTGCATGTGCTTTATTAAATCCGTAGGCAGCAAAGGGTTCAATAGCTCGCCAAAGTTCATTAATAATATCTTGGGGTACTTTTCCGATTTCTTTACACCCTTTGAAAAACTTTTCTTTTTGTTTTGCCATTTCTTCTGGAATCTTTTTTCCCATGGCTTTTCTAAATTTATCAGCTTCCATCCAGTTGTATCCAGCAAGCTTCATGGCAGTTAACATGACGTCGTCTTGGTATACCAATAGTCCATATGATGCACTAAGAATCTCTTCTAACCGAGGATCTAGATACTTCACGGCTTCTGGATTATATTTTCTATGAATATACTCAGGAATGGCTTCCATAGGCCCTGGTCGATAGAGTGCCACCATAGCCATGATGTCTTCAATACGATTGGGTTTAAGCTCTTTTAACCATCTCGTCATCCCTGATCCAGATAATTGGAATACCCCCATGGTTTCTCCTCTTGCAAGCATTTCAAAAACTAAAGCGTCATCAAGTGGAAGATTATAAATATCTACATCATCTCCTGTTGTTGCTTTTACAATTTCAACCGCGTTTCCTAAAATAGCAAGATTTCTAATACCTAAAAAATCATTTTTTAATACTCCTGCTGCCTCCACGGTTTTCATCTCAAATTGTGTCACGATCTTATCTCCCCCACTTTCTCGTTGAATTGGCGTAAAATCTGTAAGTGGTGTTGGAGAGATCACAACTCCTGCAGCATGAATTGAGGTGTGCCTCGCGCATCCTTCTACGGTTTGAGCAAAATTAAGTAATTTTTTTACATCATCATTGGTCTCATATAATTTTCCCAGATCAGGTTCTTCATCAATTGCTCGTTTTACTGTCATTGGAAAACCCTGCGCTCCTTGAGGAATAAGTTTTGCAACTTGATCACAAAAACTATACGAAAACCCAAGGGCTCGCCCAACATCTCGGACACTTGCTCGTGCTGCCATTGTTCCAAAAGTAATAATCTGAGCAACCCTATCTGCCCCATATTTCTTTGTAACATACTCAATCATTTCTTCACGTCTATCGTCAGCAAAATCCGTATCAATATCGGGAGGACTTGGTCGAAATGGATTTAAGAATCGTTCAAACGGCAGTTTAAATCTGAGTGGATCAACGGTAGTAATACCAAGAACAAAAGAAACTAATGATCCAGCCGCAGATCCCCTGGTAGATTCTACGATTCCGTTTGCTTTTGCATATTCTACGTAGTCTGCAACACAGATAAAATATGGTGAATACCCCTTTGTTTTAATAATATCTAATTCGTAATCAATACGTTCACTTACCTCACTTCCCATGTCTGGGTAAAATGAAGGCGCTAATCTATATGATTCATCTCGAAGGTGATCATCAGCGGTTTTTCCTTCAGGAAGATCAACAGGCGCAAAATGCCAGTTATTTAATTCAATTTCTATATTAATCCTGTCTGCAATTTTTCCTGTATTTTCTATGGCTTCTTTGACATGACGAAACCTTGAAGCAATATCATCCCCAGTATTAAGGGATCTATCTACATGACGATAATCTTCTCTATTGGTGTACCCCACTTTCCATCCTTTTCCAATACAAAGCAATATGTCTTGCGCTTCTGCGTGTTCTGGATCAAGGTAATGAACATCTCTTGTTACAACAAGCGGAATTCCTGTATCTTTTGATAATTCAATCAGTTTTGTATTTACACTTAGTTGTCCTTCAATCGCTGGATGATCTTGGAGTTCTAAATAAAAATTATCTTGCCCAAATATTTCATTATATTCAAGTGCTACTCTTTTTGCTTCCTCTATTTTATTTTTTAAAAGCAATTGCTGTATTTCTCCTTCAATTGGACCAGATAAAGCAATAATATTTTTACTATATGTCTTAAGAAGTTCTTTATCTACCCTTGGTTTTTCATTAAAAAAACCATGAAGATGCCCTTCTGAAGTTATTTTCATCAAATTTCTATATCCATCGTAATTTTCTGCAAGCAAAATAATATTATAGACGTCCTTATCCTTTTCTGGATCTTTATCATGCATGGATCTTGGAGCCACAAAGGCTTCAAATCCAATAATTGGCTTAATGTCTTGTTTGAGACACTCCTCATAAAACTTAATAGCTCCGTACATTGACCCATAATCTGTAAGTGTTGCAGCTTTAAATCCACGCTTTTTAAACGCTTTTACGAGGGGTTTTATCTTTGTTAACCCATTTAAAAGAGAAAAATGAGAATGGACGTGAAGATGGACAAAATCAGACATGTTTAGTGTTTATCTATCTAAGTACCTGAAGTGTATATGATGCTTGGTTTTGCTGCAACCTTACTATATCTTGACTTTTTTCTCTTTTTGTGGGTATTATGAGATTGGAAGTTGTTCCGTAGGACCCCTAAAAGAAGGAGAATGGGTCATGAAGAAATTGTTAGGAGTTCTCGCTGTTTTATTTGCCGCCGCCCTCATCATTGGAAGCGCTGTGACAGCCGGCGTGGTGGCAGGTCAGGTCAAATGCTACTACCACGACGTGGTAGAGCAGAAGACCATCATTAAGGAAGGCCTCTCCCCGAAGATGTGCATCGCGAAGCACCTCTTCTACGAAGAGAAGATCGGTGAGTTTCTCAACAAGAAGGACGCCGTCATCAAGGCCCAGAAGGACCTCATTGCTTCACAGCAAGAGATGATTGGTCTTCAAGAGGGCAAGAACGACTTTGCGAATCGTCTTCGGGATGAAAACCAAAGGCTCATCAAGGCTCAACAAGAGCTTCTTGACCAAAGGACCTTCGGAGATACACCGTAAATGCCCCTAACCGGGCCTGCCGGACATGTGTGTCTTTTCAACCAATCTCCATTGTCAGTGGTCCGGCCTGACACATGAGAATTATATTAAATAAAACAGCCCCGTTATGGGGCTGTTTTTTTAAGGGATATCATCTAATACCAACGTCTTTAAATTCTATTGAAGCAATTATCTCTTCAAATTCTGATGGAATCGTTTGTATTTCTAATATATTATCATCTATCTGTATTTCTATCCCTTCATAGGTTATACCTTCTTTTTCTACTCTAAATAACACAGCATTATACTCTCCTATAATAAGAGTTGTGCCTTCTTTTCCTCGTAATGTTTCTTTTATAAACACATCAACCCCCTCAAATATTTCTTTTTGAGGATTTTTTATTATTACGTTACCTTTTTTATGTTCTACCTGGGTCCACGACTGTGGGTAAGAAAATGTTATTCCAAAAAATTCTTCACTACTATATATATTCTTTTTTTCTTGTACTTCCTCTTCCAAGGCTGTGATTCTTTCTTCAAGAGACCCAACAAGTTGTTGGCGTATTTGTGCAGGGCTTACTTCTTCAATAGGTGTTGGAACTACATACGAAGATCCACATCCAGCTCCCACTCCAATAAGACTTGCAGCCATTAGGGCAAATCCAGCGACAATACTTAAATATCGCTTATTTGTCTCCCCTTTTTTAACATTTCTTTTTTCCACTGATGCAATTCTTTTTTTCGTTGCAATAAGTGCACTGGGATTAAGAGAAACACTGTCAATTCCGGATTGTACTAAAAAATTTGTAAACTCAGGGTACTCACTTGAAGCCTCTCCACAAATGCTTACTTTTCTCTTATGCTTATGTGCTACATCTATAATATCTTTTACTAATCCTCTTACAATCTTATTTTTTGTATTATAAAACTCTGCAAGGCTCTTTTTACTACGTGCCTCACCCACTATTTCTCTCATTTTAGTGTCTATTCCAATACTAAAACCATCAAACAGCTTTGCAAAATCTCCTGCCAAAACGGCATTTGAAGGTATTTCACACATGACCGTAACTTTCAGTCCATGATCACCTCTTTTTACCCCATACTTTTCCATCTGTTTAAGGACTTTTTTTCCTTCTTCTGGTGTTCTACAAAATGGTACCATCAACATGACATTATGTAATCCCCACTGTTCTCGAACTTTTTTAATGGCATCACACTCTAATTTAAATGCAGGTGTATATTTTTTATTATAATACCTACTTACACCACAAAAAGAAGCCCCTGTTTCTTTCTTTTTATCTTCAAATAATTCTCCACCAAGGAGTTTTTTATATTCGCTTGCACTCTGATCACTTAGTTGTATAGTTACTTCTTTTGGGTATGTTGCCGCAGCAACCTTTGCAATACCTTCAGCAAGCTTATCTACTCCGTACTGATTTTTCTTACTATACCCTTTTGTGATTTCTTGTATTTGTTTTTTAATCTTTTTATTCTTAAGTGTGAGATAGTTACTTAACGCAAGTGGATGCACCTTTACTTCACTTGCTAATATTGATTCCATTTTGATTAGTCCTACTCCATCATGAGGGAGGTCTGAAAGATTAAAAGTATCGGTTGGATCTCCAACATTTATCATTATTTTTGTTTGTGTCTTTGGAATATCTTGTATTAAGGTCTTTTTTACCTCGTACGGAAGAAACCCTTCAAAAACACCACTTTTTTCTCCTAAGCCACCACTCACGGTTATCTTTTTATACTTTTTCAATGTCTTTCTGGCATTCTTTACTCCTACTATTGTAGGAATTCCAAGTCTTCTTCCTACAAGGGCAGCATGACTTGTTTTTCCTTCCTCTTCCACGATAATTGCTGAGGCTATACGCATCAAAGGCTCCCACTCACGTGTCGTTGTTTTTGTTACTAGAACATCTTTTGCTTTAAATTTCTTTAGATCTTCCAAGCTGTCGAGTACACATACTTTTCCTGCCCCGATTTTCTGCCCAATCGTTGTCCCATCAAGAATTTTCTTTCCAGTCTTTTTTAGAAGATATGTTTCTAAATTGCTTCTTTTTTCTTTTATATCTACTGTTTTTGAACTTGATTGCACAATATATAATGTACCGGTCTTTCCATCCTTTACCCATGCTATATGTTGTGGTATTTTACATATTTCTTCAATTCTCATTCCCCATTTTGCAAGCGTTATGATATCTCCATTATTGATCGAAGATTTTTCTTGTTTTGTTTTTGGTACTACAGCTTTTTTTGTCCCTACATTTTTTCCACAAATACGTTTTGTGTCTTTTTTTGTAATGTTTTTTCTTATAATGGCTTCTTTTCCTTTTTTTACTCCTTCTTTAAATATATGAAATTGATCAGAGACCATGTTCCCTGTTACTCCATATTCACCAAGTCCGTACGTTGCATTAATTAACATTACTCCATTCATTCCTAATTCTGTATCTAAAGTAGATATCATGCCATTTGCTCCATTACTCGCATCAATCATTTGTTGTATTCCTACAGACAATCCTACTGTCATGTGGTCATACCCCTTTTTTTCTCGATATACTAATGCTCGGTCACTAAATAACGAAGCTATACATCTTTTAACAGCATGAAGAAGTGCCTTTTCTGTTGTAATATTTAAAAAACTATCTTGCTGACCCGCAAAACTTTCTTTTGGCGTATTCTTTGATGCCACACTTGGACGTATCATTACGGCACCGTATCGCTTATGTAATTTTTTGTAGGACTTTATCAATGCTTTTTGTACATTATTTGGAAGATCTTTTTCTAAGATGAGGTTTCTAATATTTTTTCCAATTTTTTTCAGTTCTACTACATTTCTTATATCAACCTCTTTTAGCATTCCTTTTATCTTTTTGTCTATATTATGTGTTTTCAAAAATTCCCAATATGCCGTGGTTGTCAGGGCAAATCCGTCTAAGAGGTTCATTTCTTTTTTAGAGACACTTTTATGTAATCTCCCGAAATCAGCATGTTGTTTTCCAACTAAAAAATCATCATTTTTCTTGATGTCTTTAAACCAGGCAATATACTGCCCATTTTTTTGTTGTCTTTTTGCCATAATGCCTTAACAAAGCATACCCCACCCTATTGAAAGGAGTGTATTAAGTATAGCACATTTACTCTACTTCTCGCACTTCAAGTGTATTTATGTGATTAGATTCTCCGACAGGTTCACCAGCGATAACGACTATGGTATCCTTTTTTTTCACAAGACCATTCTTTTTTAGATATATTATTGATTGATCAATAAGTTCTCCTAAAGAATCACAAGGAAGTGCAACAAATGGCACTATCCCCCAAGATAAATTTAATTGCTGAGATACTTCTTTACTCCCTGTTGCAACAACAATAGGTAATTCTGGTCTATATCTACTTATACGTCTTCCTGTTTTTCCAGAAAGAGATGCGGTCAGTATAACCTTAGCTTTCATTTCTTCAGCTGAAATACGAGATAATTTGGTCATGATACTTTCTATATTATCAAGATCTTCATCTTTTGTTGTTTTGTACAGTGAAAGATTATCGTATTCAGAGTCTTCAGTTTCTTTAATTATGTCTGCCATTGTTTTTACCACCTCTATTGGATACTTCCCAGTTGCAGTTTCATTTGAAAGCATTAAGGCATCGGCATGATCGATCACAGCGTTTGCAACGTCTGATACTTCTGCCCTTGTTGGTCGTTGATGTTCTTGCATTGAGTCGAGCATTTGTGTTGCGACAATAACAGGCTTTGCTTTTAGCAATGCAGCGCTAATTAATCTCTTTTGTATAACCGGTACATCTTCTACGGGCACTTCAACACCAAGATCTCCTCTTGCAACCATGATACCGTCAGCTACATCTAATATATTATCAATATCCTCTACAGCTTCTTTTCTTTCTATTTTTGCAATGATTTGTATTGGACATTCCCGCGTGATACCAAGTTCTTTTTCTGATTTTGTAATATATACACGTAAATCTTCAATATCTTGTGGTGTAGTTACAAAAGATAATGCCATCATGTCCACCCCCTCTTGTATTCCAAAATAAGCATCTTTTTTGTCTTTTTCTGTCAATGCTCTTGCTTGTACATTTGAATCCGGTATATTTATTCCTTTATGAGCGTGTATTTCTCCTCCAAATACTACTTTTGTTTCTATTTTTGTTCCCGTCACACCTGTAATGACTAATTCTATTGCCCCATCAGCAATAAATACCCTTTCTCCGCTTTTAACTATGGTATGAAAGTCCTCATAATCTATAGGAATGTCATTATTTTCTTTTTGGTCTATATTGGTATTTAATATCACGACATCATCTTTTTGTACCAATACACCATCCTTAGACAGCTCTCCTACTCGTATTTTTGGTCCCTGAAGATCTTGCAATATTGTTATTGGATGCCCTGTTTTTTTTCTTATATTTTTTACCCGAGCAATTAACTCTCTATGATTTTCGTGTGTCCCATGTGAAAAATTTAACCTTGCAACATTCATTCCTGAATCTACCATGGTTTCTATTGTTTCCATTGTTTCTGATGCTGGTCCTAATGTACAAACAATTTTAGTTCTCTTTTCCATATTCTTTGATTACGGTGTGTACTGATACACTGACAGATCTATGCTATCTTTTTTAATATAAATACCTTCGTCACGCAATTTCTTTTTTTTCTTTTCAGAGCCAAATGCAAACCCACCGACAATACCACTACTTCTTACGACACGATGACATGGAGTCTTTTTTGTATCAGGATTTTTATTTAATGCATTTCCAACGGCTCTTGCGGCATTTGGTTTCCCCATTATATTTGCAACCTGTCCGTATGTGGCCACTTTTCCTTTTGGAATTTTTTGCACAACACGATAGACGTCATCTTGAAACATATTTCTTAACGCTCTAGTATTTTTTGTAGTTGCTCACCTTGTTCTGGTGTTAACTTATCAAGTATTCCTTTTACTTGATCAATTTGAATTGGTGAACTTGTTGGCACAATTCCATCGAGATGAAATATCTCAGCAGCCTTATCAGTAAGGTATGATGGTAAATATATCACTCCAATTATAAGTGGCACTAATACAACAAGCCAACGCAGATACCCACCTAAAGTAAGTAGTGTTATCCGTCTTGATATTCGTTTGGTTTGTTTTTGTAATGCTTTGGTTAGTTTAATATTCTCCTTAAGTAACGCTTCAATTTTTTTTTGCCTTATATCCATATCATTATTTTTTGTGTTTTGTTCTTCTTGCTCCATAATAGTTTATATTTTTTTCTTTTTTTGATCTTTCTTTTTAGTTGTATTCTTTTTTCGTTTTAATGATTGTACCTCTTGTTTAAATCCATCCACATCAGTAAATGCCCTATAAATTGAAGCAAATCTGATGTAAGCAATTTTATCAAATCGACGAATATGTTTCATAACAATATCCCCTAAATCTTTACTTCTCACCTCTCTTTTTTTCCTCTTTTGTATATCTCTTTCTATAGAGCAAATGAGTCTATCAAATTTTTCTTGTGTATGTGGTCTTTTTACCAAAGATTGTTTAATTCCTCTTTCTAATTTTTCTCTGTTATAGGATTCTCTTACCCCATCATTTTTTACAACCACAATATCAAGGAGTTCGGTCTCCTCTTTTGTAGAGAATCGATAATGACATGATTCACACTCTCTTCTCCTTCGTACAGCCATTCCATCTTGCTGCAATCTAGAATCTACCACTCGTGTTATCGTTGATCGACAAACTGGACAATGCATATCTTTACAATAGGTTGATCATGTTGTATGTAATAGTATAGCACTACTATATTTAAACACAAAACCCGCTTTCGCGGGCTTTGATATTCTCTTATGATCCCATTTTTTTTCTAATAAATGCTGGGATTTCTAAATCTTGATCATCATTATCTTGTTCTAATGGCTTGAATCCAGTTGTTGGTGGATGCATTGGTTTTTGAGGCATTGTTTTTCTCATTGGTCTTGCCATGAATTCTGCTTTATCTGATTTTTCTTCCTCCTCTTCTTCAAACTCTTCTCTCTTTTCTTTTCTTTTAGAAAAAATACCAGCACCATAGCGCGATGGCTTTGAACCAAAGGGGTGTTCTTGTTTGTCTTCTTTGTCTCTATGCCGTTCTACTGTTTTTCTTGGCCTATCCCCAAAACCTGTTGCAATAACTGTTACTCTAATGTCTTCTCCCATTGATTCGTCAATAACAGTTCCAAAAATAACTTTTGCATCTTCGTCAATCGAATTTGTTATTAATTCTGCAGCTTCTGCTACTTCTTGCATTCCAAGATCATTTCCTCCAGTTACAGTCATTAACACTCCTCTTGCGCCATCAATTGATACTTCAAGTAACGGACTTGAAATGGCAGCCTTCGCCGCTTCAATAGCCCTATTTTCTCCTGAACCAGTTCCAATTCCCATCAAAGCTGATCCGGTATCTTTCATGATGGTTTTTACATCAGCGAAATCAACATTAATTGTTCCGTGAACAGTAATTAATTCTGAAATCCCTTGCACTCCCTGACGAAGGACATCGTCTACTATTTGAAATGCTTCGAGGAGAGATGTTTTCTTATCAATAATTTGTAATACTCTATCGTTAGGAATAGTAATAATAGTATCAACATGTCTTGCTAATTCTCTATATGCTTCCTCTGCAATTTTTTTTCGTTGTGGTCCTTCAAAATTAAAAGGCTTTGTTACAACAGCAACAGTTAGAGCTCCCATATCTCTTGCAATTTCTGCAATAACAGGACTTGCTCCTGACCCTGTTCCACCACCAAGACCACAGGTGATAAATACCATGTCAGTATCTTTAAGTACTTGTCTTACTTCATTTTGTCCTTCTTCTGCACTTTTCTTTCCCATTTCAGGATCCATTCCAGCACCGAGACCTCTTGTAATTGTTTTTCCAATATGTAATTTTTTTGGTGCACTGTTATTATGAAGAGCCTGTACATCAGTATTCATAACGACAAACTCAACCCCTCGGATTCCATTTTGAATCATTCGATTTACAGCTGAACCACCTGACCCACCAATCCCAACTACTTTAATTTTTGCAAACGTTTCAATGTCTGGTTTCACTTGCGGCATATACACGTATAATTATTCCTGATATATATTGATTGAACACTAAAATTGTTCAATTTTGGCTTTACCTGGTCAAAAAATAAATCTTTCGGATACGTATAGTGTACAAATACTAACTACTTGTGTCAAGGTTTTTAAAACCATCATTTTATACAAAAACCCCTCTTCTGAGGGGTAGTCTACAATTTTGATTGTTTTTCTATTATGGAATCAATGATTTAAACAATTTTTGGAATTGTTCAATAACTTTTCCTGTGTTCATTTTCATTATTCTTCTCTTTTTTGTCCCTTGCTGTACCCCTGCTCCCCACCGAACTAAGCCTATTGCAGGCGCAAAAGCAATATTGTGACAATCTTCTGTTATTCCTTGAATATTAATTGGTGTGCCAATAGATGCTGGTAAGCGTAAGACTTCTTTTGTTAACTCAATAAGCCTTTCTATTTTAGATCCACCACCAACAAACATAACTCCAGCTGGAAGAAGACCACTTCTTCCAATTAATTGAAGCTCTTGATCTACTCTTTCAAGAATTTCCGTCATCCTTGCTTCTATTATTTCTGCTACATACTGCAATGAAAATTCTTCTTCTTTTCCATCATCAGTACTTACACGAATTTTATCTTTTTTTGATATACCTTTTGCTATACAATTTCCATAATGAATTTTCACTCTTTCTGCCATATCAATTGACGTCCGTAACCCAATAGCAAGATCATTTGTCACATGTGCTGATCCAATAGGAACAACGCCTGTATGAATGATATCTCCACTTTCATAGACAATAACACTAGTTGTTGAACTTCCGATGTCTATCACTGCTGTTCCAAGTTCTTTTTGTCTTGATGTAGCCACTACGTCTCCAGTGGCAAGTGTTGAAAGAACTAAATCATCAATGTCTACTCCTGTACGATATACCGCTTTCATAACATTTTTTATGTGTGCGGTAGCTCCATGAATCATCTGTGTTACGACTTCAAGACGTATCCCTGTCATTCCCACAGGATCCTTAATATCTGTTTGTCCATCAACGGAAAAACTTCTTGGGATAACGTGGAGTACTTCGTAATTTAAGGGCGCAGCGACCGTTCTAGCGGCTTCTATGGCTCTTTCAGCATCATCTTCACCTATTTCTCCATGTGGGGTAGCAATAGCGACAACACCACGACTTTCTTGCGATATAATATGCATACCACTCATTCCAATCCAGACGTGCTCTACTGGTATTCCTGTTAGTCTTTCAATGTGCTCTAATGCATTAGAAATGGATGATACGGTTTCTTCTATACTTGAGATAACTCCCTTACTAATTCCTTCTGAGGGTACTTCTATAGTTGCAATTATCTGAAGCTGTGGCTTTCCACTCATATCGCTAGACTCTTGCCCTACGGCAATACGAATAGCTGACGATCCTATATCGATGCCAGTAATAATACCTGTATTGTTTTTTTTCTTACGAATCATACCTTTAAACTCAAACCTGTAACACAAATATACGCCGTATGTATAGGGTCTAATTAAGGGTTATTGTACCATCATTTTATGAAGAACTCAAAAATGTATGGCACAAATACCAATGCACCGACAACAACAGCTCCAATGGATGCAATAAGTACCATTGCAGCCATCATATCCTTAATTATCTTTACCTGATGATGCAGGCGAGGTTTTAATACATCAATAAGTCTTTCTAAAACACTATTGATTATTTCTAATACTAAAATAGAAATAATTACTATAATAACTAAAAGGGCTTCTTGTTTTGGTGGCTGAAATATAATAAGCGCGGCAATGACACAAAGGGCCGCCACACAATGAATTCTGAAATTTTGTTCATACCTAAAGACCAGCCATATCCCATGGATAGCATGTTTTACACTTCTAAACAGATTCTTTATCATCATATCCAGTGTTTTAGTATCTTTTCTTGAAGCGGAAACATGATATCTGCATCCTTTTTCTTTATATGATCATACCCCACAAGATGCAATATTCCATGAATAAGCATCCGAGAAAATTCTTCTTCAAAAGAGACTCCTTCTCTTTTTGCTTGTCTTTTAATGTATGGTATTGCTAAAAATACATCTCCAAGATCATCACTTTCCATAATGGATGTTCCTTCTTGCATCCGAAACGAAAGTACATCTGTGGGTCTATCTATATGTCTATATTCTCTATTTAAACTATGTATTCTTTTATCTCCTATACAATGTACACTTAATACCCTCTTTTTTTCCTTTACTCTTTTAAGAGTATACGCTGCTATCGCTTGTATTTTTTTTTTGGAAAAACCAATTTTTTTTACTGTTTGGTATATATTGCATTCCATATTTTTTATTCCAAAAGTGTTGATGTGGAAATATCAATTTCTCCTATTTCTTCTAAGGTTGAAGTATTTACTCCTGGTAATGTTGTTTGTTCTGGGAGTACGTCTATACTATTTTCTAAACGAAAACTTTGTACCATCATTTCTATGACATGTCTAAACGGAATCTGTTGCTGTTGTCTTGGATTGTAAATAAGTACAAATACTTGTACGTCATCTTCAATATATGCTACCAACCGATCTTTTCGTACAATGACTTCTTGTTTAAAACTATTTTGTGTTGTAAGTAAATCTGAAAACTTTTGCCCCTTAGCTACTCTTCCAAACCAATTTCTAAAGGATTCCCCAAATTCTTTTTTTACAATATGCACCGACACATATTCCCCACTAATATCACTAAATAGTACATCTGTTGCTTTTCCATTTATATCTCCCACCTCCCAGGCGCTTGGATAATACATCCTATACGCTCTTTTAGGGTGAATATAATCAAAAACTCTTCCGGTATCAATAATTTTTGACGGAGAAATCTTTTCTGGACTATACAAATTGACGACTTCTAAACCATCATAATACCCATCACCATCAGTATCCCAGATACCTGGATTTGATCTAAATATATCTTCTTCTTGATCTGTAAGAGAATCTTTATCAACATCACTCGTATCAACAAGAATCATTCTTGGAAAAGGTAATGATATATCTTCATCAATTGAAGGTGTCGATGTTGGTGTTGGTACCCTTTGTGTACTTGTTGGTGATATTACTTTTATTTCTGTAATCTTTGTTGAAGAAGGTGTCTTTAATGGTTCTTCTATATCTTCTTGAAGAGGAGTATTTTGAACTTCGTTACCTACTTGCTTTGTCGCTTGGGTAATATAATACCAACTTACGAGAGCCATAACGACGACAAATAAGACAATAATAAGTATTATTAGCCATTTTTTCTTATCATTTTTTTTAGAAGGAATAGTTGTTTTTTTTGTTGTAGGAGGCGTTGTCCTTGGTTGCTTGCCTGATATCTTTTCTTGTGCGTGTTTATCGCCTTGTTTTGTTATTGATACCTCATTTTTATATATGACTGGATCTTGTCCACCATAAAAAACATCTGGAATTGTGTGAATCTCCACAGATGTGTTTTTATGCTCTTTATTTTTATTCTCTTGCTCTTTTTTCTTCTTTTTGAAGAGCATAGGTGTTATGATGTTTCCTCACTTTGACAA
Organism: Candidatus Magasanikiibacteriota bacterium; assembly: GCA_018651085.1. GTDB lineage: Bacteria > Patescibacteriota > Patescibacteriia > Magasanikbacterales > UBA922 > JABIEQ01. The sequence goes on from JABIEQ010000011.1 coordinate 174,232, forward strand.
ATAAGTGATAAATTTCTCTTTATTTCTTCAGCTAATAATGGAAGAAGCACAGGATCTTGTAATATATCCCCATTAATTGTGTGCCCTTGTGCACTTAAAGAAGCAATTGCGGCAGAGTATGCAGCGGCATATTGTTCTTCTGTACAAGGTTCATCTTTAGATACATCACTTGAAAAGGGTTCTTCTTCAAATACTGGTTTTGTACTTGTTGCGTTCCCTTCTTCATTATTCAATTCCCCTGGGATAAATATTTTTCCAGGACCAGTTGGACTATACCCTGAACGAACTTCTACGCCGTCTAAATAACTATCTCCATCAGTATCTTTATTTAGTGGATCAGTATTCCAAGAAAGAATTTCAGCTCCGTCACTTAATTCATCATTATCAGTATCCCAATTATTTGGATCTGTTCCTAATTCTCTTTCTTCTGTGTCTTCTAATCCATCTTCATCAGAATCTATCGGTTGCCCAAATAAAATGATATCATCAATTATTTGATTTTGAGCATCTACTGACCCTAACGGCTGATTACTTGTGTCATCTTGGTCTTCAACTTGCTGATCTCTATTTGTAGTATCTTCAATATCTACTTGAAAGGTATCATCACTACTTTGTTGTTGTGTTGCCGGTGCACCATTTGAAGACACAAAGGTTCCGTATGCCCACCATGCAGCTCCTACAATACCTGCTAATACAAATATGAGAATTACAATAACAATAATTGCTTTTCCAATCCCAGGCTTTTTAATTGTATAGCTTTCACCCGGATAATTTCCAGGTGGAGGTGGTGTTCCTATTCCTAAAGGAGAAAATGGTTGCGCATTTACGTCTTGAGCTGAAGACAATGCTTGTGGCGCTTGTTCTGTATGATCTATCGCCGCAAAAACATCTTGCACAGGTGGGTTTTGTATTTTTATCTCTGTTTTTTCTTTTGCTTGAAGCTTCCCCGAAGAAATAGCTGATGATACTTCTGGTGGAGATTGAGGAACTTCTCTAACCGGTGGTGCTTGTACTTTTGCTTGTGGTTGGTTTTCTACCACCTCTTCAGCAGCATCCACGGGTTCTATAGTATCCTTAAAAATATCTTCTGGTTCACCAATAGGAAGATTTGGAGGTGGAGTGCTTCCCCCTGCTTGTGCGTGATCATCAAACATATATATTACCTAACGTTACAAGTATTTTTTATTTACTTAATGGATCGAACCCTTTTCGCACTTCTCTTCCATCCCCAAAGCCATCACCATCAGTATCAGGGTTCAAAGGATCAGTTTTGGTTACAGACACTTCTTCTCCATCTTTTAGCCCATCTCCATCGGTATCAAATTCAAAATCACTCGTTCCAAGCTCGGCTTCTTGTGTTGCACTAAGGCCATCTCTATCCTTATCTTCTGGAAATGGATCAACAGTAAGTGTTGCAGAGGGATCCTGATTTTTATCACTAATGATGTTTTTTGTCTCTTCTTTATCTTGAGAAACTACCAAGACAACACCCGTAACAATTAATGCAATGCATACAATAATTACTATAAGAATCCACCATCTCTTTTTTTGAGGAGGTTTTTGATAATACGCTGCATGATTTACAGACTGTTGTCCTTCTTCTATAGGTGATTGTACTTGATTTATTTCCATACCAATCTGTCTTTTAGTATAACACAATTTTTTCTTCTTTTTTATCCTTCTTGATTTTGTTCATTTTCATTTTCTGAATCATTACAAAATTCAGTTGAAATATTACATTTCACATCTTGGAATCCACTTTCAATTGTTCCATCTTCATATTCTCTATTTCCTTCTTTTACTACTTCTACTTCATACCCTCCATTTTTCTTTACCAAGTTAAATGCATGCCAATATCTTGCAACTTCGTTACTACTTGTACCAGCAGCACCACGAATTTCAAATGTATGCGCTGGCTTATATATAGAATATCTTGGGTTTTGTCTTTCATTATACTCGTAGACCTCAACCTGAAGATTTGAATGAATGTGCCCAAATATTGGTACTCCATCAGTTCCTACAAATATTGCATATGTTGCATTTTCTACAGATCCTTCTCCTTGAGGCTTATCTGTTTCAATAGTAAATGATTGAATAAATGTATTATCAAGACTTTGTTCTCTGTGCGCGTATACATGTTCATACCATTGATGCATGTTGTCAGTTGGCCACCAATAATTACTGTAATTTGGATTTTCTGAAAGTCCTAATGACCCAGATATTTCTGAAACAAATGGGTTACTTGTGTCTATTGGGTATCCAAGTACTTTCGGAAACCCTCCGAATACTCTATCGTTAAATTCTTGATTGTATACATTTAACAAAAATGGGGCATTCTCTCCACCTTCGTCATTCGTCCAACGAAGCACCACTCTGAATGTTCCTTCTGGAACAGCAGGAGATGCAATGAACTCATTTGTTATCGCTTCTGCTTGTCCTCTCACAGGGTATAAAAATTCATTATATTCCCCTAAACTCACCCTACTTCTATTAAACTCTACTTCGTATTCTCCTGAACAACGAACATTTGTTTCAATACGAGCTTCTTCACTACCAAGTAAGGTTACTTCATAATCTGATCCTATAGTGATATGAGACCCTTGCCATATTCTTTGATTTAATGGGTTGAAAAAGCCTCCTTGTTCTCTAAACAAGCGCACTGTTGCTCTTCCACTCCAATTGTCTTCTTCATCAAATTCTTGATGCCCAAATAATGGGTTTATAAACTTTGCCCTTGGGACAGTTCCTCCTGGAGGAGAAACCAGGTTACATGAAAGACAATCATTTGTTACATTTGTACAACTATTGTTACAACTATATTCTCCAACATCAGCACACCCTTCTGTAAATACTTCTTCTGAAAGTTCTACCCCACAAAAAAGTTCTTCTTGTGTACACTCTTGATCAGTATTACAGCCTGCTGCCCATACTCTATCTCCAAGCACACAAATTCCACCTAAAGCAAAACATGTTCCATGACATTCACTATTTTGTGTACAGAGGGTATCAAGCACCTCGTCTTCAAACTGACAATATTGTTTTCGATATGTCACGGTATTATCTATAAACTCACACACTTCTATGTCTTCAATATCATTGTTCCCACAAAATAATGGAGAATCCACTTGCAATACTTCCCGACAATCGTCAGAACAATATGTGCAGGACTCATCATACCCGGGAACACAGGCAATTCCATTTTCTACACCAAGATCACATACTTCTCCTCGTTCTGCCTGCACAATACCATCGTCACACCTTACTTCTTGTTGATTATTGTTTTGATTATTATTTTCACCTTCTTCTATTTGACATATGGCACTACACCCATCACCATCAACATTATTTCCATCGTCACATGATTCAACAGATTCGATAATACCATCTCCACAATAACCTCCCGCACGCTGACAATCTTCGGAACAAGACACACCTTCAAAATGATGGTATGAACTTCCATATCTATTTGTTCCTGCTTCCACACAATCTCCATAAGAGACTAGTTCATCAACAGGTAATACTTTTTCTCTTACATCATTTCTTGTAATCTCATTATCAAGTAGATCAATGACATTATCTGGCGAAGGAGCGGTACAATCAGCATTTCCTCTTTCTATGTCACAACGTAATTGTGGATCTCCTGAACAATAGTGTGTTTGATATGACTCTTCATCTTTTATGTCTTCAATATTCTGAAATAAACTTCCAAATTCTATAAATGCTCGTTCACACAAAATTATACCTTCGTTATTACACATCCGAATGATGATATCACTACCACTACTCTCTTCTAAAAGTTGTGGATATATTACACGAATCTTATTTGCCCCAGAATTTAAGGTAACGTGTGTATCTTCTATAATTTCACAATGTTCAAGTGGTTGGTTTGTATCTTGGTCAATGTTAATTTGTCCATCTCCACATCGTGCAACACCAGAAAACCCAGTACATTGACTATTACATTGGCCATATTCTCCGTTTACACTTCCGTCGTCACAGGCTTCATCTCCTTCGACTACCCCATTTCCACATTCAAATATTTCGCGACAACTTCCATATACATACTGACACTCATTATTACAGATTCCTACCCCAACGTCTCCTTCACGACAAAGCCCAACTTCTCCTTCTTGAGCTCCTACACATTGAGTGGTTTCAAGGTTTAACCCAAGATATGATTCTGAATCTTTAATTGCTCCACACGTAAACCGTGTTCTTTGGAATGGATTTTCTAAAAGAGTGGCATCAATTGTTTCTTGTCTAATTGGGTTTGATAATACACTCACCGCTGTTGGTAACCCTTCTTCTGAATAGGTTCTTATGTCCCGACAAGCATCAGTTGAATTACACTGAAATACTCCATCAATTTCATTCTCATTTCTTTCGGTAAATATAATTTCATTATCAACTAAACATACCTCTGTTTCTGGCACATCTGCAAAATTCACTCCCTCTTCCAATAGAGATATTGGACAATCAGCATCGGTTGAACAAGAAGTTTGAGTATTATCATAATTACACAATCCTTCCTCAGTTGGATAATATCCCTGGCTACTTAAAATTCTACTTCCCGGTGGGTCACACTGTTCACTTACTTGGTTTACAATTCCGTCTCCACAGGCTTCACCAAATGGTGAGATTATTTGTCCTGGTTGACACCATCTTTCTGTGGTAAATGATTCTTGATCTGGCACAAACTCTTCAACAACAGTATTTTGGTTTCCAAAATATTCAAGCGGTACATGAAGACTATAATTCTCTTCATCAATTGCTTCGTACTCATAGACACTTGCTGCTAGTGGACACATATACTGACTACTTGCTACATCCCAACATGTTCGTGCATCTTTTAATTCACAAGCATTTCCTGACCCAGGACAATCTGCGTTTGATACACAAAACGTTGCCTGATCATTTACTCTGTCAGAACACACCCCACAAGCACTCCATTCATTAATTTGATCACTTGGTGCCCCTCCGATGCTTTGTCCCAAAAGTCCCCATGATGGCCAACGTGAATTTGTATATCTTGGTATAAAGGTTCCACTTTCTAACTGTGGATATGTTCCTTCATTTCGTTTAAATTGTTCAAATGCATTTTGTACTGGGGCGACATCTTGTAGACGTTCCCAATCTCTAAGGAACTTTGTTCGAGCATTTGAACAAACACCTATAGTTTGAGGTAATGGACTCCCTCCTGCATCTCGGCAATCAAAATCAGTTACACACGTATCTGTTGTAATGTTAGCAAGACTATTTTCTGAAATAAATTCGAGTGCGCTGTCTATTATCTCTGTTCCTTCTGCCAAACAAAAACCATAATCACTTACATTGATATTAAACTGCAATGAATCAATTAATTTCTCTACAACTTCTCGTGTATCTTCTCGTGCATTTTCGTTTACACTGATGTGTAATATATAGTTTTCTACTACTCCTTGGTTTACTTTATTTAAGGCATTTATGTAGAAATTGTCTCCGTCTGTAATTGCATCAAATCCGTCTACTGCAATAACGACAAAATCACTAATGTTTTGAAATGTGATGTCCCGTATTCCTTGATCTTGGTACCATCTTGCTGCAGAGAGTCTTCCTGGATTATCAAATATTTGCACTCCGACAACATCATTATTCACCTCATTAAACATGAGCCATCTTTTTTGTACTTCATTTGGTAATGAACGTACTGATTGACACGCATTCAATGTATTTTCTCCGGCACCACACTGCCCATATGACTGAAAATCAATACATTCAATATCTTCTGTACAAAATATATCTGCTAATTCACAAAAATTTTGATCTACAAGACATGGCCCGAAATCTTCAGTTACGGCACAACTACTATCATCAGTACAAGAAAGGGCATCATTTTCACTACATACACGGTTAAAACAATCACCGTCGGCTGAACAGGCTTCTCCGACATTATCACCATGAGCACATTGTTTTACGGTATCTGAAAATTCTGGTGTAAAGACAAATGGTCTTAAGTATGGTAAATCATCGTCAGATACACCTTGACGACCAGCATCTGCACAATAATTTAGTGAAAAATTGTAAAACTTTCCAAATACTGATGGTGCTTCTCCACCACGAAATCCTTCGTCAGGGAGAATATCAAATTCATTTGGTGCATATTCATCATCATTCAGCTCTCTTCCTGGAGGATTTCCATCTTCATATGGAAATACATTATGTACAGGCCAAGGTCTTTCACAAAAAAGTGATGTTAATTGTGTTACCCCGGTAAACACTCGCCCTTCGTGTGAATCTGGTGTTCTATCTTGTATTACTGTTGCACTGGCCACACCAATTCCTTGTCCTTCGACAGTTCGTGATCCTATTAATGTAAATGCTTCTGTTGTTGTTGCTGGAGCAAATGGAATTTCGAAAATATTGTGGTTTTTTGGACCCCAGTCCCATGTCCAGTTATATACATCTTCAATGGGAACAATCCGTTGTCCATTACTACTTCTTGATTCTACAACAAATTCTTGCCCTGTTTCAGGAACACTAAACAAGTGTTGCGGTGGATCAACATCTAAATCAGCTAATTTACATACTTCTTCTGTTGTACGGAAAATAACACTGTCGTGAAGTAAGTTTGTATTATCTGGGTTTCCAATCCCGACATCGTTTACATCTGTTATTCCTTCTAATCCTCCTCTTAAAATAATCGCATATGTTGTATCAGCTTCTAAGAGATCTTCTAGATATAACTCTACAGTTGTTGTAACGCTGTCCCCTTCTTGATCATATATTACATGTGGTTGTGGTGCTATTTCTCCACTACACCATGTTTCAATATTTAGGGCATTATTATTTATCTGTGATGCTTGTGCTTTTCTTCCAACAATTGTGTAAAATGCTTTTTTAGCATGCCACCATACTTTTGCAAATAATGTTTCAGGTGGGGTGTCTTCAAGAAGTACTCCTACTAATGTTTCTTGGAGTTCTCCTGTGACATCTACTTCTCTTCCATCTGAAATGTCCCGACAATTTACTGCGTCTTCGTATCCTTTTGCAATCCAGACATTACCATTTAATGTTTCTTCATCAATAACTTCATCAAATGAAACTGATATGAATGTGTTTCTACATACTCCTTCTTCATTTCCTATTCCAGCGAGATCTCTTGGGTATGATGCACTTCTTCTTGGTCGTGGGTAACAACATGAATTACTTGCAACACCATCTTCAGCATTTGGACAATTATTAAACTGTCCATTTACTTGTTCATCAAACTCTTCATATCCACATTGCAAGAAATAATCTCCGGTTCCCTCTACTGGTGGCGTAATGTCGTCAACGGTAATAAGTGGACGATCTTCTGTTGGAGGACGCTCAATACTATTTGCTTCAACTGAAATTTCTGTAAATTGAATTGTTGGGAATTCTTCTGGATTTCCTTGCCCTATAGCCGTTACAATTTGGATAGGGTGTTCTTCGAGTCTATTATTTCCTTGTTGATTTGGATCTTCACAACCGACATATTCCCCAACGCCCTGAATACCATCTCCACATACTGATGGATTTTCATATCCTATTGAAGACCCAGCATACGTACAATCATCATTACACCCTGGTTCTCCAGCAGTACACCTTAAGCTTGAAGGAATAGATGGACCTTCACAAATATTTTCAAGCAAACATCCGTCGTTACATTCTGATCCTCTTGTCACTGATATTCCTTGTTCTCCATTTGGGAATGCCATGAGAAATAATCCTGGTTGCACTTCTCGAATAATCTCACATTGTTCTCCAGATTCCACTACCTGGTTTCCACAGACACTTACGGCGTTGTTACATACTTCAAGATCTTGTCCAAATTCATCACACCAACTTACCGCAAGTGGCGTTCCTGTGTGTAGACAAATTGGTGAACATCCAATTCTTCCATCTGCAATATCACAATCTTCTCCAGCCGTTACGAACCCACTTCCACACCAAGATTGCCCAACATCACCTTCTGGTTCTCTTGATGATGTTCCGATGTTTAAACAACGAATTGGATCACAGAATCTTCCCTCACTTGGATCATTTGGATCTTCTGGATCACATTCTTCTCCTTGTTCTGGTTCAATAATACCGTTTCCACAAAATGGAGCAGCAGAACCAGGACGAAGACAATTTAGTGAACAACTTTCTCCTACGACTTCACCAACGGGTGTATCATTAATTAATCGTGGATTTCCATCTTTAAATCGTACAATGTCTTGAATATCACAATCTTCACCAAGATCTACTACACCGTTTCCACAAATACGAGGATTTTCTGTTGATCTTGGAATATTTGATCCAATAGACGTACATCCTGCGGTACAATATTCTGATAGATTTCCTACTGTTTCAAAATGGGTAATATCTGCTACTTCAGCATTTTGAGTA
>JABIEQ010000013.1 GCA_018651085.1 Candidatus Magasanikiibacteriota bacterium
CCAACACCAGAAGCGGATGCACAAGAAAAAGTGGCTGTAGTAGAACCAACACCAGAAGCGGATGCACAAGAAAAAGTGGCTGTAGTAGAACCAACACCAGAAGCGGATGCACAAGAAAAAGTGGCTGTAGTAGAACCAACACCAGAAGCGGATGCACAAGAACAAGGTGAACCAAAAGCAAGACTAAAACTGAATATACAAGAACCGGGTGAGCCAGTGCCTACACCAGAAGCGGGGGCACAAGAAAAAGTGGATGTAGCAGAAGTTTCACCACATACTGTTGAAGCTACTCCTGCGACTGGTGCTTGGGGTGAATTGTTACGTGGACAAAATAATGATAAAGGAATAAAAGCGTTTAAATCATTTGTTGATGATTTTAGTGGCAAAGGTGGAACTGAACATGCATTATCTAAAGATGAACTTGAACAACTTGTGGATCATGCAAAACTTCGTAAAGGAGAAGGACCCATTAGTCCTTGGATGCGACAAATGCGCTTTTTATCAGAGCATGCTGAAACTACAGAGCAAAAAGAATTTTTGGATCAACAGTTTGGAAAGACTGGTCGGTATGCAAACCAAGACATGGATACGTTTATCCGTCGAGAGTCAACACGTATGGCGATTAGAGAAGATTATGTTGGGTATGAAAACCGTGTAAACCCTGATACAGGGCAGACAGAACGGATTCCGGTGATTAAAAAGTATCCATTAGCGTATGATACTGATCAATTTTATTTGCTTAATGCAAGTGGAAAGGATTTAGGTTCTGCATACAGCATTGAAGATGCGGCTGCTGCAAAGGGTGTTGAAGAAGTTGAATTATCTCGACCAAAAACATTAGCAGAATTAAGGGGTACTTCTCGTGTTGTTGAACAATCTTCTGTTGTTGTTCCTGAAGAGAATAAAAATATACCAACGTCTTCTCTTGGAAAACAGGTTGGTGAAACGATTGAGCAAGTACAAAAAGTTGTAGAAAATGTTGAACCTGTTGGACCTAGTGTAGATGATCTTGCTCGGCAAGCACGTATTGATCAAGGTATCCGTACACTTGCACAAAGTGATAGATATCTTGATATGCAATTAATTCTTCGAGGAAAAGGTATTCCTGACAGTGATCATAGAGCTGTTCTTGGAGCGTATATTACTGCTCATCCAGAACTTTCTGGTGATACTCTTGTTGAGGGTGCTGAAGTTTATGTAGTACAAGGAAATGCAAATGCTTTAAGATTACAGGGAGATATTCCTACTGTACAAGATTCTTTTCCTCCACGAGGTGGAAGAGCTTCTATAGATGATGGCTTTCAAGCACGAGGTGGAAGAACTCCTATAGATGATGGCTTTCAAGAAGGAAGTGATCAAAATGTATTAGAGGGAGATCAGCCTGTCCGAGCAGATCGTACGCGGCCATATGTTGTTGGCAAACCAGATTCTTTAGGTATGCGAGAAGTGAGTTATTGGCACGCTGTTGATGGTGAAGCAAAGACCGCTTATATTCTTGATGATGTTAAACCTGAGGTTATTGAGGGGGGAGAAAAAGTGCGTTTAAAGGTTGGTGATGTCCCCTCTGAAGGAGTCATTCGACAACGAAATATTGGTGGAAGATTAGTTGATGTGTTTGAAACACCTGGGATTAATGGAGTAGATGTCTATAGAATTGAAGATATTAATAACCCTGGTACGCCAGATCCAGTTACTTCTGATAAATAGTAAGTGTTAGAGACTGTTTGTTATTTATCCATTTTTTTAAAGAATCAACCAACTTAGGTTGGTTCTTTTTTTGCTTAATGTAGCTAAATATACCCTTTCAGGCCTTGACAAGGCCGTTGATTTGTGATATAGTCACCTATCTTTGAAATGTTGCGCTTGTCATTTTAGGCCATGGGGGATGCCATACACTTCGCTATCCCTAAGATGACAACTATAATTTCTCTTATTTAAGGGGAATTGTGAGTAATCTTAACTTTCTAAGGATAGTTTTTTACAATTGAGATGTGTGAATTTGAATGGAACAGTAATGGTGCCTACTTTTTTGTATGCATTACTATTGTTCCATTCACCAAGAAGATAGATCAGAAACCAACTCACTCAGGGAGATACCCATGTTTAGCATCAGCAAGTTTGTCGTCGCTCTTCTTGCCGCCACCATCCTGACCTTGGGGTTTTCTTCTTCTGCTGTTGCAGAAGGAGAACTCGTCGCCATGCAGGCGGACGTCAAGCGCATCGCGGATGCACTTGACAAGTGCTCTGCGAATTGTGGCAAGACCGCCAAAGTCTCGAAGGCGAGCGGTGCTGCTTATCGGCGCCGGCTCGCGGAGCGCAAGAAGCACTACGAAACCACTGAGGAGATCCTCGATCGCGTTAAGGAGATCGAAAAGCTCCTTGACGCGATTGACAAGAAAGCGGATCTGATCCTGGAGGGTCAGGTGGTCATCCGAAATGACATCAGTGAGATTCCTGACAAGGTGGACAAGAAGCTCGAACCGAGGTTCGAGTCCGTCGAAACCCTCATTCGTGAGGGGATGGCGATTTCGCAGTGCCACGCGCATGCGAAATCTCTTCGGGAGGTCACTGACCGGGAAGGAAACAGCGCCGGTACTACGGAACTCATCAATGCGCTCGCCGAGTGCATCACGAGGATCACTCCTGATCTCACGGCCATCACTCTGATGGCTCTTGACGAGGGAGTTGATATCACCACGGGAGCCGATGGTTCAATGATCATCCGGCGGAGTGCGAACTCTCCCGACGAGTGGTACGGAGCTGCCAAGTGGCTCCTTCCGAGCCTCATCGGTATGGCAGTCGGCTATGCCGGTGCGGAGTGGGTTTATCCGGAGCTTTTCCTTTCGCCTGACGGGTCTCAAGGGCCTCCGGTCCCGACCGCCCGCACTGGTGCGGGTTGGAAGGGAGGCCTTATTGGCCTTGGTCTTGGCCTGACGGTCTCCATCACCTGGGAGGCCATCGACTAGTCATTTCTCCACTCTCCACACATCTCAGTCTCCGTCCTTAGGAAGGCGGTCGTATACCTTGTTGTATCCGACCGCATTCCTGTAGACACTGTAATCTTAAATAGATAATAGTGTGTATAGGAATATATTTAAGTGTTCTTTACATATTACTGGCGTAATACTTTAGGTTTGGTTCTAAGTAAAAAAATATTTTTTATTTTGCTCCGAACCTAAAGTCTGAAAACTGAAACAGATACGAACCCTTTCTGGAGGAAGAAATCATGATCAGCAAGAACAACAGTATCGTCACAGTCATCGTCGCCGTCATCGCCATTGCCGGGTGCGTGGATCCTCGTGATACGCACGAGTTCGGGGGGATTTCCTCTTCGAATGAGAGTGTTTCCGAGTGCTTCATTGCCTCGGATTGCCTGTCGGACCATCGTTGTGATGGTGGGCAATGCGTCTACGATCCACCCGAGTGTCGGGAGGATCGTGACTGTCCGGACGATCAGGTTTGTGATGAGGGCGAATGCACGCCGGAGGATCCGGAGTGCATTCAGCACAGCGACTGTCCGGACGAGCAGGTCTGCAACGGCGGTGTCTGTACGGCACCGGCGCCACCGGATTGCTCCGAGGACAGGGATTGTCCTCGTGATCAGCAATGCCTTGACGGGCGCTGTACTATCGAGGAAGAGCCTGAGCCGGAGGATCAGTGCGACAGCATCGAAGACTGCCTCGAAGGTGAGGTGTGTATTGACGGCCGTTGTTTCCCGCAGGTTCCCGACGATCCGGAAGGATGTGAGGGAGATCGCGACTGCGAAGAGAGCGAGCGCTGCGTAAACAGCGTTTGCGAGTTCTTCTGTCGTGATCACTCCCACTGTGCCGACGAGAGTCGGTGCACGCGGGATGCGTGTGACTTCGACACTGGAGCGTGTCAAAATTCGCGTATCGACTGCGCGGATGACGACATCGTTACTCTTGACTTCTGCGACGAGGAATCGGAGCAGGAGAATCCCTGCACTTATCTCGAGTGCGTGTCCGAGGACCTGTGTTTTCAGGCCCTCTGGCAAGGGAACCGGTGTGTCACTCGTCCTGTTGCTAACTGTGGTGACGGGACGGTCTGCGAGGAGGGTGCCTGTGTGCCGGCTCCTTGTGAGTCGGCGTCGGATTGTCCTAACAACAACCCGTGTGAGCGGGCGATCTGTGAGGGGGGGCTCTGTGATTACGAGCCCTCCCACCAGTGCGAGGAGGAAGGACAGTTCTGTGATGGGAATTCGGGTGATTGCATCACCCAAGATCCTTGCCCTGAGTCTTGCGACGACGCCGACGAGGCCACTTTCGACTTCTGTGACGACGAGGGCGAGTGTCAGCACTTCGCTCCTGTCGAATGCGAGGAAGGGACGGCTCCGGATCCCAACACCGGGATTTGTCACCCCGTCGATAATCCGGATAGCAACTGCGATCCGGAAGAAGAGGAGTTCGTCTGTCGTCAATTTGGCGACACTCGTCGATTGCACCATTTCCGGTGCGTTCAGATCGACGAGAACACGGCCGTCCAGATTTCTCTTGACGATTGTGGCCCTATTGAGGGCGCCCGCTGCAGAGCGGGAGACGGCTGTCAGCCGCGCCAGTAGCGACCACCAACCTTGAGGCCGGTCGCGACCACATTGTCATGTGTATCCCCATTCGGGTAGATCCGTGACATCGTGGTGCCTCAGCCCTTGCAAAAGCAAGGGCTCCCACTGTATCTTTCTTACATTTATGTGTAGGGGAGATTAATGGGAATTTAGTTCATTACAACATTCCCTGTGAGATATATATATATATATGTATATATATGTATACATATATTCCACAGGGAATACTACGAACTTTGAGAAAAGTGACGAGTATCTTTGTGTTGCGATTGTAACCAAGGAAGGGGCCCCCGTGTTGGGAACGCCTCTATGATTTCGATTCACTGAGCAAACGGAGGATTCCATGCTCAAGATGACCACTGGTCTCGTTTCGTGCCTCATCGCGTTGGCCCTGGTAGGCTGCGCGAATGAGAATGTCAACAACAACCCGTCTTCGGAGGTCTTGACCTTTGAGGGCACCTACACCTGTCGCACGAGCGGCGGGTACTTGTACGCGGTTCCTGACGGAACTGACCTTCTGGTGAGCGGGGATTTCGATCTCGCCACCATGGAGTGCGGCTACCTCTTCGGTAACGGACGGTTCAGCTGTCGTGCCGACACCGGGTGTCTCGACTACGGGAACTATGTTCCTGGGGTTCAGACGCACTCGTCGGGCGACAAGTACGAGGAGTTCCGTTCGGCGCACCAAGCTCTCGAGCTCGATCCTGGCGATCCTTTCCAGGACTGCGAAGGCCCTTGTGGTCCCGCGTCTTCGACGGATTGTGCGGAGGAAGGCGAGGGCGTCACGCTTGACGGGGAAGATTTCGTGGACAGATTTATGTGCGCGATGATCATCACCGACGGGGTCTGCGCTATGAGCCCTATCGCGCTTCGTTGCGAGGAAGGGACTCAGTGCGAGCGCACTGGTCCGTACCCCGCGTACGGAATTTGCGAGCTGATTCCTCAGTGCGATGAGGACAGCGAGTGCGACAACGGCGAGTTCTGCGATGGTGCCGAGACTTGCGTCGATCGTTTTTGTGTGGACGGCGAAGCGCCTTCCATCGAGGACGGGATCGGTTGCACTGTCGGTGCTTGCGACGAAGACAACGACACCATCATTCACACCCCGAACGACGTCCTTTGTGACGATCAGATCTTTTGCAATGGTACGGAGGCTTGCAATCCTTCGGACCAAGACGCGGACGATCAGGGGTGCATTCGTGCCCCTCGGGATTGCGATGACAACAACGATTGCACGGAGGAGACTTGCACGGAGGAACTTGGTTGCGTGAACGATGCTCCGGCACGGGACTCCGTCGCTTGTGACGATGGTCTCAACTGCACCGAGGATGATACCTGCTTCGGCGGGATCTGCTCTGGTGGTCAGGTTGATTGCTCGGGTGAGGCGTGTGAGTCCGGTACCTGCGACGAGCAGGAGGGCTGCGTTTTCAACGACATCCCGGACGAGGAGCTTTGCTCTGACGAGTCGGGTGGGCGCTGCTTCGACAGCGCTTGCGAGATCGATCTCTGCGAGCAGGGGGCATTGTCCGTCTGCCGACAGGTTGACGACGGTAACCTCTATCACTTCTCCTGCCTCCTGGCCGACGACCAGGCCCAGCATGGCTTCTTCATCGGAGCCGAGAACTGCGGTCCCATCAACGGGGCTCGCTGCCGGGTAGAGGGCTGTCAGACTCACGCGTCCTGTCAGGACGATACCGAATGCGGTCTTGAGGAGATCTGCAACAACGGCACCTGTGCGCGGGTTGACGCGGACTGCTTCGACGATGGGGATTGTCCTCAAGGTCAGGTGTGTTCGGGTGGCCAGTGTGCTGCCGAGTGCGTGGGGAACGAGGACTGTCAGAACGGGCAGGTTTGTTCTGATGGCGCTTGCGTCGCGTGTCGCGTCGATCTCGAGTGCTCGCAGGGTGAGATCTGTGAGCAAGGTGCTTGCCAGGATCCGGTTTGTGTGGACGACGGCGACTGCCTCCAGGGGCAGCAGTGTGACACCGGCCGTTGTGTGGCCGAGTGCGTGGATGACGGCGACTGTGCTCAAGGCGAGGAGTGTCTCGGCGGAGTTTGCGTGAACACGCAGAACTCGTGTGCCGACCACACCGACTGTCCCCTCGGGCAGAGCTGCGAGAACGACAGTTGCGTCGACGGGTGCGTGGACAACACGCGCTGTGCGGACAACGAGAGTTGTGTCGCACGGCAGTGCCTCCTTTCGGAGAGCTCCTGTCAGCGGATGTCCTTTGATGGTGACCCTTCGGGTTCACCGGACGAGTTCTTCGCTCTCGCGTTCAATGCTCGCGGCGATCGTTTGGCTGATCCCGACACTTCGGGTGATGGGCCGTATGCGGTCGCACAGGGATCTTGCTCTGTTGCGGTCTTTGGCGTCGACATCGACACTTGTCGGTGTTTCCTCGAGAACAACGTCAACGTCGAGTGTGCTGAGCTTCCGGATTCTCCGGGGGTTGTCGGTTGTGTCCACAATCGGACTCAGCCGCAGCCGTAGTGTCTCAAGTTTCGTAGTTATACTCTTCTCTCGCGATTAGGCGTGGGGGACGGGTCCGCTCTTTTTGTCGTCGGAGGCACATGAACGCCTGATCGTTCATGCCGACATTTCCTAGACCAGGTACGCACTTTGTGCGGCTGTATCGGGAAAAAAGTCTGCGTCGTCTTTTCGGAGACGACGCCTTGCAAGTACTCATCTACTACATATTGTTCTGTAGGTGAAGACTTGCAAGGGTAAAAAAAGACAGCCTTTGAATAGGTTGTCTTTTTTTTACTAGAGTACTCTCCATTTTTGCTAATTCTTGGTATACTACAGGTATTAATTGGTTTATGATTGATTTCGTTTTTGCATATCTCCATCCAACGTACCTAAGTTTTTTTCTTATTTTGTGCATATTTGTATTTGGACTTTTTTTGTTATTTAAGATTCAAAAAACATCATATATTATTTTTTTCCTCCTTGCTTGGCTTCCTCTTGAAACATTCGTTCTTTTGCATACGCCGATTGATTATTATGCGTATGTAAAATATATTCCAGAGGTCTTGTTATATGGGTTTGTGATTGGTAGTTGGATTACATATATTCGTCGTCATGGGCGTTTGTTTTCTCGAGACCCATTGTTTGGATGGTTCTTTTTTTATATGGTAATAGCGGTATTGTCTCTTCTTGTTAATTGGTATAATCCGCTTGTTTGGGTATTTGGATTACGACAACTGTTACGATTTGCATTGATTGCGTTTGCCATTTTATTTATGCAGTACCATAAAAAACAAGTGCGATCATTTGTTTTGTTTGGTTTTGGTATGATTGTGCTTGAGGCTGTATTTGGGTTTATTCAATACCTTGCCCAAGGACAGCTTGATCCGTATTTATTTTCTTCACAAGTTATTTCTATTGGAAACACTGCTCTATTAGGTGGTCTTGAACAGTTTTGGGCACCAGGAAGTCGGATATTTGCAACACTCGGGCGGTATGATCGTTTGGGAAGTCTACTCATGATTGGTGTTGTTATGCTCTTTCCATTTTTATATATGTTTAAAAAACAAGAAAGAAAATGGGGATATGGTGCCATATTTATGTTCCTTCTTGTTGTTCTTATTTTAACGTTATCTCGAGCAAGTTGGTTGGCTGCTTTTTTTGGGATAGCAACAATTGGTATTCTTCTTCATAAAGATCGACGCATTGTAACGGTATTTATAGCATTTATGTTGTTTCTTGGCGTGTATCTTACCGGGTATGCGTTGGTTCACGACAATGTGTTATCTATTACTGAAACTCGTTCACAAACCCTTGCTGAACGGATGTTTGAAGCCGTGAGTTTTGATGCTTGGCGAGGAAGTTATGAAGGGTTTGGTCGTATATTTTTTATTATTGAAACTCCACATGTTGTTATTCCCGCAGCTCCTTTGTTTGGACATGGTCCGGGAAGGTATGGTAGCGGGGTAGCAGGATCATTGGTTCTTACAGATGTATATGATGAATTGCATCTTCCATTTGGAATACAAAATAAGTTTGGTCAAATTGATAATAATTGGATGGCTATTTGGGGAGAAGTGGGGACGTTGGGTCTTATTTCCTGGATGGGGGTGTTTATTGCTATTATAGGTATGGCGAATGTGGTAAGGCGAAGGACAAAAGATCCGTATGTGCAAGCATATGCGGAAGGTTGTATTGGTATGACTGTTGGTATGATAACTTTAGGATTTTTTGGTCCGTACTTTGAATTTCGAGCATCAATGTTTTATTTTTGGCTCCTTGTTGGTATTTTGGTACTATATTGGCGTGAAGAAAAACAACGAGGAAGCTTTTTAACGTGGTAACTATATTTATGGAAACTATTGTACAAAAACCAATTGACTGTGTATTAGGAATTACATATAACTGTAATTCTCGGTGTGTGATGTGTGATATATGGAAAATTAAAGAATTTCCAGAGCTTCCAGTTGAAGAATACAAAAAACTCCCTTCATCATTACGAGACATTAATATTTCTGGAGGAGAACCATTTTTACGGACAGATATTCCTGAGATTGTACAGATATTAAAAGATACGTGTCCAAAGGCTCGTATTGTTATTTCTACCAATGGATTTACCCCGGCACTTATTGAACGACAGATGAAAAAGATTTTAGAAATAAAACCTGGTATTGGTATTGCTATTTCTGTTGATGGGTATGGTGACATGCATGAAAAGATTAGAGGAATTCCTAGTGCATGGGATAAAAATATGGATTTAGTGGAGCGTCTTCAAAAATTAGGAATGAAAAATCTTCGATTAGCATTTACTATTTTACCTGAGAATGTGCAGGATTTTGGGAAAGTTTATGACGAAGCAAAAAAACGAGGGTTACAATTCACCCACGCGTTTGCACAAAGTTCTGAGCATTATTTTGGGGGTATTCACGTTGAAAATCATCCCGATATCAAGGTCCTTCAAGAACAATATAGTTATGTAATGAACCAGGAATTAAAGTCGTGGAATCTTAAGCGATGGGTACGAGCTTATTTTGCCTATGGGCTTTATCGATTTAGTATGGAATTAAAACAGGTTCTTACGAATGATCCTGGTACAAAGTTTTTTTATCTTGATCCGCGTGGTGTTATGTATCCGTCAGTTGTGCATACTTATTCAATGGGAAACATCCAAAATCATGATACGTTTGATGCATTGTGGTACGGAACACGAGCAAAAGATGCTAGAAAAAAAGTTGAGACAGAAGGTGTTGCTGCTTGGATGATTTGTACTGCGAGAACTGCGATTAAACGACATCCCCTAAAAGTCGCTGCGTGGGTGTTTAAAAATAAAATATTTGGGGTTACGTTATAATATATTGCCTGTATGCATGTTCTTCTTGTTAATAAATATTGGTATGTCCGTGGTGGTGCGGATCGTATTGCGATTGCTAGTAAAAAACGTTTAGAAGAATTAGGGCACACTGTGTCTGTGTTTGGGATGGCTCACCCGAAAAATATTTATAAGCATCGTCTCTTTGTACCGTTTGTTGATTATGATGCTGTGACTGGGATGGATCGTATTCGTGCCGGACTTCAAAGTATTTATAATACAGATGCAAAAAGACGGTTCCGATTGTTTTTAGAAGAGACAAGACCTGATGTGATCCATTTACATAATGTGTATTATCAATTGTCATATTCTTTGGTATCTGTTGCAAAATCAATGCATATCCCGGTTGTGCTTACGACGCATGATTATCAACTATTATCTCCAAATTACACTTTGTTTCGTAATGGGCAGGTTGATACGAGTGTGTTAGGAGCCCAATATTATAAATGTTTATTTTCTCGATGCTTGGGAAGTTTTTCTCGAAGTTTAGCTGGTACTATTGAAGCGTATGTACGTAGATGGAGTGGAGTACATAAATCGATTTCGCACTATATTTCGTCGAGTTGTTTTCAGAAAAACTTATTTGTACAATCTGGATGGAGATCAAAAGACATTACCGTAGTTGCAAATGCTGTTCCTATTCCAAAAGCACGTGAATTATCTCATAAGAAAGGAGAATATGTTTTTTTTATGGGAAGATTGTCTCCTGAAAAAGGTATTGATGTGTTATTTGATGCTGCTATTAAGACTCCTGATATTTCGTATAAAATTGCTGGAGCAGGTTCATTGTTTGATCATTTAAAAAAGCGTATTACACATGAACGTATATCTAATATTGAATTAGTTGGTTACAAATCAGGAAAAGTACTCACTCGCCTTATTGATGGTGCACGTTTAGTGGTTGTCCCTTCTATTTGGTATGAAAACTCTCCATTATCTATCCTTGAAGCTATGGCAAGAGGGAAGGTTGTGTTAGGGAGTAATATTGGGGGTATTCCAGAGCTTCTTCCACGTGAATGTATCTTTCAACCAAATAATGCTGATAGGCTTGCCCAGTGTATTACTATGTGGTATAGTTCACCACTTTCTAAACGAGAAAAGTGTGGAGCGTTTTTACGTTCTGAGGTGATCCATAAGTATAGTATTGATCATCATGTTGGAAAATTGTTAGAGGTATATCGATCAGTGTTATGAGTGTGAAATATAGAATATATATACGATACAGTGTAGCCATGGTGATGGCCTGTTTTTTTTCTTGTCTTTTTTTAATTTCCTTTGTATTAGCTGCACCTGACAATCCAAAGCTTGCAAATTATTATTTAGGGGAATTGAAACGGACGAAAGCCTTTGTTGACGATATTTCTCGATATGATTTATTAATACTTACGCCAACACAAATTAAATTGCAGCGTGATGTTGTTGGAACAATTAAAAATAGAAATCCAAATATCGTTATTTTGGCATATGTGCCAATGCAAAGTTATAATGATCAGTTTTGGGATAAATCGTACAGTGTGTATAGAGGAGTGAAGGTACGCCCTTCTTGGTGGCTTCGAGATAGTCGAGGGAGTATTATCCATGGATGGCCTGGTATTAGTAATATTAATCTTGATCCTTCTTGGAGTAATTATTTTGTTGATTACGTTGACGAGCGTATTTTATCGTTAGATCATGTTGATGGTATATTTTTTGATATTGTGTCAGAAAATATTTCTTGGATTAACGGAGGAGATGTTGATATGAATAATGACGGGAGGCGAGATACTCCATCTATTGCTGACAAGTTGTGGTTAGAGCGAACAGAATATTTTTTACGTCGAGCACGTGAACATTTTTCAAAAGATACTCGTATTGTGATTAACGGAAGTTCTCACGAAAGTTTACAGCCGTATATTAATGGGCGAATGTTTGAAAATTTTCCGACACCATGGGAAGGGAATGGGGAATGGAATACTATTATGAATAATCTTAATCGTATTCAAGGTGATCATCAGAAACAAAAAACGAGCATTATTAATAGTAATACTGCAAATACTGGGAATAGACGTGATTATAAGGAAGTACGCTTTGGACTTACGAGTAGTTTACTTGAAGACGATGTTTATTTTTCCTTTGATTTTGGGGACAAAAATCATGGGCAACTGTGGTGGTATGATGAATATGATGTGGATCTTGGGGCACCACTTGGTGCATCGTATAATACGCGTGATGCCTCGTCATATAATGCTTCTGTTTGGAAACGTGATTTTGTAAACGGTATATCTATTGTAAACAGTGGCAGTGATACAAAACGTATTGATCTTGGTGGAGAGTTTGAACATATTCATGGGATTCAGGATAAGGCAGTAAACGATGGCTCTGTTGTTTCTCACATTACTCTTGCTCCACAAGATGGAAGAATTTTATTAAAAACATTTGAAACATTTTCTGGTACTCCGTTTGTGAATGGATCATTTGCACGATTTTTTCGGCCAGAAGGGGAGCGAGTACGAAATGGGTTTTTTGTATTTGATACAAAAGAAGAAGGTGGTACTACAGTTCTTGAAAAAGATATGAATGGAAATGGAAAGCCTGAGCGCATTGTTTCTTTTAGAGGAAAGATATTTGGTTGGCGAGATGATGGAAAACGGTTGTTTGAATTTTATCCGTATGGATCACAATATACAGGCGCATTACATATTGCTGTTGGAGACTTTCTTGGTAATAGTCGCGCGGAATTAGTGGTTGCACCATCAAATGCTTATCCTGCACCAGTGAAGATTTTTACTAGAAATGGAACAGAACGTCATGCCTTTTATCCATTTGGTGAAGGATATAGCGGGGGATATAGTGTTGCCCTTGGCAATGTTCGTGGTGGAGCGCATAATGAACTTATGGTTGGTGCAGGGTCTGGTATTTCTCCACGGGTATTAATATATGATCGTGATTTTGTAAAACAACATGATTGGCTTGCCTTTGAATCATCATTTAGAGGTGGCATATCTATTGCTTCAGGAAATATTGATGGAAAAGGGTTTGATGACATTGTTGTTGGAGCTGGGCCTGGGAAAAAACCATATGTTCGTACATTTGTAGCAACTGGTGCACAATTGTATGATCAGTTTGTAGCATATAGTAGTATACATACTCCGGGAGTTGACGTTGGTGTGGTTGATATTGATTTTGATGGTGTTGACGACATTATTACCTTTAGTCAGGGTATTTAAGATCTATGCATTTTTTTAAAACATATTTTACAAAACATCATCTTCGTCGTAATCCACATAAGTGGTTTACGGCATTGGTATTATCTCCGATCCACGCAGCTGAATTACGATACAAGAGAAAATATCATTTGAAGTTTCGTCATGCAAAAAAGTTATTCTTTTTTGATCTGTTACTTGTGTTTTCAACAGTGATTCTTATTTTCTTTACTATTTTTTGGTTTACCTATAACCCGACAGTTACCGATTTAGTATCCGTTTCAATTGATGTTGTAAACGAAGATGCCAAAAGTGGGGAAGACGTGTCATATACTATTACGTACACAAATAATAGTTCTGTTATTCTCACTGATCCTCGAATTGAGCTTACTCTTCCTTCTGGTTTTATTATGAGTAGTTCATCTTTTGATACTGCTTTTGCATTACCAAATGTTGCTCCTGGTGAGTCAGGAGATGTTTCTGTTTTTGGTCAGTTATTTGGTGTTCCTGGTTTTGAATATGCGTTTACTGCTTCTTTTATTTATACTCAGGATTCTCGTGCTATTGAAGAAGAAAAAAAAGTGAGTGCATTTCTTCTTATTCGTGAAAGTGTGCTTGAAGGATCACTTCTTTCAGAAGAAGTCATTGCTTCAGGTGTTCCTTTCCCTGTTACGTTGTCAGTTATAAATACGCATACATCTCCTTTATTTAATGTGAGCATTCCTTTTCCTTCTTCCTTTCTCCCTTCTTCTGATCAAACCGTATCTGTTGGACATGTGAGTTCTTCTTTGTGGTCTATTCCTGTTTTATCTCCAAATGAGGAAGCAACGCTTCAGGGGGATTTTGCATTTCAAGGAAATCGTGCTCAGGATGTATTATCTTTTTCTCCTGAGATAAAGATAGATGATCAGATCTTTTCTCAGTTAACGCTTACAAAAACTCTTCGTATTGTGCAACCATCTTTATCTGTCTCATCTAAATTAGATCAAGAAAAGCAATATGCTCAACCAGGGGACACGGTGAAGTACGGTTTTACGTTTTTTAATGATGGAGATGTTGATTTAGAAAACCTTTCTTTTAGAGTGCCGTATACTCCTTGGCTTGATCAACAACGTGTGCGTGTATTGTATCCACTTGTTGAACAAACCATTGATCATTTTGTATTTACTTCAAAGGTGTTTCCTTCTTTTCGCACAGTCGAACCGGGTACATCAATTCTTGGTACACTTGATCTTCCAGTGATGTCTTCAAAAAATGGAGATAAAAATATTACGATGTCTTTTGATACTATCGTGAAGGCTGATGTATCTCGTGTTCCTGCTGCAACGTATACAACATCATTTTCAAGTCCTCAAGTGCCACTTGGAACATCAATGAGTTTATTTACGTCTGCACGTTACTATACTGATGATGGAGATCAAATTGGTCGAGGACCACTGCCTCCACAGGTTCAAGAGCAAACAAAGTATTGGGTTATTTTGCACGGTAAAAATGGAACCAGTGACGCGAGAGATGTTTTCTTTCGGGCGAATCTTCCATCGTATATAACGTGGACTGATCGCTCTAGTGTGAGTATTGGAAATGCTGTGACGTATCATCCTAGTACGCATAGTGTATCGTGGTATATGCCTCGTATATCTGCTCATGAGACCTTTAGTATTAATATGGAACTTGGATTTACCCCTCAGATAGTTCAAAAAGGGACACATGTGCCCTTGTTAGATGCTGTTTTTATAGAGGGACATGACACCTATATCGACCTTCCGTTTACGAATACCTTTTCATCTGTTGATACACGTCTTATTGGGGATGAATTTGCTCATAAGAGAGGTGACTTAGCTATTCAATAAGAGCGTATTGAGATAAATAAGAAAAAACCGCTAAGATTAGCGGTTTTTTTCCTTTACCCCCTTGACAAGACCGTTATTTTGTGGTATAGTGATCTATCGTATATAACGATATTTTTACCTCTATTTAGCCTATTTTTCTATGCATATTGCAATGATTGGTCAAAAAGGTATCCCTGCTATTTATGGTGGGGTAGAAAAGCATGTTCATGAGTTATCAAGTGAGCTTGTTTTGGCTGGCCATAAAGTCTCTGTGTACAGTCGATCTTGGTATAGTGAAGGGGTAACTTCTATCGTTGACGGTGTTCGTGTGGTGTTTACGCCAAGTATTCACACGAAACATCTTGATACTATTACTCATACCCTTAGTTCAACAATTCATGCGTTGTTTTATGGATATGATGTGATTCATTATCATGGGGTTGGTCCGTCACTTCTTTCATGGATCCCTCGTATTTTTTCTCCAAAAACTCGTGTTATTACAACATTTCATTCTATTGATAGATATCACCAAAAATGGGGATTGTTTGCTCGTTTTTGTCTAAAGCTCGGAGAATACACTGCATGTCTATTTGCGCATAAAACAATTACGATTTCTGAAAGTCTTACAAAATATTGTGCGAAAGAGTTTCATAAGGATACGGTGTGTATTCCTCATGGGCTTACACAAACTACCGCCATTTATTCTAAAGAGCATATTTCTCGATTTGGGTTTACTCCTCAGAAATATCTTGTGATGGTATCTCGGTTAGTTCCTCATAAAGGGGCACATCTATTGATTGAAGCGTTTCGACGATTAAAAAAACAACATTTGAATGATCCACAGATTCAAGATCTTAAGCTTGCGATTGTTGGTGGTTCTGTATACACGAACCAATATGTAAAACAGCTCCATGAGCAAGCACATGTATGTAATGATATTGTGTTTACTGATTTTCAGTCAGGGGATACTGTGGAGGCATTGTATGCAAATGCACTTGCGCTTATTCATCCATCATTAAATGAAGGATTACCACTTACAGTGCTTCAGGCTATGAGTCATGGTACTTCTGTGCTTGTATCGAATATTCCTGAGCATCTTGAGCTTGTGCAAGATCCACGATCTATCTTTGTAGAAAATGATGTTGCTGCTATTGAAGAAAAAATTTATGCCTTTTTGGCACTATCTGCTTCTGAAAAAGAAGCCATGATTCAAAAGAACATTGAAACAGTGCATAAACATTATGCCTGGGACAAGATTATTGGAAAAATTGTGGCATTGTACGAAGGGAATACGGATGCACCGTCTTTTTCTCAATCAACGCCTGTGCGACCAAGAATGGTCTCATAACATCTCTATTTTGAGATAATAAAAAACTCACACTTATGGTGTGGGTTTTTTATCGTCTTTGTTATCTTTTGAGACAGCTTTTGTACTAGGGGAATAGAGGGTGTTATTGATTTTCCATTGATTCACATATTGCCCTATACCGCGTTTATTTACCTTATTTTTGAGTGTTGTACGGCTTTGAGACCATCTGACGAGGCTTTCAAAGTTGATCTTATACCTCCCAGCCACGACAATATAGGTAATTTCTCCATCTTTGATGGCTCTGCGTATAGTTTGGGGATTTACCCCGAATAATCGGGCTCCTTCAGATATTGATACCCGAACTATTTCTTTTTGTTCTTGTGGATGAGTCATAGATGTATACAATAGTATATACAATACTATCATTTCTTTATAGGTTTGTCAAGTAGTCACTTGTTAATTTGTATAGATTACTGTATACAAACAGACCTCAATGTGTTGCTTTTTTCTATACATTTTTCGAATTTTTTAGGGGGCTTTTATGAGGGGTTTATTCTTGTTTTTTTGGCTTATTTATGCTATACTCTTCCTGTATTTGTCTTATAAAGGTGTTTCGTAGTGTAACACTTTTTTGATTCTGACGTCTTCTATTATGAACATGAATATTGAGGAGAAAATTTTATTATATGCTGTCCGTACGAAAAAGGACCCGGAAGCATATGGAAAGCTTTATGATCTTTATATAGATCGGGTATACCGGTTTGTGCTTTTCAAAATATCTCATAAAGAGCAGGCAGAAGACCTGACTAGCGAGATTTTTCTAAAAGCATGGCGATATCTTATCCGACCTGATGAGAAGTCAGTAAAGCATTTTCGTGGGTTTATTTACCAGATTACGAGAAATACGATTATTGACTGGTATCGTGAACGCGCAAAAAAACAAGAGTTTTCTCTTGACTCAGTGGCTGAAGCGCCTGCCCGTCATGGTTCACCTGAGCAAATTGCTGATATGTTTGATGCAAATCTGACATTAGAGCTTTTAAAAAAGCTTAAGCAAGAGTATCAGGAAGTTATCTTTTTAAAATATGTCGAAGGATTCTCTACTGCGGACATTGCTCGCATTGTAGGAAAGAAACCTACTGCTGTGAGAGTTACCCTTCATAGAGCAATAAAAAAGCTCAAAAGTTTGACCCCTTAAATTTCGTCTACTCGCTTGTCTAAAATGGTATGAGTACTCCATTGAAGGAACAATTTAATAGGTTAAAATCAAGCGATCAGTTTACTCCTGATCGTGTTTGGGTTGAAAAAAACAGAACACAACTACTTTCTCAAATTTCTAATACTGTTGAAGACGTACAAACACCATCTTGGTTTGAAAGATCAATGAGTGCGTTTGATGTATTTATGCCAAAACGGTTAATGGTGGTCGCAAGACCCGTCTTTGTACTGTTTCTTGCTTTTTTTGTTGGTATTAGTGGATATGGTGTACGAGCAGCTTCCGCAAACAGTTTGCCTGGGGACGCATTGTATTCAGTGAAACGAGCGTCTGAAAGTGTGCAATCAGTTTTTGTAAAAGAAAAAGTATTATTTGAAGTAGAACGAGCACAAAATCGTATTGAAGAAGTAAAGCAATTAAATGAAACACAAGCACAGGTTTCTTCTCAAACACTTACCAAAACAATTCAATCATTGTCTAAACATATTGAAGACGCTGGAGAGTTTTTAGAAGAACAAAAACAAGCGGCAGTTGATAACACTTCAGAAAAGCAAACAGAAGAAATAGAAGCTGAAATTGTTAATGCTGCAATTGAACTTGCTAAGACAAAACAACAGATTGAAGATTTAGAAGAAGATGTTGTTGATATTATTATTACTGATGAAGCGAGTGAAGAAGGATCTTCTGAAGAAGATATTGTTATTTCTGATATTACCTTGGAAGTAAACAAAGCTGAAGATTCTTTAGAAATTGTGCAATCACAAGCAATTGATCAAGTTCTTGAAATTGATGATGTGTCTGACGACCAATTAAAAGAGTTAGTAGATATTACTCTCGAAGAAGCCGAAAAAGAAACTGCGTCTGCTAATGCTGCGTCTTCAGATATTGAAGAAGGTTCTGACGTTGTTGGGGCAGAACTTGAAGAAGTGTTAGCTGAGGAAGAAGCAATTGAAGAAGAATTTAAAGAAGAAGGCACTGAAGAAGAAGTAGATCTTTTAGTTGATGTTGATCTTGTTCCTGATACTACGCAGACATCTACTACATTTATTGTTGAAGAAGAACTTGAAGAGGAAAATGAAGAAGAAACTTCACGAATACTTAACTCTTCAGAAGACGTAGAAGAGTTTGTTGACGGTGTTGTGAAAAATACACAAGAAGCAACAGACGAAATCGAACGAACCATTGAAGAAGTCAAAGAAGTATTGGTTGACGAAACGTCTACTGGAGAATTAAAAGAAGCATTAAGAAAAACTCAAGCAGTATTAAGAGATTCACAGGGGTTGTCAAATGATGTGGAAGACGCGGAAGATGTGATTGATACGGTAAAAGATTTTATTGAAGAACAACAAGACGTTATTACTGAAGAAACAGTACCAGATGATACTACTGATGTACCTAAGAATGAAGAAGCTGATGTAGAAGAAGAAGTGACGATTGAAACGACTGATGTGGAAGAAGTTCCTATTCCTTTAGCTAATTCATAAGTTTTATTATTAATAGGTACTGTGTGGCAGTGAGTGTCTCAATGATGTGGGACATGTACTGCCATACAGTACGCCTCGATTTTGGTCGAGGTAGATGTATATTCTAGGTCCGTGTACAGACTTAGAACCGAGTACTTATGTACTCAAATGTAACACCGAAAGGTCGAGGCCTACGGGGCCGCGTTACATTATCTAGTAAAAACTTATATTCCTGACGTCCAAATTAATGGATTGCGTGGGGGTATAGGGTAAAAGGTTCTTATTCATTTATGAGTAATACGAAAACATTCGTGAACAAAGCATTGATGTCAGCTGTGGTTATTGTCACAGTATTCTCAATGCTCGGACTAGGAGCACTCGTATCTCCAGCTGGAGCATCAGCAGTTTCTGTTGATGAAATCTTCACTGGTGATAACGCACGTGGTAATAGTCCAGCTGTATATTACATCAACGCTGACTTTAAAGGTGTTGCTTACCCAAATGGTTTGGTTTTCAAACAATGGACTGGTAAAAACGCTGGAGCTGGTGATGGTGTAAAACGTCTTGATGGAAACATTCTTGATGTTATTAGTTCTGCTAAAAATATCGTTCATCCTCGTCCAGGATACGGTATCTTTACAACTCCAGACCGATCTGGATTATTTCACATGGCTCCAGGGCAAGTTGCTCACCAATATGCTGATTTTGACGCTATTGAAGGAGTATGGGGAATGTCAGTTACTGACATGATTGCAAAAGGTTGGGTATATGATTATCCTTCATTTTTCGCAAATCAACTTGACTTTGCTTCAAACAAACTTGACGGATCAAGCATTCCAGCTGGAATGACCGTTAAAGTTTCTGAAACATTCTACTATGTTAACGCTGACGGAATGTGGTATGAGTTAGATGTTGATGCATCTGACGTATTTTGGCCATATGCAAGTCATAACACTGTAGGTGCTGACGAATCTGACGAAAGTCTTACACTTGACGATCTTGACGCTCCTGATCAAAAAGGAAGTTCAAGTGACTCTTCAGAAGACAATACTGACGGAAACGATGATCCAACAAGTGGTAACTTAACAGTAAGTCTTTCTGCTAATACACCTGCATCAAAGACTCTTTCAAACAGTACTGCTCACAATGTGATGACTACTGTTCGTGTTAAGGCTTCAAATGACGACGTTGTTATTCGTGGTCTTACTGTTACTGTAACTGGTCTTATTACAAGAACAAACATTGACGCTGTTAGTGCTTGGGCTGATGGATACCTTCTTGGTGACCCAATCAGTTCTGTAAGTACTGATGACACTGTTGTACTTGGTTTTGATCAACCACTTACAATTGAAGCTGGTGATCATGTTGATATTGATCTTGCTATGAGTTTTGGTGCAGCTGCAACAAGTGGTGTTGTTGGTGCTCAAATTGCAAAAGCAAGTGATATTGATACTGCATCTAGCGTGAGCGGATCTTTCCCTATTGGAGGAGACGCACTTTTTGGTCTTACTGATGGAAGTGCTTCACTTGCTGACGTAACACTTGAAATGTCTTCTGTTGGTGGTCTTACGACTGAACCAACATCATCTACAACAGGTAACCTTGACGTAGGTGACAGACAAGACATCGCTAAGGTAAAGCTTACTCAATCAAATGGTGAAGCTGCTATTGAAGCTGAATCATTTACTTTCTTTTTTGACGGAGACATCAGAGATAGTGATCTTGGAGAATTCGAACTTCGATCTCATGATAACACTGTGATTGCAACGTCAGAAGAAATGAGTGACCGATATCTACACATGAGAGTTGTTGATGGATATACAATCCCTCTTAGTTCAAATCGTACTCTTACATTGAGTGCTAAAATGGTTGACGGATCAGGACGATTTTTCCGAGCACAACTTCAAAACAATTATGACTTTGTGATTCGTGATCTTGGTACTGGATTTGCTCTTCTTCCTTCAAGTGACACTGCTTCATTTGCGCTTAGCGCATCTGACGGTTACTTTAAGATGAAGTCAGGATCTGTTTCAATTTCAAAACGATCTGATTCTTGTTCTGTAAGTCAATCTGCTGGAACAAGTGATATTGCTCTTGCAACATTTGATGTTCGTGCTATTGGTGAAGAGTTTGAAACTCGTAGAGTTGGTCTTAAGATCGCTACAAGTTCTGTAACTGCTCAAGCATTAACAGGAAATGTACGACTTGTTGTTGGTGGTGAAGTTGATAGTAACTGTGAAGTTACTGGTGGAAAAACTGTTCATACTCTTTCTGCAGGAAACTCTGCATTCACATTGTATAACAGCGCTTCTACTCAATACACTCTTTCAACTCGATTCACTTTACCTACTGATGAAGCTCTTCAAGTTCATGTTGTTGGAAACATTCCTTCAGCTGCAACTTCAGCTTCTAACTATACAGTAAGTATTGGTAACCTATACGGTAAAAGACTTTCAACAAAAGATTTTCTTGACAACACTCCAGGTTCAACTGCAAATGTTGACGGAAACACTGTTTCTGTGGATGTAGCAAGTCTTTCTGCGTTTAAAGACACCTCATATGGTAACCGAACAGTTCCTGCTGGAAGCACACAGACTCTTGGACAATGGATTTTCAAGGCTGGTGATGCAGAAGGAATTTGTACCAACAGTGTAACCTTGTCATTTGACGGGAACAATGGTGGTTCATTTGATGCACCAACTGATTTAACTGCAATGCAATTGTATTGGGGTGACGAAAAGTTTGGTGGAGAAATTGGAACAGGTGCAACAAGCTCAAACACTTATAACGGAAGTGGTTTCTGTCTTGACAGAAACGAAACTGCTGTTATCAGATTAAAAGCTAATGTTGTTTCTGGTACTACTGGTGCTGTAAGTACAACACTTGATACTATTTCATCTGTTGGAGAACTTACAACAAACACTGTTACTAATTCTACAGTTGTTGGACAAGATATTACTTTTGGAGCTGCTAATGTTGTAATTAGCGCTGCTAGTGATGTTTCAACAATTTCAAGTATTCATCAAGCAGGTCAAACTGGTGTACAGGTAGGTAAATGGAAGTTTGACGTTGCTAATGAAACTATTACCCTTAACAAGATTCGTTTCCAATTAAGAGATGATAGCTTTGTTGATGACACTGGTGCTGGTAATTTTGCTGGTTTCAAGTTGTACAATGCAAATGGTACATTCATCGCTTCAGGAAACTATGAATCAGGTTCAGGTGCTGGTTATGTTGAGTTTGATGGAATTTCATACTCACTTTCAGCAAACGAGATCACTTACCTTGTATTAAAAGCTGATATAAGTGGTTCTGGTGATCTTGACAGTCGAAGCATTAACATGTTCGTTGTTAGAAGTGATTCTTCTACTGACATGGAAATCTTTGCTTCAACTGGTGGTACTCTTACTACAAGTCAAATTGACGCTACTTCTGGTGATAACACCACAAATAGCCGATTTGCGACTTCAACTGAGTATCTCTACCATGATGCTGCACCATCTATTGCTGCCGTTGACTTTGGTGGAACCATCAATCAAAGCACACAAGCACAAATTTTCCGATTCACTGTTTCAAATAATGGTGCACGGGAATTACGTCTTAGTACTACTACTATTACTGTTAGTGCGAGTGGTTTGACAGGTGATACTACTGCAACAGGTACAGTAAGTAGTTGGGAACTTTGGGAAGTAAATGGTAGTGGTGGTCTTGGTACGCAACTTGCGACAACATCAACATGTGTACTTTCTGGAGGATTAAACCCTGCTGAATCTTGTTCTTCTAACACTGCTGCAGGTGCATCTTTGAATGTTACTTTCGGAAACGAAAATGACGTTAATAGTCTTCTAGGTGATTTCACTGTAGGTATCGGAACTTCACGCACACTTGCGTTGGTTGCTGACACAAACAGTATTTTCAACGGGAAGACACAAGGTTCTGTAACCATCTCTGGTAAACTTGATGGTGCTACAGGATATAGTGATGCTGACGCTGCTCAGGAATCAAACTGGGCTGGTGGTACAGGTGGTATTCTTGCCCCTGATGCTCCATTGCTATACTTCTACACACCAGTAAACGGTAGTGAAACTGCTGCTAATGGTGCGTCTGACTCTTACGATGTTATCGGAAGAACATTGAGCCTTGCTCTCTAAGTCTCTTTCTATAGCTCATTTGTACTGAGTTAACAAAAAGCCCCGAAAGGGGCTTTTTGTGTTGCATATTTCAGAGTCGTTTGCTATAGTATTGATGTTATTTTACGTATTTTTTATGGTATATAAATATTTATTTCCGTGTTTTCTTCTCACATTTGTGTTTATTTTTTCTGGCTGTAGTATAGGTCTTAGTGGGGACGAGGCACTGTCTTCTCAAGAGCAATTGTGTATTAATTCAGGAGGAGATTTTCTTGATGATTCATGTGCATGTCCTAAATTGTTTCCTGTATATAATGAAGAAACTTTGCTATGTCAAAATGCTGCAGGACAACCTCCTTTGTCTAGAAAACATGCTCATCGTTTAGATGAACGTTTAACGTATGTATTTGCTTGTCGTGCTCGGCTGCATGAAGTGTATGTTGTTCCCGGAACACAGATAACTTTTTGTTATGATAAGGAATGGGGAAGTCCTCAAGTTACATCTGAAAGCATTGAAGATATTTCTTTTAAGATCACTTCTTTTACTTCTGAAGACACTGATAGAACTCGCTCAGTTCCGCGTCTTATCTATACGAAGGTTCCTGATGTATTAAACATTGATGGTATTTGTCTTTCTTGTGTTGATGATTTGTCTGTTTCAGAAGAAGATATATCAATAGATTTGAATTTATCATCAGAAGACTTTTTTGAAGTAGTGGATGTGGCTGGAGTATCTGCGCTTCGTATTACGTACGTTACAAAAGGTTTTATTATTTATTACCTTCCACACACTTTTGATGGGTACTCCATTCGTGTGAGTTCGGACATTGATTATGGACCAGAACTTGATACTTTCATGGAAGGTCTTTGGTTCGATGATTTAGTTATATAAATATTTATGATTCGTTTTTTTGAGCGTACAATTCATGTATTAATAGTGGCATCTTTTTTTATGCCACTTGTTCTTGGAAAAGATAGTTTTATTTTCCCTTTTATTGTTCCAAAGATTATATTTTTTCGAACAGTTTCAATATTAATGTTGCTTGGTTTTAGTTTATTACTTATTCAACAATGGAAAAAATATCGTATTCGTCCAACTGCTATTACTATCACTATTAGTTTGTTTTTCTTAAGTTTTTTTCTCTCTACTTTTATTGGAATAGATTGGTATCGAAGTTTCTGGGATAATCATGAACGAATGCTTGGTCTTTTTACGCTTTTACATTATTTTATATATTATTTAGTTATATCTTCTGTTGTCCGTGAATGGAAAGATTGGCGGATGCTTTTACGATCTTTTTTAGTTATAGGTTCTATCGCCATGCTTATAGGATTCATACAGCGATTTATTAACCCTGATTTCTTATTAAACAGGGGAGCTGCGCGTGTTTCTGCTACATTAGGGAATGCTATTTATTTTAGTGGGTATGGTTTGTTTTTATTTGTACTAGGTATATTTTTGGCAACGAAAGAAACTGTTTCTTCTTGGAAATGGACATCCATTGCTTTAGGTGTTTTGGGTCTTTTAGGTGTTTTTATGGGTGGAACAAGAGGAACGTTGCTTGGTTTGTTATTTGGTGTTTTTGCAACATGTTGTATTTATGCTTTTGCTTTTCGAAAGAATAAGACTGTGCGTCATGCTTCTGTTGGAATTTTAGCATTAGTTATTATCCTTTCTGCTTTTCTTTTTTCTTTTCGTGAAACGTCGTTTGTTACAAATCTTCCTGCTGTTGGTCGTTTAGTTAATACGAGCATCTCTGGTGGTACGGCAAATACTCGTATTATGGCTTGGGAGATTGCGATTGATTCTTGGAAAGAGAAACCGTTGTTTGGTTGGGGACCAAATAATTATTATTATGCATTTAATAAGCACTATAGACCTGAGTTTTTACGGTTTGGTCTTCAAGAAACTTGGTTTGATAATGCCCATAGTTCCCTTTTTAATACGCTGGCTGTCCAGGGTATTATAGGTATTTTATTATATATTGGAATATTTTTTGTTCCATTTCTTATCTTGATTCGAGCATATCGCCGAGATCGTATTGGCATTCATTTGTTTGCTATTGGCGTGGGATTTTTGATCGCTCATTTTATTCATAATGCTACCGTGTTTGAAAATCCAACATCATATTTATATTTCTTCTTTTTTCTTGCCTTTGTTAATCAGCAAATGCAACTTCCACAAGAAGATAATGGAGAAGAAAAACCATTATCAAAAGTAGCGGTAGCGGTTGTTGGATTGATTTTCCTTTCTGTTATCTATCTTACAAATGTAAATGTAGCAACGGCTAATACGAACACCCTTCGTTCAATACAAGCAATGTATCGTGCTGAAATTGATAATATGTTTTCTTTGTATGCCTTGGCTGAGTCTGCAGCTTCCCCTCATCAAGATGATATTCGAAATGATATTGCAAGACAAATCAATACTGTTGTTCCTCAGTATGCTGAACAAAACAGACCTCAAGATGCTGTAAAACTTTTGCGTTTTGCAATAGGAGAATCTTCTAAAAATAGAACGCTTCATCCACTTGATATCCGTGTTCATATTGTCGAAGCACAATTACTTCAACAGCTAGGACAATTTACAAATGATGGGGCTTTATTAATTGAGGCTGAACAAATTCTTGAGACAGGCTTAAGTCATTCACCTAAGCGTCAACAAATTATATATTTGCTTACATTTTTGAAATTGCAGCTTGGAAAACAACAAGAAGCTATTTCACTTATGCAAAGTGCACTTTCTTATGATCCTGAAATTGAAGAAAGTTGGTGGCGTCTTGCATTAGCGTACGTAGAGATTAATGATTTAGATAACGCAAAACAAACAATAGTAGATGCACAAAATCAAGGGATTGTGTTTAAGGGGCATGGAAAATCTGTTGTTGATTCTATTTTGGGGGCTGCTGTTGTAGAGATTGATACAACTCCGTAGTTTTTTGTAGCATAATCTCTAGAGTGTATTGTTTGTTGTTCTTTTTAGCTTCGGAAGCAAATTGTTTTATTTTTTCTTCGTGTTTGATTGCGTATATAATAGCGTTTGCTATTTCTTCGGGGCTTTCTGGTTGAATAAGAAGTCCTGTTTTTTTATGTTCAATTATTGATCTTACTCCACCTACATTTGTAGCGATGCATGGGATGTTTTGTTCTATCGCTTCAAGTAGGCTATATGGAAAGCCTTCTTTTCTTGATGGAAGAATAAATATATCAAATGCTTGTAGATATTTTGCTGCGTCTTCTTTTTTTCCGACAAGATGAAATATGTCTTGGAGATTGTGTGTTTTGATCATTTTTTCTAAAGTAGGTCTTTCTGGTCCTTCTCCTATGATTACGTATCGTAGGTTTTTTTGTATGTCGGTATTTTTTGCTATAGCTTTTATAAGAATATCTATCCCTTTTGTATCAAAGAGATTCGCAATAGAGCCTATCCATAAAGAAGAATCCTCACTATTTGAAAGAAGTTCTTTTCTTGCTTCTTGTTTTGATAGAGAAGGCATTGTTTGTGATATTCCGAGTGGGATAGTATGTAATTTTTTTGACGAAAGGTGAAGTGTTTTTTCTGCGATTTCTTTTTCTTCCTTTGATAAGACAATAATTGCGTTTTTTGCCTTTGCACTATATTTTTCTATGACTTTATACCAAAAAGAGCTTCTCTTTGGTTCAAGAAATGCCCATCCATGGACCGTATACACGGTTTTCCCGGGTTTTATGAACCATTTGGCAATAGATCCTATGACACCGGCTTTAGAGCTGTTTAAGTGGATAATATCAGGTTGGATGTCTTTATATAGTTTTCGGAGCTCAAAAATAGCCCGTATTTCGTTTATTGGGGATATATTTCGAACAAGGTGTTGAAGTTGAATTATTTTTACTGTATTTTTGAGTTTTTCTTGAAGTTCTTGTCCTTTTGTTGGTGATCCTATTGCCACGAAGACCTCATGTGTTTTTGATAATGATGAGGCAATATCAGTCACATATTTTTGGGCTCCACCCCAGGTTCCTTGGGTAATAACGAAGAGTATTTTTTTCTGTTTCATAATTGACTTTTTTTCCTTAATCTAGCATAATACTATCATAATATAATTATCTTTTTGATGCAATATTTGCGTATGAATATCGTTGTAACTGGTGGCGCTGGCTTTATTGGATCTCATCTTTGTGATCGTCTTTTAAAAGAAGGAAATCGCATTTTTTGCGTTGATAATTTCTCTTCTGGTTCTAAGAATAATATTTCTCATCTTTTAGATTCATCTCATTTTACACTTATTGAACATGATATTGTTGAACCACTTTTTATTGAAGAGAAGATTGATCAAATTTATAATTTAGCCTGTCCAGCTTCACCTGTATATTATCAGAATATCCCTATTAGAACAGTTGAAATTAATGTGATAGGAACTCTTAATATGTTAGGTCTTGCTCATAAGCATGGAGCAACATTGTTACAAGCTTCAACGTCAGAGGTATATGGGGACCCTAAAGTACACCCACAGTCTGAGACATATCTTGGATCGGTAAATCCTACTGGCCCTCGTGCTTGTTACGACGAAGGAAAGCGTTGCGCTGAAACCCTTTGTTTTGATTATATCAGAAAAAGAAATCTTGATGTAAAGGTTGTCCGTATTTTTAATACCTATGGTCCGAGAATGGCAATTGATGATGGAAGAGTTGTCTCTAATTTTGTGGTTCAAGCGTTAAAAGGAGATGTTTTGCATATTGATGGAGATGGAAGTCAAACCCGAAGTTTTTGTTATGTTGATGATTTACTTTCTGGTATGGTAGCAATGATGGGCACATCTTCTGATTTTCATGGACCAGTTAACCTTGGTAATCCTGATGAATATACAATTGATACCTTTGCTGACAAAGTGATTGCTCTTACAGAGAGTCAAAGTACAAAAGAATATACAGATAATTTTAGGATTGATGATCCTATGCAACGATGTCCTGATATTACGCTTGCAAAAAATGAACTTCATTGGGAACCCACAATATCTTTAGAGGCTGGTTTATCTCAAACAATTTCTTATTTCAAGGGTGTTTTGTAAACATATATGAATATTCGTAAATATTTAAATGTTGCTGGGTGGCTTGATAATAAGTATATGGTTGCTCTTCTTATTGTGGCTGCTCTTTTAATGTTGTTTCGAGTATCAAGTGTGGATTTGATAGGGGACGATGCAGTGTATAGCATGCGTTCTATAGGTTTACTTGATTACATGTTTGCAGACCAACAACCAACGCCCCTTCAGTTTTTCGAAGATGTGCCGTCATGGGCACTTTTGTCTTTCCATGATCATCCACCCTTAGTATTTATTTTGCAAAAGATTTTTTTGTCTATTCATGAAAGTGCTTTTTTTGCAAAGCTTCCAATGGTATTCATGGGTCTTTTATCTCTTATTTTCTTATATGGGTGGGTTCGTGATCTTTTAAAGGAACATGATCATAATATCGCTATTGCGACTATTTCTTCATTGCTTTTATTTTTGTGTACCCCTTTTGTTCGTTCTGCTCGTGTTACCTATCTTGAAATGGGTGTTATCTTCTTTACCATATTAACTCTTTTTTTCTATACACGATTTATTGAAGGCAAAGGTAAGGGATATGGACTTGGTATATCATTAGGTCTTCTTCTCCTTACAAAATACACGGCGTTTTTTATGATCCCAGCATTGCTTACGCATTTGGCGTATAAGCATCGTTCATTATTTAAAGATAAACGATTGCATATTGCTGCTGTGTGTACATTTGTATGCACATTGCCCGTAATTATTTTTAATCTTGGATTGTATAAGACGCAAGGTCATTTTGATGTACAATTTGCGCGATTGTTTCACCAAACATCTCCTTGGAATCTTGGAGGCTCTTCTCTTGATGTTTTTGCTAATATTGGTCGTTTGTTTACTCGTTTGGGAGAACAATTTTCATATATATATCTTGTTGTTTTTTTGATTTCTATTGTGTTATTATTTTTTCAAAAAAAGTGGAAGGTGTCTTTGGTATGGGTTGCTATTATGTGGATGACTATACAGTTTATTTTAGGTGGTCCAATTGATCGTTTTTTACCAATCTATGCTCCACTCATTGCTGTGAGTGTTGCTTTAGGACTATGGTTTGTATTTGAACGGTGTGGTAAGAAGATGATTTGTAAGATTGGGTTTGGTGTCTTTTCTTTGTATCTTGGCGTATTTTTGTTTAGTTCTATTGTTATAGCTCAAAGTCTTGGGCCTGTTGGCGTGATGCATTCGTCGTTTGAAACAAAAAATTATGGTATAGCACAGCTTGATGAAAAATTTGATTCCTTTTTATCTTCTCAAGAGAACACTGTTCAGATAGATTTATTTTCTGATTTGAAACGTCGTTCTTCTCGTTTATTACCATATGCTGCAACGACTGATGTCTGGCAATCAGGGACACCTCTTTCGTATATGATTTTAGTTGATGGAGACATTAATTGGTTTGTTGGTATTTGGCTTATTGAACGACGTCGGTTTTATCACAATGTTCCTATTTTTACGACTGATGAATTACCTTTTTTACAACAACAAGGTATTCCAATTCCTGAAACAACGTTATTTGTGCGAGGGACTGATGCCACAGTGCTTGATGAAGTTCAGTTTCGAACAGGAGCTGCATCTGACATTGAAGCACGTCTTAAAGAACTTAATCAACCAGTAGAAGATATTGTACGTCTTGATGGGGAAGTGGCTTTTCGTGTGTATGAAGTTTCTTCTGATGTGTGGCTTAAGGTATTTACGAAATAATGTATGAATACTCAGAGAATTCTTATTTTTTCAACGGCATATTTTCCAATTGTTGGCGGTGCTGAAGTTGCTATACAAGAGATTACCGAGCGTATTTCTTTGTATGAGTTTGATTTGATTACTCCTCGTCTTCGTCGAGATCTTTCTTCTTTTGAAAAAATTGGTGCGACGAATGTCTATCGTGTGGGAATTGGATCTTCTCTTGATAAGTTTTTGATTCCTGTGTTAGGAGTATTTATGGCGTTTCGTTTGCATAAAAAACATGCGTATAAGGCCATTTGGTCTATGATGGCAAGTCAGGCAAGTGTGGCTGCTTCCTTTTTTTCTTTTTTATCTCGTGTACCACTTTTATTAACTCTTCAAGAGGGGGATGAAGAAGAACATCTTCATCGATATGTTGGTGGTAATCTTTTTTTGTATCGATTACTTATCCGTCCATGGTATGTATCTGTATATAAAAGAGCTACACGCATTACAGCCATTAGTACTCATCTTAAAAAAAGGGCTGTCTTGATTAGAAAGGATGTTCCTATTGATATCATTCCAAATGGTGTTGATGTGGAGCGTTTTGGAGCAAAAATAGAATCTGCTACGCTTGATAAGATTCGTAAGGGTTTTGGGTTTTCGTTAGAATCAAAGATTATTTGTACGGCTTCGAGACTTGTAAAGAAAAATGCAGTGGGGGATGTTATTAGAGCGCTACCATTGTTGCCTCCTGATGTTTGTTTTGTTATCTGTGGAACTGGGCACTTACATGATTCTTTGGTGAAGCTTAGTGATGAATTAGGGGTGTCTTCTCGTGTACGATTTTTAGGGCACAAAAACCATGATGAACTAGTGGAGATTTTACAGGCGTCAGACATTTCCATTCGACCATCTTTAAGTGAAGGACTTGGAAATTCTTTTATTGAATCTATGATGGCTGGTGTTATAACTATTGGTACCCCTGTTGGGGGTATTCCTGATTTTTTAAAAGAGGGTATGACTGGTTTTTTTTGTGAGCCATCTAACCCTGAGAGTATTTCTAAGGCTGTGTATCGTGCGCTTCGATTAAGTGACGCCGAGCGTGAGGCACTTCGTATTAGAGCACAGACCTGTGTTCTTGAACGGTATACATGGAAAAAAGTTAGTGTTCAAATGAAACAAGTATTTGATAGATTATGCGAATTCTCATAGCAACCGGTATTTATCCCCCAGACATTGGAGGGCCCGCAACATATACTCATATGATTGCTAAAAAATTTGCGGCTGAAGGTCATGATGTTTTTGTGCTTTCTTATGGAGACAAACAGGCCTCTTTTTCTGAAAAAGGAGTGCAGGTGTCTTTGGTGTCGCGCACCTCGAATGTGTTGGTACGGTATATGGCGTATTTTGGGCAGTTATGGCGTTTAAGTAAACATGTTGATGTTATGTATGCGCATGATTTAGTAAGTGTTGGTTTGTGTGCTGCTCTTGTACGATCTGTACGATCTTCTTTTCGTTTAATTATTCGTTTGGGTGGTGATTTTTTGTGGGAAAAGGCGTATGCCCAATCGTTTACAACTCGACCGCTTTCTACATATTATGATTCTTCTAAAAACATGACAGAACGGTTTTTCATGAAGATCTACAAATATGTTCTTTTAAAAACTGATCACGTTGTTTTTTCTACGTCTTGGCAACAAAAGTTATATAACCGATTTTTTTCTGTTGATTCGTCGAGTGTCATTATGAATGCATTTCCTGATGTTTCTCCTTGTATATATGATTCTTCTGAACGTACTAGTATGCGACGTGTATTGTTTGCTGGGCGTTTGATTGAGCTTAAAAATATCACACGACTTTGTCAGGTTGTAAGTTCAATCGAGAAGGTCACTCTTGATGTTGTTGGCACTGGTCCTCAAAAAGATTCTTTGTCTCAATATATAGCGTCTTTACCTTCTAATGTCGGTATTAGTTTCCTTGGGTATGTACCGCATGATGAACTCCTTGAATCGTTTTGTTCGTATGATATTATTGTTATTCCGTCTATTACTGAAGTAAGCCCACATCTATTATTAGAAGCTATTGCTCGAGGTATTCCGGTGTTACTTACAAAAGAGTGTGGATTGGTGTCTGCTTTTCCTACTATTAAGACATTTGATCCTTTTTCTGACGAAGAATTACGTATGGCAATTGAGTCTCTTGTAGATAATGCTACCTATAACGCGTATCGTATTGCTGTACAACAGATTCCACACACTCGTGGAGGGAATGATGTTGTGGATGATCATTTGTCGTTATTTAACAAGTTGTTGGCATAGATTTTTAAGTATATGAAAAAACGTATGTTAATTATTACACAAGCAGTGGATATTGATGATCCTGTGCTTGGGTTTTTTCATTCTTGGATTAAGGCTTTTTCAAAAGAGTGTTCATCTCTTCATGTTATTTGTCTTAAAGAAGGAAAACATGATCTTCCTTCTCATGTACAAGTGCATAGTTTGGGTAAGGAACAAGGTTTTTCTCGGATACAATATATCCTTCGTTTTTTTTCTTTTATATTTCGGTTTCGAAAAGAATATGATCAGGTCTTTGTACATATGAATAAAGAATATGCTGTTTTGGCGGGAATATTTTGGTGGATGTTTCGTAAACCCATGGCACTCTGGTATAACCATTCTTATGGTGATGTGTTTACTCGCCTTGCTGTCTTTTTTTCTCAGTTTGTTTGTTATACGTCACCTTCAGCATATACGGCAAAGTTTGATAAAGCTATTCGTATGCCGGTTGGGGTTGATACAAATCTGTTTTCTTTAAAGTCTTCATCTGAGTATAGTACAAAAAATACGTTACGTTTGTTATCTGTTGGACGTTTGTCTTCTGTGAAACATGTTCATACGATGATTGAGGTTGCGGCGATCCTTCGTGCTCGAGATGTGTCATTTTCTTTTGATATTATTGGTACACCAATTGATAGGGAAGAAGATCTTGTGTACGAAAAGCGTCTTAAAGATATGGTACAAACATATGATTTATCTTCGTGTGTTCATTTTTTAGGTGCTATTTCTAATAAAGAGTTACCTTTGTATTATCAAAAAGTGGACATGTTTTTAAATTTTACTCCTGCAGGGAGTATGGATAAGACGATCTTTGAAGCAATGTCGAGTGGTACAGCGATTGTGGTGGCAAACACTTCTCTTCAAACACTTCTTCCTGAATCATGTCATGATGCGGTTATTTCTCTTGAAGATTGCACTTTTGAAATGATTGTTGATATACTTATGCGCAAATACGCTTTGTCTTTAGAAGAAAGACAACAAATAGGACTGTCACTTAGAGATACTGTTGTTAAAGAACATGGCCTAGGTTTACTTGTTCATCGTGTTATTTCCTCATTTTCTTAAATATTTATGCATTCATCTATTTTGTGTCCGCTTTGTGAAAGTGTAGAACAATCCTTTTTTTGTAAAAAGAATGATCATCATTTGTATCGTTGTGATACGTGCCGTGTTGCTCATGTCTATCCTATTCCTGAGAGTCTTGGCGATATTTATCCTGAAACTTATTTTGTAAAAAGTTCTGATGAGATGGGGTATGGGTATGTGGATTATGATCAAGATAAAGATTCTATGAAAGATGTCTTTTTAAAGACGCTTGAAGAGTTTGAGTCTTTGACACATCATCGTTCTATCTTTGATATTGGTGCTGCGACAGGATATTTTCTTGATATGGCAAAACAACGTGGATGGACAACCGCTGGATCAGAAATTTCTCCATATGCGGCTAAGACATCATCTTCTCGAGGCCACGAAGTGGCTTGTGGAGATCTTCTTACGTTACCGTTATCTTTATCAAATTATGGTGTAGTAACGATGTGGGATGTTTTTGAACATGTTCCTAATCCAAAAGCATATCTCCATCGTGTACATGATGTATTACAAGATGGGGGAGTTGTGCTTATTAATACGATTGATATTGGAAGTGTTTGGTCTCGATTGTGGGGGAAGCGTTGGAATATGATTATTCCTCCCGAGCATCTGTTTTATTATACAAAGAATAATCTGCGTTCGTTAGTTGAAGGTGCTGGGTTTGAGATTCTTGATATTCGTAAGGTTGGGAAGAAATTTTCTCTTCCATATATTTTTGGAACACTTTACCATTGGCAAGGGCTTTCTGTTTGGCGAAAATTATCTCAGATGTTTGATACCCCTTTTTGGCGTCGCTTTGCTATTCCTATTAATTTGCGAGATAATATTTGTGTTATCGCTCGTAAGTAATGTATGCAGGCATTTTTTAGACATTGTAAAGTCCATATTATCGCTATTGTTATAGCGATTCTTTTGGGGCTGACAACCCTTCTTCCTCAAATTGTGTCCATCAATGCGCTTGGTGATACTTTTTCTGGGATATATCCAATTCATGGATCGGACGATCTGTATTATTTTGCACGTGGTAAAGATATACTTGATGGACATGAAAAGCTTGCTAATCCGTATATCTTAGAGCATAAGGATGGTGTGCCAGTACAGTTTTGGCTTCCAGATTATCTTTTGGTAAAACCTTTATCCCTCCTTGGTGTGGGGATGTTTGAAGCGTATTATGCGTTTGATTTTGTATTACCACTTATATTATTTTTGTTGACGTATAGTGTTTTTTTTCTTATTAGTCGTTTGAGAATTATTTCTCTAGGTTCTTCTATTCTTCTTCATTTTGGGTTGTACTTATCAGTGTTTAATCGATCGCCTAGTCCACAATTAAATTTTATTTTTTTTCTGACCCTAGCGTATTTTTTTATACGCTTTGTTCAATCTAAAAAATGGTCTTGGGCAATACTCATGGGAGGAAATTTAGGATTGCTTTTCCATTTGTATACCTATTACTGGACGTTTTATGTGGTAGTGATTGGCCTCTTTTTTTTGGGGTGTTTGATCTGGTTTAGAAAAGAAGGATATATTTCTAAATTGATTGCCATGTTTGGCATTGCTGGCATTATTGGTATTCCTTATTTTTTACAAAACATAGCAATTGTATCTCTTCCTACATACAGTGAAACCCTTATCAGGTTAGGTATCCTTGACACACGGTTTCCCTCAGCTATTAAAGCTGTTTTTGTTGCGAGTATTCTTTTGTTGATTGGTGGCTTTTTATATTATAAAGGTGTTATTTCTCGTTCGTCGAAGACGTTATTATTTTTAGCTGCTGTTGTGGGTTCCGTTGTTGTTGTTAATCATCACGTGATTACTGGGAAAAATTTAGAATTTTCTAGTCATTATGCACGACCAATGTTTTTTTGGTTTTTCTTTTCTTTTGTATATCTGTTATCTTTTGTTCTTTTGTCAAAAAGATGTGAAAAAAATAAAAAAAAGTTGTCAGTATTATTTTTAGTGGTGTGTTGTCTACTTTCTTTTTCTCACACAGTAAAAACTATTGAACGACAATCTTTTTTTGAAGAATCGGAAATTACGTGGCAAGAGTATGCGCCAGTGTTTTCTTGGTTAGAAGAACATACATCAAAAGATAGTGTGGTATTTGCTAACAGTGATATGAGTAATCTTATCCCAATTTATACAAATAATAATGTATTATTTTCTCGGCTTGCGAATTTACATTTTATGAGTGATAGGGAAGTACAGGAGCGTTTTTTTGTGAATCACTATTGGGAAACATTTGATGTCGATTTTCTTAAAAATCATGAACGCTCTTTATGGGGAACAATATTTATTAATTCTTTTGGACATGCAAGGAGTGAACAAAAGGTACGGAAGCTTTTATTTTTAGATCCTTTGCCTGTAGAGGAAGGTATTCCTGCCTTAGTTATTGATGAAGCAAAAGTCTTTGGTGAACGGGTGCAAAGTGAGACTCTTGAGTCCTTTTTATCAGAGTATCAGGTTGAATATCTAGTATGGGATCAAATACGGAACCCGGATTGGCGTCCTACTGATATATCTGTTTTTTCCCCTGTTGTAACGTTTGATGGTTTTGTTATTTATGAAGTCAGAAGTTGATCGTATTATTGGCTGATTTTCTTGGAGGGTAGACTTGATTTTTTTGGCTAAATATCGCATAATATGGGGGAATTTGGTCTATTTTTCATAGTCGTATGGTATCGCAAGTAGGACCTTCGACAAAATCACTTATATACGTTGCAAATGCGCGTATTCCTACAAAAAAGGCACATGGTGGCCTTATTATGGCTGCATGTGATGCTTTTGCCTCTCTTGGTCTTGTTGTTTCTCTTTTTGTTCCTCGACGTAAAAATGATCTTAAAGAAGATCCTTTTTCTTTTTATGATGTAATCCCTTCATTTACATTGCGACATTTTTTTACGATTGATCTTTTTTCTTTTGAAAAGTATATAGGCGTCTTATCCTTTTGGATACAATCTATTAGTTTTTATATTTCAGTATTTTTTTCTTTATTGTTTCGTTCAAGAAAAAATGTCGTTATTTATTCTCGAGATATATTGGCTCTTTTTCTTTTTTTTCTCGGGTACAAAGTGGTGTTTGAATGTCATCTCTTGCCAAAGAAGAAAAAACTGTTTTTTTTCTTGACTCGCTTTTCTCATCGATTGGTAGTTATTTCTCAGTCACTTGCTCAATCTTTTCTTGATCAAGGTATATCTTCTTCTAAAATTATTGTTGCGCCAAGTCCTGTTGTGATTTCTTTATTTGATGTTTCTATATCAATGGAGGATGCTCGAACGCAACTATCGTTACCTGAAAATAAATATATTATTGGATATTGTGGTTCCCTTAAAACTATGGGAGAAGATAAAGGTGTTGCAGATATATTA
Source organism: Candidatus Magasanikiibacteriota bacterium (assembly GCA_018651085.1). Classification (GTDB taxonomy): domain Bacteria; phylum Patescibacteriota; class Patescibacteriia; order Magasanikbacterales; family UBA922; genus JABIEQ01. Next base: position 36,566 of record JABIEQ010000013.1, read on the forward strand.
CGATCATTATCTTTTTTATCATTCGATGTGTTGTGTGTCATTGTTGGAGGATCAACAGACGATATTTCGTATTATAAAAATATGGCAGAAGAGTTGGAAGTAAAAGATAAGGTATTGTTCGTTGGTTTTGTCTCTCAATCTCGATTGGCAATGTATCAAAAATCTTTTGATACATTACTTATGCCGTTTCCAAATACACCTCATTATGCTCATGTTATGTCTCCAGTGAAGATGTTTGAGTATATGGCATCAAAAAAACCTATTATTGCTTCTGATTTACCAACTATTCGAGAGGTATTGAATGATACGAATTGTCTTTTTTGTTTGCCAGGAGATTCAAAAGATTTAGCAACAAAGATACAACATCTTATTGATACTCCTACATTATCGAGTGTATTAGGAGAAAAAGCGTATTGTGATGTGCAGGTATATAGTTCATCATCTCGTGCAGTGCGTATTATTTCACACATATTTGATTCATAACATATGTCATTTTTGAGAAATAAAATATATAGTCTTCTCCGTTTTACTGAAAAGTATACGAAAACAGACATGGTATATCTTACAAAAGGTGGTTTTTGGTTAAGTCTAGGTCAAGTATTTAATGCACTTGGTGGTTTTTTGACGTTATACATTTTTTCTACCTTTGCTCCTCAACATGTATTTGGGACGTATCAGTATGTATTATCCATTGTAAGCGTGTTGTATGTGTTTGCCTTGCCTGGGATCGCTACGGCTCTTACTCGTGCATTTGCAAAAGGTGTTGATGGAGTTCTTATCCGTGCGATACGCATGAAGTTATTGTGGGGTATATCAGCTTCTATTTTATCTCTTTTGTTAGCATTATATTACTTTATTAATAGTAATGATCTCCTTGCTGGTTCTTTTCTTATTGTTAGCTTTTTTCTTCCAACTATGGGGGCTTTTCAACTTTATCGATCGGTATTAAATGGAAGAAAAATGTTTCGTCGTGTTGCTCAGTTTGACATTATCTCTCGTATTTTTTCTGTATGTTTGATGGGGATTGTATTATTTTTGACGAACAATTTAGTTATTATTATATTTTCATACTTTCTTTTTCATACATTGTTACGTGGATCTTTTTTGTTCTACACTTTGCGTGCTTTATCATTTAATAAGATAAATGACACGGAGACATTTTCGTATGCGAAGCATTTGAGTTTTATGGGGATACTTGCTGTTGTCGCTGCTCAGTTTGATAAGATCCTTGTATTTCATTACTTAGGGGCAGTTGAACTTGCTGTATATATTATAGCTCTTACGCCAGTTGATCAGTTGAGATCTATCGTTGGTATTATTCGCACAATTGCGTTTCCTAAATTAAGCGCGCAGTCTGCTGCTGTAATTAAAAAAACACTTCTTAAAAAGATTCTTCGTTTGGAGCTTTTAATTATTCCTGTTATTGCTCTTTACATTACGTGTATTCCTTTTTTAATTCGACATATCTTTCCACAATATATTGATGCTATTATCTATTCGCAGGTCTTAATATTTTATTTATTGTTTTCTCCTCGAAGTCTTATTACTACGGCTCTTAAAGCACAAATGAAAACAAAAGAATTGTATATTATCCGTATTTTAGGTCCATTATTTCGGATGATTATACTTTTCCCACTGTTAAAGTTTTTTGGATTATGGGGGGCTGTATGGGGGCTTCTTATTTCTGAGCTTTTTTTGTATATCCTTTATTATTTGGTGTTTCGTAGAATATAATATATGGAAAGGAAGAAACGGATTTTGTTTTTCATTGATAGTTTAAAGTCTATTGGTGGAGCAGAACAAATGTTTATTGATCAAGCTAATTATTTTTCTGAAAAAGGGATTGATGTTTTTTTTGCGCTTTCTCATGCATATCCTAATCCTAAAGATTTTTCTTCAAAAATACGTATTCATAAAAAAGTTGCATATTTTCGATTTAAAACGCTTCATGATATTCGATCATACCTTGCTTTTCGTAGGTATATTAAGATACATAAGATTGATGTGTTGTATTCATATCTTGATTATTCTAATAATATTGCACGAATGATGAAGTTTTTTTTACCAAGACTTCGAGTGTGTATTATTGAGCCAGGAGATCCTCGGCGAAAGACAACAAAGATGCGTGTATTTGATTGGTGTATGAATTTTTTCACGTATAAAATTTTCGCTATGTCTGGGGCTGTTCGTGATCAGTTATGTGCGTATTTAAAAGTTCATTCACGAAAAATTCTTGCCATGCGTAATGGTGTTCATCCAATGCTTACTCAAGGTGAGGTTGATGAAAAATATAAAAAATCGGATCAAGCTGTAATTCAATTACTCCATGTTGGAAATATCCGTACAGAAAACAAAGGTCATAGGGGAATGATTGATGTTATGAAATATATTAAAGATCACCACTCGGATGTTAAAGTGCACCTTTCTTTTATAGGGGACGGAAGTCTTCGAAAAGGATTTGAAGATCTTGTTGCTTCATATGGTCTTCAAGACAGAGTAACCTTTGTTGGTATTGTTCCTCATGAAGAAATTTCTTTATATTATAAAAAAACTGACATATTTATTTTTAACTCAAAAACAGAAGGAGGGGCCGCGAGTATTATGGAAGCTACTTCCGCTGGGCTTCCAACAGTATCTTCTTTATTTGAGTCTGCTCATGAAGTTGTTGTTGATGGTGTGACTGGTCATTTGGTTCCTTGGGGAAATATAAAAAAGTTTGCCGAGCATGTTACTTTTTTAAGTCTGAATTTTGAAAAGCGATCTTCTATGGGATATGCTGCTTATGATTTGTATAGGGAGCGATTTATCTATGATCGTTTAGCTGATGGGTTTATTTCTAAATTATCTTTATAATCTATGGTTAAAGGATTTCCTTTAGTATTACTTGATGCCATCGTTTGTCAAAAAGATCTTGCGTCTCTTTTGGTTGGTACTGTTATTGATGGAACAAAAGAATACATGTTAGAAGGTACTGTTCGTTGTTCTTCTTGTGAACATATATATTATATTCGTTCTGGTATTTTAGATTTGTTAGGAAATCAAGATGAATTGGAATCTCTTGAACAAAAGGAAATGGATTCTCGAAATAAGCGAGCTGAGGCATATGATAAACGACTGTCTGTTCGATATGAAAAAGAAGTACCTTCAACAATGAAATTTCTAGGAGATGTTACAGATAAGCGAGTTATTGAATATGGATGTGGAACAGGGCGTTTAACAGTTCCTCTCTCAGATCCTTCTTGTGTGATTGCTGTTGATTTTTCTCGTTCTTCTTTAGAAGTTCTTGCGACAAAGACTGAAGAGCTTTCTTTTCCTGTAGGACTTATTCTTGCTGATGCTGTGCAGTGTCGAACAGCCAATAAGTATTTTGATGTGGCATTTTCTACGCAACTTATTGAACATATCCCTACAAGACACAAGCGAGCCGTGTTTTTTTCTCATATTGAAGAAACCTTAACTGATGATGGTGAATTTGTGTGTTCTATGTATCATCAAGATCTTCGTCGAAAACTTGCTAAGCAGCCTGTTGAAGGGATGCACGGGTCAGACATTTTTTTTCATTATTTTTCTCTAGAAGAGGTTCAAAAAGATTCAGCGTCATTTTTTTCTTTTGAAAGATCTAGATATATTGATATTACGTTGCCTTTTGAAGCACGGTTATCATTATCTCCTCGAATATCAGGGGTACTTTCTCGGATAGTAGAGTATATCCCTGTGCTTCGTCGGTTTGGTCATTTGTTACTTGTCCGACTGAAAAAAGTATCAACTGTTTCTGCTGATGTGTCTTCTATATCTGGACGGGTATTATATCGAAAAAGATTGTCGTCTGGATTTTTTCAAAAATGTTGGATTTGGTTTTCTACCCCTTTTGATATTCCGGGAGCTTCCCTTATCAATGCTTTTTCATATACAAAAGCGGATGTTTCGGGGTTCCGATGTAAAGAAGGACTCACGAGTATTGTTGACCTTACGCTTGATGAAACTATTCTTTGGGAGAATTGTCGAAAATCATTTATTAGAAAACAGATTACTCGTGGGGAGCGTGCGGGGATAGAAATACGACAATGTACAGATTTTTCTGAATTTAAAAAGATATATACAGCGTTTCGGAAAGCAAAGTCATTACCACTTGATGATGTATATATGTTTACTGAAGGTGTTTTATTTGGGGCATACTATAAAGGAGAAATGATTGCCGCTAATATATATATAACAGAGGCACCGTTTACCCGTCTTTGGGTGGCAGCTTCTAAACGTCTTGATGGAAGTTCTTCTCGAGAAGTTGTTGGTTGGGCAAATAGGATGCTTATTTGGGAATCAATGAAATGGTTTAAAAAGTACGGATACACGCATTTTGACCTTGGAGGTTTTTCTTCTGACTCAACGGACAAAAAAGAGCAGTCACTTGCTGAATTTAAGGAAAGTTATGGAGGAGAAAGAACGCCGTGTTTTTACTATCATAAGGTTAATTCTTCACTTTTGCGCCGATGGATGCGTTTTCGTGGATATGCGGTATAGTTTGATTTTTGTGTCCTCGTACGCTATGATAGGGAACAATTAATGTATAACGATGTGTATATGAAAAAGGTGCTTATTACAGGGGGGATGGGCTTTATTGGCAAGTTTCTTACGAGAAAGATTCTTCGTGATACAGATTACCAAATTATTATTGTTGATAGTCTTGTTGCAAGTGTAGAAAAGGATGAAATTATTTCTCACGATCGGGTGACCTTTATTCAGTCTGATCTTGATCACTGGCAACCACCAGTAGGAGAATTGTATGATCAGATTTATCATTTAGCGAGTCCTGTAGGACCTGTGCGTGTATTGAAGTTTGCTGGACGTATGTCTGGTATTATTGTGTCTCATTTAGAAAAAATGGCAAATATTGCTATTGCGACAAAGGCAAAATTAATGTTTATGTCGACATCTGAATTATATGGTTTTCATGCACTTGAACCAACAAAAGAAGATGTTGATAAGATTGTATCTCCTAAAATTACGGTTCGGCTTGAATATGCTATGGCAAAACTTATGGGGGAGATTTTACTTCATAATTTAGCCATTTCTAACGATTTGTCATATCTTTGTATTCGTCCATTTAATATTGTAGGACCAGAACAAAATCATAAAGGTGGATTTGTTATCCCTCGATTTTTACAACTTGCTAGTAAAAATGAAGCTATCACTGTTTATGGAGATGGAAAGATGAAACGGACGTTTACCCATATTGATGATTTCATTGAAGGGATATTTTTGCTCATGGAATCTGAATATAAAAATGATATTTATAATGTGGGGACCCCTGATAATGTTATTTCCATTTTAGATTTAGCGCAAAAGATTAAAGCTGCGATGAATAGTCAAAGTAAAATTAATCTTGTTGATCCAAAAACGTTGTATGGTGATGCATTTGAGGAAGCGTATGATAAAATTCCTAATGTAGATAAACTTGTCGCTGCTGTTGGTTGGAAACCAAAGTGGTTGATGGAAGATATTATTAAACAAACGGTTGAACTTGAAAAAGATTACCTGTTTGATTCTTAGTATTATTGTATGAAGTTTCTTATTAGTGTTGATACAGAGGCTGATTACCAGCGTTCTTCAAGTGATCCTCTCACCCTTGAGAATATTCCGGGTCTTTCTCGTTTTCAAGCGCTTTGTGATTCATTTGGGTTTACACCAACTTATTTTATTACGCATGAAGTTGCTGTAAATAAAGAAGCTGCTTCAATGCTTCGTTCATGGCAAGAAAAAGGGACTGCTGAAATTGGAGCACACCTTCATCCGTGGACAACACCACCAAAAGAAGAAAAAGATGTCGATTTACGATTTCCTTCTGATGTTTCAACACAATCTTTACAAGCGAAGTTGGAGGTACTTACCGCCGCTGTGACTGATGCTACGGGTGTTTCACCGACAAGTTATCGGGCTGGGCGATGGGGATTTGATAATCGTCAAGCAGAAATGCTTTCGTCTTTAGGGTATATCGTGGATTCTTCTATTACTCCTAAGATTTCTTGGAAAAAAACTATTGGGGATACGGGGGGAAATGGTGGACCTGATTTTCGTTTTTCTTCAACTCATCCTTATGTGGTTGAAGGGAAGGGCAAAAATATATTAGAGCTTCCTATGACTGTTCTTTTTACCGGTATGTATAGCTCTGTGCGTGGTATACTTGGAAAGATCTTTTTATCACTTCCTCGGAGTTTATTTATCACTAAAGTGTTGAATAAACTATTTTTTCGTCTCCGATGGTTTCGGGTATTTGATAGAAGTGTCTTTTCTGATTGGGATGCACTATATACGGCTGCAAAGAAAAATGATCTTCCGTATATTCAATTTATGATTCATTCGAGTGAATTATCTGTTGGAACGAGTCCATATACAAAGACACCAGAAGCGTTAGAACATGTGTATACGCATATTGAATATATTTTTACGTTATTATCTAAGTATAATGTTGAATCAATGAGTATTTCGTCATATGCTCAATCATATAAGAAAATATAAGGTATTATGATGAATTTTTCTTCGTATAAATTATTAGTCCATGGACCAAAGGTAGAAAAGATGTCTGGGGATAGATTTTATCGGCTTGAAAGAAATATTTCTGTTCGGCTTTCTTATGTTGTGTATCGATTTTTTTCATTCATTCGTCCCACTGATGTGACATTTTTTTCATATTTTTTGTTGGCTTTAGTATTTTTTTCTAGTTTTTTTGGATGGGCTAGAGAGTGGGTCGTTCTTTTCGGTGTGATCCAGTTAGGTCTTTTGTATACTGTAACCATGACTGATAAAGTTGATGGAGAACTTTCTCGTGCAAAAGATTTCCAGACACAAGCGGGGATTTATCATGATAGAGGAGTACACTTTTTATATCCGTTTGTATTTTATTTCACAATCGGGCATTTTTTTTATGTTCAAGGCGTGCATGTTAATATTTTTTTCCTTACACTTTTGTTGGGTCTTTTAACCCAAAAGTTTGTTTTTTTACGAGAAGCAAAATTACTTGTGAAAGATACAATTCAAAAACATAAACTAGATGTGAAGGACTGGATCCTTGTTAAAAAGAAAAGTCGTCATCCTCTTCCTTTTGTTTTTCGTGTCATAGATTACTTAACATTTATGATTTATGCTTGGACACTTTTTTATTATGTCCTTACGTTTATTGTATTTTTATGGTCCCCAACACTTTCTGCGATTTTATTTTTAGGTCATATGGCTATTACCTTCTGCATATTGTTGTATCGTCTGTACTGGTGGTATCCGAAAAAGAAATTATTTAAAAAAGATACTTTTACTCATCTTTAGGTTGTATTATGGATTTAGAACTTACTGGAAAACGGGTGCTCGTCACAGGGGGAAGTCAAGGTATTGGGAAGGCTATTGCTCTTTCGTTTGCTAAAGAAGGTGCAAATGTATCTGTTATTTCTAGGCGAGAAGATGTTCTTCAACAAGTATGTACTCAAATGGGTGAAGGGCATTCATATTTTGTAGGGGATTTATTAGAAGCAGGAGTTCCTCTTAATGCCGTACAAGTATTAGAAAAAGAAGGAGGTCCTTTTGATATTGTTGTTCACAATGTTGGTGGGCCACTTGAACATAGGAGTGCGCTTTCTTCCATTGAAGCTTGGCAAAAAGTATGGCAATTTAATGTGGGTATTGCTATTGAAATGAATAACCATATTGTTCCTTCTATGCAGAAAAGAGGATGGGGAAGAGTTATTCATATTTCTTCTATATCAGGAGAATCCCTTCGTGGGCGGGCACCTTATGCTGTCTCTAAATGCGCGCTTAGTGCGTATACTAAGACACTTGGACGTGAAGTGGCAAAAGACGGTGTTGTTGTCTCTGCAGTATTACCTGGGGCAATTGCGTATGACGGAAGTTATTGGGATAAAGCAAAAGAAGAAGCTCCAGAAAAATTAGCTGATTTTCTTCGTCATCATCAGGCTATTGGTCGGATGGGAACGCCTGAAGAAATTGCGGCTTTTGTGTTATTTTTATCGTCACCTCATGCAAGCTTTGCAACAGGAGCAATGCTTGGAATTGATGGTGGATCAATGTAATTGTTTATGGATACCCTTAAATTAGCAAATACTATCCGTAAGGATGTGCTTCGGATGACAAACCTTGGTAGTAGTGGTCACATTGGTTCTGTTTTTTCTATTGCTGACATTCTTGCTGTTCTTTATGGCGAGGTGTTATCTTATGATGTAAAGAATCCAACATGGGAAGATCGTGATAGATTTATTTTAAGCAAAGGACATGCTGGTGCTGGTATTTATGCTGCGCTTGCTCGATCTGGTTTTTTTGATGTTGCAAAACTTGATACGCATTATAAGGATGGATCTGATTTAAGTGGTCATGTATCTCATAAGGGTATCCCTGGTGTAGAGTTTTCTACGGGGGCTCTTGGGCATGGGTTGTCTGTTGGTGTTGGTATGGCACTTGATGCAAAGAGAAAAAAGAAGGATCACAAAGTTTTTGTGATTGTTGGAGACGGGGAGTGTGATGAAGGTTCTATTTGGGAAGCTGCGTTATTTTCTCCACATCATAATCTCAATAATCTTGTTGTTATTGTTGATTATAATAAGATACAAAGTCTTAATACCGTTGAAAATGTATTATCCCTTGAACCATTTTCTGATAAATGGAAAAGTTTTGGATGGGATACGCGTGTTGTTGATGGACATGATCATGAGTCCTTGCGCGTTGCGTTAACGACACCATCTTCTTCTCCTATTGCTATTATTGCAAACACAGTAAAAGGAAAAGGTGTGTCATTTATGGAAAATACTATCTTGTGGCATTATAGAACAGCAAAGGGGGAAGAATATGATGCGGCCATTAAAGAATTAGAGGAATCTGTATGAGAGATCAATTTATAGAAACAATTACTGAACTTGCAAAAAAAGATGATCGAATTTTTCTTATTACTGGTGATCTTGGATTTAAGGTACTCGATAATTTTATTGCAACGTGTCCTGATCAATTTTTAAATGCGGGGATTGCTGAACAAAATATGACAGGGATTGCAGCTGGACTTGCACTTGAAGGGCGGATTGTATTTACCTATTCTATTGCGAACTTTCCAACGTTTCGTTGTTTAGAACAGTTGAGAAATGATGTTGCGTATCATGATCTTAATGTAAATGTTGTATCCGTTGGTGCTGGATTTAGTTATGGGGCACTTGGAATGAGTCATCATGCGACAGAAGATATTGCGCTTATGCGTTCTATGCCAGGTATGACGGTGGGAGTTCCAAGTGATTTTATTGAAACAGATGGTATTACTCGATTTTTTACTGAAAAGAAAGGACCTGGGTATTTGCGAATTGATAAATCATGGATAACGGGGGATAATGCTTCGAGCGGAGATTTTTCTTTTTCAAAAGCACGTGTGGTTAAAGAAGGAACTGATGTAACTCTTATGAGTGTTGGAGGTATTTTAGAAGAAGTATTAGTTGCAGAAGAAATGCTTTCTTCTTTAGGCGTGTCTTGTCGTGTGTTATCGTTTCATAGTGTGAAACCTATTGATAGTGCTGCCATTATTGCAGCATGTAAAGAAACAAAAGGAATTCTAACTGTTGAAGAACATGTGCTTGATGGAGGATTTGGAAGTGCTGTCAGTGAAGTGTGTATGGATAATAATGTGTTTCCAAAGAAATTTTCTCGTATTGGTCTTTCTAATGTGTTTTCTTCTGTGGTTGGATCTCAAAAATACTTAAGAAAACATTATAAGATGGATAGTAATGCTATTATAGAACGAGTACAAAAGATGCTTTCATAATACGTTTTAGACAAACAAAAAACACCATTTGTATAATGGTGTTTTTTGTTGTGTGCCCGACCGATGTTGATCGGTCGGGCATCCTAGTACCTCCCTTAAAAAGGGTTCCCTCTGCTCCAGCTTTTACTAGGAAAAAAGCATGGAGGCAGTTGTCTGTAGGGAAAGAACATTGAGTAGTGACCACCTCAGACGGGGGTGATCTCTACTGGGGGACGCCGCGGACAACCCGGAAGCCAAGGCCGCGGTTGCGGCAGTCGTCGGGGTTCTGGCAGAACCAGATGTCCTTGTCGCGGTCGCCTGATCGGCATTGATTGTCCGTTTGTCCGAACGACCCTCCACGGTGCACACGCCGAAGTTCCTCTTCGAGAGGTTCCTCTCCGTGCTGGTTCGTGTAGAGGGACTCGGTCCATTCACGGACGTTGCCCGAAGTGTCGGTGAAGCCCCAGGCGTTGGGGGTCAACTGTCCGACTTCCTGGGTGGTATTTCCCGAGTTGTCGGCGAACCAGGCAATTTGGCTCAGTGGAAGTTCCGGATCGAAGCACCTGCCGTAGTTGCGGTCTTCGCATCCAGCCCGGTCCATGATTTCCCATTCGGCTTCGGTTGGCAGGCGGTAGCCGTCGCAGATCAGGGATGTCAGGATTGCCTCGGTGGCAGTGGGATCAGCACAGGGAACAGATTCTTCGTTCCCGTTCCTGCAAGCGTAGCAGGGGGTGCGTCCTTCTTCCTCTGTGGAGCGCAAGTTGGAGTAGTTCACCGCGTCGAGGTATGTCACGCTCTCTACGGGGCACTGGGGACAGTCAGAGCGGAAGGATGGGTTGAAGCCCGTCACTCGCTCGAACTCTTCCTGGGTGATTTCGCCAAGTCCACCTAGGAAACCGTAGTCTAGGGCGAATGTGAACAAGCTTTCATCGTCGCTCCTTCCGTCTTCGCCTTGTGGCGATCCAATGGTGTACGTGTCCGGGCCCACACAGGTGAACCCTTCCGGAGATTCGTCTTCGTCGACGTCGCTGTCGCAGTCGTTGTCTCTCCCGTCACACCGATCTCCGATGCCTTCATCGTTGTCGAATTCGCACGCGTACTCGCAGCCGTCTTCGGGGTCCTCGTTGATGTCGTAGAAGTCCTGTTCGCATTCTTCGAATCCGCATTCCCCGTCACTGCAGAGGGGCGTCGCGTGGTCGAAGGTGCACACGTTGTCACATGTGCCACAGTTGTTCTC
>JABIEQ010000014.1 GCA_018651085.1 Candidatus Magasanikiibacteriota bacterium
TCTATGTTCTTCTAAATCAAACTGTGTAATTAATTCATCAATCCGCTTTTTTCGTACATCACTCGAAATACCATAGTACCCTCCCATATAGTACATAAGTTCTTCTGGGGTAGAAAAAATATCCACGTTAAACTCTTGTGGAGACAATCCCACTTTTGTTCTTGCAAGTTTGTATTCCTTCACGACGTCAACTCCATCTATCAGAACCTGACCAGAAGTGGGTTGTGAAATTCCCGTAATGCAATGAATCGTCGTTGATTTTCCCGCACCATTTGGTCCAAGGAGACCAAAAAAACTCCCTCGTGGAATAGTCAAAGAAATGTTATCAACAGCAGTTTTTGCTGTTTTTCCCTTTCCGTATATTTTTACCAGGTTGGTAATTTTTAGCATAGAAGTAATATTTATAGAGCTATATCTTATAAGAAATTTCCTCTTTCGTCTAGTCTCATGTAATGTAAATTGACCTTGCTTATAGTTTTACTGTATGATTTTTAGTATATGAATAATAATAAAATCTTTGATTACGAGCTAATAGATTGTGGAGACGAAATTCGGACTGAGCGATTTGGAGACAGGATCATAACCCGGTCATGTCCTATGGCCATTTGGTCCAGTACGACAAGGGATGGTTTAGATAGAAAGCCAGATGCAAGGTTTATCCGTAATGAAACAGAGAAAAAATGGCAGAAGGGTAATGATATGACGGATAGCTGGAATATCTCAGTTGGTTCATTAAAGGCTGAGCTTCGCTTTTCTTCAAATGGACAGGTAGGAATTTTCCCAGAACAATATGAAAACTGGAAATGGATAGCCGCTCAGGTTGCAAAGAGATCAAAGAAACCCCTCAAAATACTCAATCTATTCGCTTACACGGGAATGGCGACATTACATGCAATCGCACCGCATACCGAAGTGTGCCACGTAGATGGTGCAAAATCTGCCATAAGCTGGGCAAAGCGTAACGCAGAATTATCTGGGTTAGCTGATGCGAACGTGCGTTGGATATGTGATGACGTAATGAAATTTATGGAACGAGAAATACGAAGAGGGCAAAAATATGATGCCATTATTATCGATCCACCTGCCTTTGGTCGTGGAGGAGGTCAAATATGGAAAATAGAAAAAGATCTAGCGCGCTTAATGTTGGCTGTAAAAGAATTATTGGTGGATGATCCTGCATTTGTAGCTCTCAGTTGCCATGCACCGCGACATTTTTCGTCTTTCGATATGGCACAATTACTAGAACAATTGCCTCAGTTTAAAGGGATAAAGGCAGAAGCCATTCGGCTTAAAATCCCGTCGAAGCTTGGTAATCCATTGGTAGCAAGTTTTGGAGCGCGAATAATGGGGTAGTCGTCTATTTTCGGCTAAATATAAAATCTCACTAGTATTAGTGGGATTTTTAAACTGTAGTTTCCATTGCTGGACGTATTCAGAACTTTTGAGTGGAGGAGAATTGATTTCAAAGCTTTACAAATATTTACAATTTAATTTGGTAAGCTTCTTCATATCTTAATTTAAGATTGTTATATTTTTTCTGATATTTATTCCAAAACGCTTCATACTTTTCCTTTGGCACATGGGAATATAAATAATTCATATCTGATTGCAATTTTTTGCGAGTTTCATAGTAACTAAGATCTAATCTATTTTCATATGTTACTTCATCAACCATTCTCTTTCTAGTATTTCCTTTTGTTGATCCAGTATACGGAGGTGGTACTTGCTGTTCTTTCTCAACAATGATTTGAACATTGTCTCTAAGTAAAACAGACTGACCAAATATAGTGTGTGCTACATCATGTAAGCAATCAAATGCCAAATTTCGAATTTCGTTGAAGTATCTTTCCTGACTTCCACCAATACTCGCAAACCCTTTTGGATTAATATAATAATTTCCTTCAAAATTTATATCTCCAAATGCAAATAAGTGTGAAACAGCATATTTTACTGCATCAAGAGATCCTTGAGAATTGTTCTCATCAACATTGAATTTGTTGGGCTCTTTAAATTTTAGTAAAATTTTTCTTAATTCAATTGCACGTTTGGGATTATTCTTTTCTATAAGATTCCAAATTTCTAATAAGATCCTTTCAGGAATCCGTAAAGGATCTTGCGAGACAACATACTCCACAACTGAAAATGTATCAGGATAGAATGTATGTAAAAAAGATTCCAAAAAATCAAACTTTATTTTATTATGTGCAAGCATAGTGTGTCGCTCTTTTTCTGAACGAGCACTCCATTTCATCGCTATATTAATTCCACTCATGAGATAAAATCGTGGCCTTTTGGGCTGCTTCATTGCAACATCAACTGCTGGCAAAAAATATGCAGGAAGTCGAGCATTTAACGTAGAGTAAAGCTTCCTCCCGCCTTTCTCAACTTTAGGAGCAGGCTCATTAAAACCAATAATAATGTCTCTTCCTCCAATATCAATACATTCCTTATCTAAATTCGCTCTGGAAATATAATATGGCTTTCGAGGTTCAAGTATTACTTTATTCATAGGTTAACATCATACGCCAAAATGAAGAGTAAAGTAAAAATAAAACCATAGTAGAAAATCACTACACATAGAGAAATTTTTATTGTTGCTCGGGGACCAGGATTCGAACCTAGATAAGCAGATCCAGAACCTGCTGTCCTACCATTAGACGATCCCCGAATAGAGCGAATCGAGTATAACAAGCCATTAATTGAACGTCAATTATCTATCCAACAACCTCACCACCAAAGGCCGCTGCAAGGTCTTTAAGCTCTTGTGAGGGCTTTATAACGGCAGCTTCTGTATCTACATCAACTAACACGGAAAAGGTCATTTTAGAGCCTAAAACGTCACTAATAGATTTTTCAATGAGCTTCTTAGGAGTATTAGCAAGAAGTTTATCTTTATGAAAACCATAGGCAACCCGAAGAGTGATGATGTTGCTTTCAACAGAGACTACATCTGCCATTTTTAAAATAAATACAAGAGAAGGAGAAGATGATTCAACTTTAGATACACAAGCACTCCACATGCTTTTTACTTTTTCAATAGTACAAACGGCATCTCCTGAAGAAGCAGGGGAAGCTGTTGGTGGAGTTTCTTCTATAACAGTTTTCTCTTCTTGAGAAGAAGGCTCTTTTTGTGTTGGCATCGGTGGTTCTTGAGGAGTTGGTGGCGATGATACGGGAGGGGATGTCGGTGGAGGTGTTACTTGTGGTGGTGTGGGTAAAGGGGAAGCCGGTGTAGTCGTTGGTGCTCCCATAGAAGCCCATTCAACAACAAGAAGTTCAAGAGGGAGAGAACTAATAGGGGATTTCGAAATCTTTTCTTTTCGCTGAAGAGCCATATCAATAAGAGACACAAGGTCACTATATGTAATAGTTTCACAAAGAGTCAGTAATCTTTTTTTGTGTTCATCATGAAGATCAAGTCCTACATGGGCAGTGTTTGCTCCGGTTTTAGAAATAAGTAAAAAGCGAAGGAGTTCAATAAGATCATGAGAAAATTGATGCATATGTACACCTGCAGAGGTAAGTGTTGCTAAAATACTAAGAGCACCTGTGGTGTCTTTATTAATAAGGTGAGTAATAAAGGTAATAGCTTCTTCACTTTGTGCTGTCGGTAATACAAGAGAGGCCACATCAGCTGTAATATGTGTTTCTCCTGTAGCCATTACTTGATCAAGAAGCGTAACCGCATCACGAGCGCATCCATCACTTTTTTGAATAATCCGCAAAAGAACTGCTTCGTCAACAGTAACTCTTTCTTTTTTAGTAATAAAGAGTAATCGTTCTTTTAATACATCGAAAGGAATATTTGTAAAAGAAAAACGTTGGCAACGCGAAATAATGGTTGCCGGAAGTTTATGAAGTTCAGTCGTTGCAAGAATAAATACAACATGACTTGGTGGTTCTTCAAGTGTTTTTAATAACGCATTAAACGCACTTGTTGAAAGCATGTGTACTTCGTCAATGATAAAAACTTTATATGTAGATGACGTTGGACGAAACTGAGCATTATCAATAATATGCTCTCGAACATGATCCACACCGGTGTGACTTGCGGCATCAATTTCAATAACATCAAGCGCTCGACCTGCCGTTGTCTCTATACAAGATTGGCATGTGTTACATGGTTCAAAGGTCCCTTCCTTTCTACTCGTACAGTTTAATGCTTTTGCAAGTAAGCGAGCGGTCGTTGTTTTTCCAATACCACGAGGACCAGAAAAGAGATATGCATGAGCAACACTGCCTTTCGCAAGTTGGTTCGTAATAGTCGTAATAATATGGCTTTGTCCAGTCACATCAGCGAATATTTGAGGTCTATAGGTATGATAAAGTGCCATGTAAGGGGTATTAAAGTGAAACGTAATGTCTAACAGTATAGCTGAATTTGAAAGGTGCGTAAAATGCCTCTAGGGGCGCTCCCCTTGACAAACCATTGCTATAGGGGGCTATTTATGCTATACTCTGGGTAGATATTTTAATTTAGTCTAATTAAGGATTTTATGCCACGTAAAGCAAATCCAGCACTTCTTAAACCATTAGACCTTTCACCAGAGCTTGAAGCTGTGGTTGGAAAAGGACCTATGGCTCGTTCACAAGTTGTGAAACAAATTTGGGTATATATTAAAAAACTTGACCTACAAAACCCAGAAAACAAGCGAAACATTCTCGCTGATGAACTTCTTCTTCCTTTGTTTGATAACAAAAAAGAAGTAACTATGTTTGAAATGACAAAGCTTATTTCAAAGCATATTACAGACCCAGACAAAAAGTAATTCTAAATACAACAAAAAAGAACCTCGTTAAACGAGGTTCTTTTTATTTACAACTATAGTTTCAACATCATCGCATATTCTTCTCCTTCCTTTATATACAGATATATACAAAGGAAGGGCGACGATGCTGAATCGAAACCCTCCCCCGTGAGGTGCCCTTCTTAGATAGGGCGACCTTGCAGGTGTGGGCCAAGGAGCGCACCGTAGAGCTCCATGAGATCGGGTGACTCTCGGATCACGTGGTGATCCATCTGGATCGCACCGTGCACTCGTTGAGTGCAGAGGCACTCTTTCGCCGACGGCTCTTCCCAGGCAGGAGCAAAGCGCTCCAGCATCTTGCCGATGAGCCCTTCCCAGTCCCAACGGATGAGTGCGTTGGTGACTTCACTGACGTCGACGGAGGTATCCTCTTTTCGCCACACGTCGTAGTCCGTCACCAAGCAGAGCACCGCATACCGGATCCCAGCTTCCGCGCAAAGCGTAGCCTCAGGATCTTGGGTCATACCGACGATCAGGTTGGGGTTGTGAAGCCGCCGAATGTGGCTCTCGTCCGGGGTCCCAAATCCCGGACCAGGGATGACCACACACGAGCCTCCCCTGAAAATACTTCCCTCACGTTGGTTGTTGGCACTACATGCCTTGGTGATGGCTGCGCCGAGGTACTCGCAGAGAAGTTCTGCCCGTGAGATGTGGACGGTCACCTCATCAAAGAACGTGTAGGCCGGACGGTTGCCCTGGGTGTCGTTGACGAGCCCCGAAGGAATCACCAAGGTCCCTGGTGGAACACCCTTGCGAAGGGATCCCACCGCGCAACATCCAATTGCTGTCCGGATGCCGAGATCTCGAAGAGCCCAGGCATTGGCTCGAGCAGGGACCTTGTGAGCCGGGATCCTGTGTCCCTCGCCGTGGCGGGGAAGGAACCCAAACAGTTTGCCGCCGATCTCCCGCATGGTGATCGGACCCGAGGGTTGTCCAAAGGGACCTTCAAGCATGTGGGGAGGGTGGACCTCCACAAAATCACCAATCCCCATTCTTGAAAGACCACTTCCCCCGATGACCCCAATGGCCTCCGGGTAGAGGTCTTGAAACATGGTACGTGCCATGGCATTGTCTCCTTCTCTAGGGTGTAGGTACGAGGCAGTATGCCTCAGTTGCAGGGGTTATAGTATAGATACGAAGGTGAAAAGTCAACTAAAAAAGCGCCGTATAAAGGCGCTTTTCTATAAATAGAATTAGAAGAATGAGAGTATATAAGCAATATTATCAACCCTTAAAGTTATTTTTTCAGTATTTTGGAACAATCTTCAGGCGTAGCATCACGTGGTAGAAAGTTCGCTAGTTGTAGAAATAAAGAAGCTTCTGTCCCAAGGTATTTTTCAAACGGGATATCTGCTTTTGTTATATCACTTGTATTTTCTGCTTCTTCAATACCAGCCATCATTTCAATGATTTCTTTATCTGTAACACTTTTTTCTGGAAAGCAGAGTGTAACAATACCTCGAAAAGAAGCTATTTGGGGATCACTTGAGTCTGTTGTAGTAGAATCATCAGAAGTTGGTACAGGTTCAAGAGTTACAGGTGTGGTTTTTGATTTGTCATTATCAACACTAGGATCTTCTGTAGCATCTGTAGTTTCAGGTGTGTCATATCCTCCTCCTCCCATTCCACTCTCGAGAATAACATCTTCTTCAGATGATTCAGAATTATTTGTTGGTTCATTTAGATCACTACTCTTATTGTCCGTTTGGCACCCAGCACCAATAAAGAATAGACAAAGTCCAATACATGCTACGCTTGTAAGAATTCGTTTAGAGAGCAAAGATAAAATCATAGCGTATAGTATTAAAAATAAAGGGGCTTATTTAAATTATGATTTGTGAACAATGTTATCAACGGCACCCCAAATAGCCATACCACCTTTAGGAACAAGAAGAATCACTTCGTCCCCAGGCTTTCCTTTGTGAAACGTAATAGAAGCTGTGAGAATTTTATAAAGTTTTCCTTCTGCTAATACTGTCCATTGCTCATTTTGATCAGCTTTTACTAATTCTCCAAGAAGACGAGATCGTTCAATCGGAGAAATTTGTTTATAAATAAACGACCCTCTATTAGTAATCGTAAGTTTAAGAAGATCACCTTCAACCATTTTTGATTTACTTGCATAGTTTGGAGGAACTGGATACTCTTTTCCGTCTTCTCCAACCATGTGTTGACCGTTAAAAACTCCTTCAAGGACTTTTTCTCCAGTTTCAAGAACATCCACATGAGGATTAGTTCCTTTTGTTATAAGGACCTTTTCTCCCTGGATAACACGAAGCATGCCATCAAGTTGATCTTTCATTGAATGAATCATGGCCTTAAGGTTGGTCAATGTTTCTTCATGAGAAGGAATTGTAGGAGGAGCTTTTTCTATTGGTGGAATAATAGGTGGTGTTGGTAATAATGAAACCTCTGTATGATCTTGTTGTGTAATAGGCACATGAGGTGGGGGAGTCGGTGGAGGTGTAACAGGGGTAAGAGAAAGGGCTGCAGCTTTATCTGAAATCATATGAGAGATGGTATCCATAGGTATTGATATTTATATGTATGTAAATTTATTTTTTGTATTTTATAGTGTTGCTTCAGCGATGTCTGTTGTTCCTTTTGTCTCAGGATCTCCTAATTTTGTTCGTTCAAGTATCTCGGCCTCTACAATACGCCTATCGCGCCCATATTTCAAGCGAGAAAGTTGTTTAATGGCATCAGCGAGATCTCTATTTCCATTCTTTGGAGGGTAGGAACGAAGTAAAAAGGGTTTACTCGCTTCGTTATCAATAAGTTCTTTGGCGTAGAATGAATATTGAGGAGTGTTTAATAGATCATATGAACCAAAGGTTGGGGCAAATTCTTTGGCAAGCACTTCAGCATCATCTGGTCCAATACGCCCAGACATAATCGTACCAACATTTCCAAGGACAGCATCACGAATGTTAGAGCGTCCCTTGTCATCAGTAAGTTGCCCCATGTACTGATGAGCAATAGTAAGATCAAGTCTATATTTTCGAGCTTCTGAAAGAATAGTAGAAATAGAATCGGTAACAAAGTTTTGGAACTCATCAATATAAAGATAAAAGTCATCTCGTTCATGTTCAAGCATGTCAGCGCGACTAAGCGCAGCCATTTGTAGTTTTGCAACGATAATAAGACCAAGAAGTTTTGCATTCACTTCACCAGTTTTACCTTTAGCCAAGTTAACAAGAAGGATTTTTTTACTATCCATGACTTCACGAAAATCAAAACTCGATTTTTGTTGTCCCATGATGTTTCGCATCATCTCATTTTCAACAAACCGACCAACTTTAGAGACTAAGTATCCAAGCATTTCAGATTTATGATAGTCACTTGTTTTTGCCATTTCTTTTTCCCAAAAGGCTCTCACAACAGGATCTTTTAAACGCTTAAGATAAATCTTTACGTAATCGTCATCAGTAAACATCCGAGGGATATCAATAATTGTTCCGGAGTTATTAATATCAGCCATCAAGGTAAGCATCACATTACGCATTTGATGTTCGAACATTGGACCAATCATTTCAGGCGGAAACAGCTTATAAAAAATAGAGATCATTTCTTGTACAACAAAATCTTTTTGATCCTCTGTTTTTGCTTCTAGCATGTTAAGTCCAAATGGACGATCAAGATCAGAGGGGTTAAAAAGAATAACATCATCAGCTCTATGCTTCGGAATGTGCTCAAGGATAGCTTCAATAAGATCTCCATGTGGGTCAACAACTGCGACACCTTTTCCTTCTAAAATATCTTGAATAACAAGGTTTGCAACGGTTACCGTTTTACCAGATCCAGACTTACCAATAATATAAAGATGTCGACGTCTGTCAGCTTCTTTTATTCGGACATCATGACGAAGACCACGGTATTCAAT
This sequence comes from Candidatus Magasanikiibacteriota bacterium, assembly GCA_018651085.1. Classification (GTDB taxonomy): domain Bacteria; phylum Patescibacteriota; class Patescibacteriia; order Magasanikbacterales; family UBA922; genus JABIEQ01. The sequence continues at coordinate 8,692 of JABIEQ010000014.1, forward strand.
GTATCCAAGAAGCAATCCTTCTTGAGGAAGGTTCGGTGGTGGGGGAGCAGATCGCCCAGTTAGCCATTTAATATTAGGGGCTTCAGTAGAATGAAGTGGTAAATGCCACAAAGACGCCATCTCTTCAGTGTTTACAAGAAAGCTGTGTCGTTCATTAAAAGATCGATAAATAAAATGACGAATAAGTTTTGTTTGATTTCTCGGAACAATGGCCTTAAACGTATTTCCAAATCGGTAGAGGTTATGTTGGCTAAAAGAATTAATTAAATTATCTAGATGCAATCGGGCTGTTTCTTCATTTTCAGAAACACTTAAAAATCGCACTGTAAGATCCATGCCACCTTTAGAAAGTTTTTGCTCAATACCTTTCAACATCTCTTCTTCCATTGGAGAAAGTTTGTATTCGTTAGGGTCGTCTTTTTTAAGTGGGTCCTTTGGTTTAGTTGAAGTAAATATTTCTTTTCCAACCATACCAAGCGCACCGGTAACTTTACTTGCAACACCAGAAGACATGACTTCTTCAAATTTCTTTCCTTGCTTTACCTTACGAACAATAGACACAGCTTCTCGTCTCCATTTTTTATGAGCACTTCGTAATACAAACTGCACTGCTGCAGAGCTATTTGAGTCTTGAATTTTCGCAAGGACATTAAGAAGTGCTGACAAAGGATCTGAATCAGATTGCTTATATGTTTTAAAAGGAAAAGCATGGTGTTGGGTATCAGTAAGGTATGCTCCAATAATGGCACTTTTTTCTGTAAAAATATTGTAATCAGTAATGGCATCAATCTGTGCATGTGGGTACTGGGCGTAAATTTGTTGTTCTAGAAATTGTTGCCACACAACGGGCGCATCAATATAGAAATAAATAAGACCACCTCGAACAACAATTTCGCAAGCAACATGATCATCTCGTCCTTTAAACCAAGAAACAATACCTCGTTGCGCTTTTAAACCAGCAATGGCAGAAAAGAATGTTTCAGTAATACCAATTTCTTCTTTTACATGCTCAAGTCTATCTTCTTGCCCTACTTGTCCACCTTGTCCTTCAGATTTTCGCTCTTTTGGGACAAGAATTTGAAGCACCACCCGGTTAAAAGCCTTACTTTGTTGATCTTTGTGACGGATAAGTGTCCGAATAAGAAAAAGGCTAACAAAAGCAATAACAAAAAGGATCAGGATAATAAATCCGAAGAAAAAGAATGGATCAGATAAAAGTGTAGTATTAGAAAAAGCCGAAGGAGTATTCGGACTAATATTGAATTGAAATGCGAAAAAAGAAAACATACGAAGATTAGCGTTTCGTGGTAATGTGATCACGAATCGCCATAATTTTATCTGCCTTAATTTTTGCTTCTTGTTCTAAAAAGAAGTTGTTAATACCAGGAAGCAAACTAAGCCAAGAAAGAAGAATTTGAAAAACCTTTTTAATTTTTACCCGAGTAGAACGAAGAAGAGTCCGAATTTCAATAGCAGCCTTTTCTCCTTCTATTTTAAACTCTTGTTTTTGAATAGGGGTCATTTCTCGAAATGAATCTTCTAGACCATTTTCCATAATCTTTTCAATTTGTAACACAACCTGGTCACGAACCTGAGGAATTGTTTTTTGGCTCTTTTTTTGTTTTTTAAGTTTCTTTCGTAAACCTGAAAGAGCTTCTTCTAAAAATCCTTTTGATTCTTCAATAGTAACAGTGTCTTTTTGTTCTCGTGAACGTAATTGTTCCTTTTGTTTTTCAACAGAAACAGAAGCAGATGTTTTTTCTGTTTGAGGTAAAGGAGCTAATTGTTCACGATGTTTACGTGGTTGTACCATAAGGGAAAAGACAAGAAAATTGTCTATAAACACCGTTATAATACCATAAAAAGAAGAAAAAGGATACGAAAAAGCAGTTTTAATATGTTAAGAAGAAATTGTATCTAAAAATATAAACACTACTTCAAGAAAAAAGAAGGAAATTTTAAAAATAAGTACAGATAAAATAACAAATACCCCGGCGATACGTTGAAAGTGCTTTAACTTTTCTAGTCATAGACTTAGGCTTTTGGCTTATCCTCCTTTATAAGAACAAAAATACCAAGAGGAATAGAGACAAAAATACCTAATAACGCAATAATACCAAGAAAAGAGAGCACAATGTTAATAATTGAAGAAACTGTTCCTCTAAGGGAAGTATCACTAACAGTAGGAGTAACATTAAAGGTATCAAAGGTAGACGTAACCTCATTAAACACTAGGTCAGATGAAGGTTCTTCAGAAATAATTGGTTGAGGTGATTGAATTGATGAATAAGATGCTGCTGTCGCAAAATTTATAACAGCATAAAGAACAAAAATAATAAAAAGAAGCACAAAGGGAGATAAAAAGATAATGGCTGCCTTGTTATGTTTTTTCATAGAAAAAAATTATTGTTTAGGTTTTTCTTCTTTTTTTACAAGGATATAAATCCCTAAAGGTACACAAATAAATATTCCAAGCACACTAAGCATACCAATAAGAGTAAGAACAACGTTGATTAACCCAAATGCCGTAGTTCGCACAGGTGTTTCAAATGGGATATAGGGCTGAATCGTAGAAGTATTCAGTTCAAATGTTCTTGTGCTATCAATAATTGGAGCACCATCCAGACTTTCAATGTCTGATGAGATATAAGAAGTTTCATTGATTGATGCACTTGCAAATCGGAAAATAGGGAATAGTAAAAGAATTAAGAATAAAGTAACAAAGGGAAGTGCCATGATAAGGATTGCCTTGGTGTGTTTTCTCATAGAAGAAAATTAAATAATATATTTAAGAAAGAGAGATTGTTTGTCCATCTATTGTATCTTCAACCAAAAAGCCTTTAGCTTGTATCAGATTACGAATGTCATCACTTTTTTTCCAATCTTTTTGTTCTCGTGCCATCTTTCTTTCTTCAATAAGTACTTCGATATCTTCTGGAATAGAAAGAGGTTCTGGTGCTTCTAGAAGATCAAGAGCAAAGACTTCATCAAAAGTTGCAATTATTTCACGGCTAATAGTTTTTGTTTTAATATGTTTAGAAAGAAGACCAAGAGCCTCTGCAGTATTAAGATCATCATAAAGAGCCTCTTTAATAGCATCTTCAACCTCAGGAGCAGTTGTTATATCAGGTGTAAGTAATGCTATTTGTTTTCGGAGATTTTTAAGTCCATTGTCAGCCGCTTCAAGAGCTTCCCAAGAAAATACAAGTTGTTTTCTGTAATGGGCCTGAAGAAGAAAATATCTATAAGATAAAGGAGATATACCTTTATCAAGGATAGTCTGAAGGCGAAGAAAGTTATCGTCAGACTTAGACATCTTTGCACCCTTTATATTAAGGAATTCTCCATGAAGCCAAAAGTTTACCCATGGTTTATTCGCACCAGCGGCTTCTGCTTGTGCAATTTCATTGGTGTGATGCACGGGGATGTGATCAATACCACCACAATGAATATCAAAATGATTACCGAGATATTTCATACTCATGGCTGAGCATTCAATGTGCCAGCCTGGAAATCCTTTTTTCCCGAAGGCTTCCCATTCCATTTGTCTTGTCTCACCAGGTTTTGTGAATTTCCATAACGCAAAGTCATGAAGGTTTTTCTTTTCCCCTAATTCAACTCGCACACCGGCTTGAAGTTCTTGCCCTTTAAGGTTCGCAAGCTTTCCATAGTCTTCAATTTTTGTTGTGTCAAAATAAATACCATCATTGGTCTCATATGTATACCCATTATCTATGAGTGTTTGCACTTGCAAAATTTGCTCAGGAATGTGATCCGTCGCAGCACAGAGTGTCGTTGGCATAAGAAGATGAAGGTCTTTCATGTCTTTCTTAAACGCTTCTGTGTAAAACGTAGCAATCTCTGATGCACTCTTTCCATCTCGTTTAGAGCCTTTTTCCATTTTGTCTTCACCAGCATCAGCATTATCAGTTAAATGACCAACGTCAGTGATATTCATGACGTGATTCACATTGTACTTGGCAAACATAAGCACTCTTCTAAGAATGTCTTCAAAGACATACGTTCGAAGATTTCCAATATGGGCATAGTTATACACCGTAGGACCACAGGTATATAAAGAGACTTCGTTATCTTTAATTGGGGTAAAGACTTCTTTTTGTTTGGTTCGAGTATTATAAAGCGTTAGCATAAAAATATTCTATTCATAATTAGGATAAGTATAGTGTGCCCGGCTGCATTTGTAAATGGAAGAAAATGCACAGATAAGCCATTATATGATATAATACGCGCACGAACATTGCGTAATTATACTTATGTCATTATTTAAAAAAGAAGAATCATACCTTGGAATTGATATTGGAGCTGGAGGTATGAAACTGGTTGAACTCAAAAAAACAAAAGGAAGGGCCCAACTTTGGACATACGGCATTCTTGATAAACCACTAGACATTCATCCTGTAGCAGGAGCTTCTCTTCAAAAAGATAAAACACCGGAAGATTTACTTCATCGTGAGATTGAACCAAAAAAGAAAAAGAAGAAAAATGAAAGTGCTCCACGGATTGATGATCCTAGAGTTGATCTCTTTGCAGGGTATTTAAAGGAGTTGATGAAAAAAACTAAAGCGTCAGGAAGAAAGGTAACAGCAAGTTTACCTGTCTCACACGTATTTCATGCGGGGATTACTCTCCCTATTGTTGACGAAAAAGAAATTACACATCACATTAACGCCAAAGTGAAAAAGATGCTTCCGCGTCCAATTGAAGACATGCAAGTGGTCCACCAACAAGTATATGATCCAAAAAACCAAGAAGAAGGATATGATAAGAAATACATGAAGTTCTTGGTAACAGCGGCACCAAAAGATCTTGTTAGCTTTTATACTGCTGTTTTTGAAAAAGCAGGATTGCAGCTTGAAGAATTAGAAACAGAAGCGTTTGCGTTAGAACGATCTTTGGTTGGTCATGACATGGCAACTATTATGATTGTAGACATGGGAGCTGAACGCACAAACTTTTTTATTATTGATGGAGGACTGCCTGTGACACATAGAAGTATTCGTTTAGGAGGAAAAACCTTTGACCGTATTTTAATGGACAGGCTGCAAGTTGATGAACAGAGTGTGACGCAAATAAAATACGACATTTCAAGAATGAAAAAAGAACAAATAAAAGAAGAACTATTTATTCCTGCAATTGATCCAATTATTAAAGAAATCAAATATAGTTTTGATTTGTATGCCCACCAAACAGGAAATGAGCATAAAAAACTAGAAAAAATTGTCCTTACAGGGGGAGGAGCATTATTTCCACCAGTAGCAACGTATATTCAAAAACGATTTAACATGCGAGCGTTTATTGGTGATCCTTGGGCTCGGGTGGTATACCAGCAAGGGTTAAAGCATCTTCTTGATCAAAATGGACCACGGATGGCTGTAAGCATCGGATTAGCGATGAGAAACATCATATAATACAAAAAATAGATTTGTACTAGAAAAACAAGAGTGCTATACTTAGTACACTATATTCAATATATATTTTTACGAATCAAAATCTTTGTACTATGCCCGCAAAAAAAAATATACATATTCTCCTTGTGGAAGATGATGTCTTCCTCGTAAACATTTATAAAACAAAGTTTGAACTTGAGGGATTTAAAATAACTCATGCAGAAGATGGAGAAGCTGGAATAGCTGAAGCAAAAAAGAAAAATCCAGATATTATTTTGCTTGATATTTTGATGCCAAAGATGGACGGTTTTACTGCACTAGAAAAGCTAAAAGAAGATAAAAAGACTGCTGGTATTCCTGTAATCATGCTTACTAACCTTGGGCAAAAAGACGATGTTCAAAAGGGATTAGATCTTGGAGCTGATGATTATCTAATAAAAGCACATTTTAAGCCATCAGACACTGTAAAAAAAGTGCTTGATGTTATAGAAAAACACAAAAAGTAATATGAATATGTTTAAAGGAAGACATATGAAAAATAATCGTGGGTTTACACTCATTGAGCTACTTGTTGTCATTGCTATTATTGGATTACTTGCAACACTTGCAGTAATTGCACTAGGAACAGCAAGACAACATCAACGAGATGCAGAACGCTTAAGTGAGCTTAGAGATGTTCGTGGACAACTAGAACGATACTTTATTGATCACAACAGTTATCCATTAGCAACGTCACCAATTATATTTGGAGAGATTGGAGTGACGTGTCTAGGAGTAGAAGGGTTCGGAGCAGCATGTGCCAACCCATATATTGAAGCCCTTCCAACAGATCCAAATAAAGGTGACTACCTCTATCGTTCTCAAGATGGCTCAAGTTACGAAATGTTTGCAAGATTAGAGTCAGATATAAATGGGTTACAAGAGAATATACGAGTAACGCCAAATACAATAGAGAACGTAAACTAAAAATCATGTAGAATCAGCAAGGCCCCGTAAGACAGAAGTCCGACGGGGCCGTTTTTGTGAAGAGGAGGGCGAAGATCATCCATCCTCGGCTTTAGATGAAGCCAGAACCACTCCAGCCTGGAACGCCACTTCGAGCATACTCGAGATGGCCTCGAGGGTGTGACGCTGAAGATCCTTAGCTGAGAGATCCGACAACTTGAACCTCCCGATGATGCGCATGAGGATCAAGAAGTCAGGGCCCTTCTTGATAAACTCAGTGAGAAACTCAGCTACGGGCCCCTCTGTGACCTCAAAAATACCAATGAGGCCTGTCTCATTGATTTTTCCCACCGTAGGAGGTTCATCTGCATTTTCCCAGACCGGGAGGACCCGCCAGCCATGATCTCTACTCCGTATGATTGCAAATTCCCTTTTCACAACTTCTCCTTGGCTCGTTGAGCCTACCGCCTTGGTCAGGAAATGGGCGGATATAAAAATATACTATAATAAGGGAAAAAGATCAATATGTCTATAAAAACAGTAACTATTCTCGGATGTCTTACTCTTGCAATGCTCGGGTTTGGGTGTACCCCTGTAGAAGACACAAAGATAGTAGAAAAGGAGGTTCTTTTAGAGTATTCTCGAGTTGGAGGCATTGCAGGGTTTTTAGACAACATAATCATTTTTTCAAACGGTGATGTTGAAGGAGAAACCCGTAAGGGGAAACATACGACATCTTTAGGGTTAGAAGATATTCAAGCATTAACAGTGTTTGTAAAAGGGAAACACTACACAAAGGAACCTCCACAAGTAGAGCAAGATGTTTGTTGTGATATCTTATATGTAGACTATTATGTGTATGATAAAAACCAAAAGGTGCGCATCAAAGAAGAAGAAAACATACGCTTGTTAATAGCAAAAATAGTTGAAGAACCTTTAAAAGATATTAATTAAAAAAGAAAATGCTATGTCTATAAAAACATCCATAGTAGTAGGAATATGTGCAATTGTTATGCTCGGATTTGGGTGTGCGCCAGTAGAACAAAAAGAAGTCATTATGATGCTTGAGGTTTCTGCTGCAGTCGGATTTCCTGATCTCGTCAAGATTTATTCAGATGGAGAAACAAGGTGGCACGGAAGAGCCTCTGGGTATCACACAACCGAATTAACACAAGAAGATATAAAAGAAATTAAAAGACTCATAAAAGAAAAAGACTATACAAAAGAAGACCCAACGATAAAAGGCGGAGAAAGCTGTTGTGAAGAAAATTTCCATGTACGTTATCAGGTCCTTGAAGGAGAGGAAAAAATACAAATAGAAAAAAATGAACTACTCGAAAGAATAATGGAAGACATATATAGACAACGGTCAGAGGACATATTTAATCCAGATACAGGTACGTGGGAAAAAGCAAGCAAGTAATACTGCTATGGATACTATTTCAATAATACTTGTCATCCTTCTTGGGCTTTCTTGTGGAAGTTTTATCAATGCTTGGATATATAGGACAGAAAAGAAAGAATCTCTGTTAGGACGCTCACACTGTCCTACATGTAATATAGAACTAAGTTGGAGGGATAATATTCCTGTGATAAGTTTTATTGTTTTAAAAAAACAATGTAGACATTGCAAGAAGAGTATCTCTTGGCAATACCCCATAATAGAATTATGGACCATGTTTGCTTTTATCTATACATTTGTGACACATGATCTACAGTTTACGCCAGAACTCGTAAGAGATGGGTATATCGTTATTCTCCTCACCTTTATATTTGTATATGATCTTAAGTATCAGTACATTTTAGATAAAATCACACTTCCAGCCATTAGTATTCTTATTGTATTAAACCTCATATTTTCATGGATGAGCCCTACAAACATGCTTATATCAATTGCTGTCGGTGGTGGGTTTTTTCTGTTACAATATGTGGTATCAAAGGGGCGGTGGATTGGTGGAGGAGATATTCGTCTAGGTGTACTTATGGGCGTTATATTGGGGTGGCCATACGTCATCGTTGGTATATTTTTAGCCTATATCATCGGCCTTATTACTGTTACGCCACTACTTCTCGCTCGTAAGAAACATATGGGGGAACAAATTCCCTTTGGAACATATCTAAGTGTAGCAACACTTATTTGTATGTTTCATGGGGAATATTTACTTACCACATATCTTTCATTATGGACATTTTAAAGGACCAAGCATACGAAAAAGAACTCAATAAAACCCGTTTCAAGGCAATCCCTGCAGTGTTTGCAGTCATAGAAAAAGATGGATGCATTCTTCTTGGAAAACGAGCTGATACCGGATACATGGCAGGTAAATATGGATTAGTATCTGGACATGTCGACGGAGGAGAACCATTAAAGCAAGCAATGATACGTGAAATAGAAGAAGAAGTTGGACTTATAGTGAAAGCAGAAGATTTAGATTTTGTACATATTTCTCATCGAGTATCAGAAGAAAAAGATGGGACTGAACGCATGGATTTTTTCTTTTATATAAAAGATTGGGTCGGTGAACCAGCAATTATGGAAAAAGATAAATGCACACACCTTGATTGGTTTAGTTATGATACTCTTCCAGAAGAGACTATTCTCTATATAAAAAATATATTAAAACGTATTCAAGAAGGAAAAAATTATACTGAGGACGGATGGAACTATGAAAAATAAACCCACAAAGACATATATACAAAAACTTCATGCACAAATTGATGATCTTCGGCATCGGTATCATGTATTAAATGATCCTGAGGTAACCGACGCTATGTATGAAGGGCTCATGGACGAACTGAAAAAGATAGAAGAAACCTATCCTGAGTTTGTAACGAAACAGTCTCCAACCCAACGTATTGGAAGTGCTCCAATTGCAGGATTTAAAAAAATAACACACCAAGTGCGTCAGTGGTCATTTCATGATGCATTTACTGAGGAAGATGTAACAAGCTGGCAAGAAAGAAATTTAAAAATATTAGAAAAAGCATTAGGAAAAAGACCTGATGATCTTAGTTATACTACAGAATTAAAAATAGATGGCTTGCATATTGTTTTAACCTATAAAAAAGGAATACTAGATACGGCAGCGACAAGAGGTGACGGAAAAGTGGGAGAAGAAGTAACACAAAACATAAAAACAATTCAGACTATTCCACTAATACTTAAAAAACCAGTGGATATTGTGGTAGAAGGAGAAGTGTGGCTAAGTGCCAAGCAACTTGAAAAAATAAACAAACAAAGGGAAAAAGACGGTGAACCACTATACGCAAACCCAAGAAACGTCGCTGCTGGAACCATTAGACAATTAGATTCAAAGATTGTGGCAAAAAGAAAGTTATCTTTCACAGCATATGACATTTCTTTAGGGGATATACCAAAAACACAACAAATAGAGTTAGACATGTTAAAAACATTAGGATTTAAGATAGATAATTATACAAAGGTCTGTACCTCAATAAAAGAGATCGTGTCTTTTTGGCATAAATGGGAAAAGAAGAAAGAATCACAAGATTACTGGATAGATGGAGTTGTATTAAAAGTAAATCAGAAAAAGTATCAGGATATTCTTGGGTTTACTGGGAAAGCACCAAGGTGGGCCATAGCGTTAAAGTTTAAAGCAGAACAAGGAACTACTAAGATAAAAGATATTTACGTTCAAGTTGGAAGAACAGGAGCATTAACTCCCGTTGCTCTTATGGAAGCTGTGTCACTTGCTGGAACAACCGTAACGCACGCAACGCTTCATAACTTTGACGAAATAAAACGATTAGATGTACGGATTGGGGATACCGTGGTTGTAGAAAAAGCAGGGGACATTATTCCTAAAGTAGTACGAGTGTTAGATAAGCTACGAAGTGGAAAAGAAAAAAAAGTAAAAGAACCAACAGCGTGCCCAATTTGTGAAGGAAAAGTAGAACGGCGTTCGATTCAGGATAAAAAGCAAGAAAAATCAGCCGCATTGTTTTGTACAAACAAAACATGTTACGCACAAGAACTACAACACATCATTCATTTTGTTTCAAAAAAGGCCTTTAATATCGACGGCCTTGGAAAAAAGATTGTAGAACAATTAGTAAATGAAGGTATTGTGAAAAATGTGGCGGACGTATTTACTCTTACAAAAGGTGATCTAGCACCGCTTGAACGATTTGCAGAAAAATCAGCAGACAATTTGATTATATCCATTCAAAAAGCAAAAAAGGTGACACTTCCTCGATTACTTTTTGGATTAGGAATCCGGCATGTAGGAGAAGAAACGGCAGTACGTCTGGCTGATGTGTATGGATCAATACAAAAAATAAAACGAGCAACACAAGAAGAATTAGAGGGGATAGAAGATGTTGGTCCAAGGGTTGCAGCATCTATTTTTGAGTACATGAATACTGCAAGGGGGCAGAAAATTATTGAAGAACTAGAAAAAAATGGAGTGGTTATAGAAAAAGTAAAGAAAAGAAAAAGTGGAGGAAAACTCTACGGAAAAACAGTTGTGCTTACAGGAACACTTCAAAATCTTTCTAGAGACGAAGCAAAAGAAAAAATACGACAAGCCGGAGGAGACGTGTCAGGAACAGTAAGTAAAAAGACCGACTATGTTCTTGCTGGAGAAAACCCTGGAAGTAAGTATGAAAAAGCCCAAGCACTGAAGGTAGAAATACTCACAGAAAAACAATTCATACAGATACTAAAATAAAATAAACAAAACCACCAGCCCAAAGCTGGTGGTCTATTATATAGGGGGCTCAGTGTGCTGAATTGGACCCCCATTTCCAATCAAGCCTTGGAGGACAGGGCAGAGCGATCGCGAGGATCACGTGCAATTCGGAGAGATCCACCATAAGGAGGAGATACCGAGGGGCATTATTTAAGACCTGAGCACACTGAACGTATATGTACAATAGCAATGTAGAATAAGGTCTGTCAAGGAAATATCACACCTTGTAAGTAAGAAGAATGTCTAGTATACTTTTCATATGAAACTAACAGAAAAAGACATCGAAAAGATCGCTTTACTAGCAAGATTAGAACTTAGTGAAGAAGAAAAGACCATGTACGCCGGGCAACTCTCGGTGGTTTTAGATTATGTAGAAATGCTAAATGAAGTGGATACAACCATGGTAGAAGAAACCTGTCAGGTGACAGGATTAGAAGATGTGTTTAGAGAAGACGAAGTAGAAGAAGAAAGTAATGAAACAAAAGAAAAAATTATTGAACAATTTCCACAAAAAGTAGGCCGACTTTTAAAAGTACAAGCAGTATTTGATAAAAGAAAGAAATAGATAAAGATGGAACTTAATGCACTTACAATCAAACAAGCCACTACAGGACTCCAAAATAAGGAGTTTTCTTCAGTTGAATTGACATCTGCATGCATTAATCGCATTAAAAAGAGAAATAGTGACATTAATGCATTTATTAGTGTGACTGAAGATGAAGCGATGGACGCTGCAAAAAAAGCGGATGAAGCAATAAAAAATGGAAGTAGTAAAACCCTTACAGGTATCCCATTTGGAGTAAAGGACGCCATTTGTGTTAAAGACATCCGGTCAACTGGAGGCGCAAAAATTCTTGATACCTATACACCTCCACATACAGCAACCGTTATAGAAAAGATTTTATCTGAAGGTGCTGTTCTCGTTGGAAAGCAAAACTGCGATGCTTTTGGGCATGGAGCAAGTAATGAGAACTCCATGTATGGGCCAGTTAAAAATCCTCATGATACAACAAAGGTAGCCGGAGGTTCTTCAGGTGGCTCAGCTGCCGCACTTGCTGACAATCAATGCCTTTTTTCTATTGCAGAAGACACTGGTGGATCAATTCGTCAACCAGCGAGTCTTTGTGGTGTTGCGGGTCTTCGCCCAAGTTATGGGAGAAATTCGAGGTACGGGATCATGCCAATGGCAAGTTCTTTAGATACTGTGGGACCAATGGCAAAAACAATAGAGGATATTGCTATATTGATGGAAGTTATGGCCGGAAACGATAAAAAAGACGCCACAACGGTAAATCAAGAAGTGCCAATGTACACAAAAGAGATAATAAAAGACATTTCAGGCATGAAAATTGGGGTTCCAAAAGAATACATGGAACTTGAAGGTATGGATGAAGAAGTGAAACATATCATTGAAAAACAAATTGAAGCATTAAAAAAGATGGGATGTAAGATAGAGCCCATTTCTTTACCACATACAAAATATGCTGTTCCTGTGTATTACATTGTAGTTCCGAGTGAAGACAGTTCAAACATGGGAAGACTTGATGCTATTAGATATGGGGTTCAAGAAAAAGGGGATTCTCTTTATGACGTATATGCAAACAGTAGACGTAATGGTTTTCCAGAAGAAGTAAAAAGACGGATCATGGTTGGAACATATGCCCTTTCAGCTGGATACTATGATGCGTATTATAAAAAAGCACAAAAAGTACGAACCCTTATTAGACAAGATTTTGAGAATGCCTTTTCAAAGGTAGACCTTTTAGTAACACCAACGTCTCCTTTTCCTGCATTTGGTCTTGGTGAAAAAAAAGATGATATTATTTCAATGTATTTAGCTGATGTGTTTGTAAGTCCAGGGGCAGTTGCTGGTATCCCAGGATTATCTGTTCCCGTTGGGAACACTAAAGCAAGACTTCCTGTGGGTCTTCAAGTAATGGGACCACGGTTAGCAGAAGGAAGAGTATTACAACTTGGGCACCATATTCAACAAGCACAATCATAAACATACTATGAAAAAAGACGACATTAAAAAAATGGAAGAACAAGCAATTCGGACATTTGGGTATACACTTAATGAAAATAAAGATTATAGAGAGCCATGGAGAATTTTTCGTATCATGGCGGAGTTTGTAGAAGGGTATGAGTTTTTAACAAATTTAGAAAAAGAAGTAACCATTTTAGGATCAGCAAGGCTTCCAGAAGGAAGTAAATATTATGAACTTGCAAGAGAACTCGGAGGAATACTCGCAAAAAACGGATTTACCACACTCACTGGTGGTGGGCCTGGAATTATGGAAGCAGGGAATAGGGGAGCCTTTGAAGCTGGTGGAAATTCAGTTGGATTAAATATTCAACTTCCTTTTGAACAAGTAATAAATCCTTACGTTAAAAAATCAACGTCATTTAATTACTTTTTTACAAGAAAAGTAATGTTAACGTCCCCTGCACATGCGTTTGTCTATTTTCCAGGAGGATTTGGAACACTTGATGAGTTATTTGAAGTAGTAGATAACATAGAGCTTCGATTTATGGAGAGTGCGCCTATTATTCTTGTAGGAAAAGAATTTTGGGAACCAGTTATTGAGTTTCTTCTAGGCAGTTGTGGAAGTGTTGGGTCAGTACCAAAAGAAGAAGTGGAAAAATGGCACATCGTTGATACTGCTGAAGAAGCGTTTGAATTTATTAAGGATGTAAAAGAAGTGAAAACATGTTCACTTTCACCAACAAGTTTTCATTGTGAAAAAAATATTGATTGGAAAATTTTTAGAATCATGTCAGAACTAGTTGAAGGGTTTGAGTTTGTTACAGGAAAGACAAATGCTGTGACAGTTCTTGGAACAAAAAGTATTACTCCTGATAATGAGTATTATGAAGCAGCGTATCGTGTAGGGAAAACACTCGCAGAACACAAATATGATGTGTTAACTGGGGGGAAAACTGGTGTGGCAGAAGGGACAAATAAAGGAGCCTTTGAAGCAGGGGGAAATTCTGTTGGCATCGGTATGCGCGTTGCGGGGCATGATATGGTAAATCCATATCTAAGTAGCTCAATTCTTTTCAATTTCCCATTTACAAGAAAGCTGATTATTACTGCGCCAACAAAAGCCTTCGTATTTTTTCCAGGAGGATTTGGAACACTCCATCAGTTATTTGAAATACTTACACTGATTCAAACAAAGAAAATGGAGAAAATTCCAATCATTCTTTTTAATCATAAGTTTTGGGAACCAATGCATAAGTTTATTAAAGAAACATTGGTGCATAAAATGAAGACTGTGGGGGATAAAGACGACGAATTATATCAAATTGTAGATAATGAAGAAAGTATTATAAGGGTAATAGAAGAATACTACGCATAAATATGATTCCTTGGATTCACTACAACGTTATTAACATTGGCCCTCTACCTATTCAGGTATGGGGGTTGTTTGTTGCTATAGGCCTTATTGTATCAGTAGCAATCATTACAAAACGTGCCCCAAAAATGGGACTACAAAAAGAACAAATCCTTGATATGGTTATTTGGGCTTTGTTTGGTGGATTTATTATGTCGAGAATATTTCACATTGCTTTATATGAACCAGGCTTTTATATTGCCAACCCTCTAGAAATGGTAAAAGTATGGCAAGGAGGATTATCTTCCTTTGGTGGTGTCGCAGGTGCAGCCTTGGGTATCCTTCTTTACGCAAAAAGAAAAGGAATAGTCATAAAAACATTACTCCCAACGATAGATCTATTGAGTTTTTCAGCCCTTTTTGGATGGATCTTTGGGCGGATTGGATGCTTTTTAATTCATGATCATCCTGGAACGCTTTCTCATAGCTTTCTTGCTGTGAAAAATCCAAATGGATCAAGGTTAGACATGGCATTTTTAGAAATATTGGCACTGTTGCCGTTAGTTGTATTTTTTATACTAACAAGAAAGAAAAAATACCCAGAAGGATTCTATACAGCTATACTATTTATATACTACGGCATAACACGCATAGTATTAGATTTTTTTAGAGCAACTGATGTCTCTCATGCTGATGTACGCTATCTTGGATTGACGCCTGGGCAATACATTGCTATTGTCATGGTACTTTTTGGTATAGCAATATACATAAGAAAAGTACATAAAAAGTAGGGAAGGATGGCTGAGTGGTCGAAAGCGCTTGCTTGGAAAGCAAGTGTACGAGAAATCGTACCGTGGGTTCGAATCCCGCTCCTTCCGCCAATATAGAATATGAATATCACTTTATACCAAATTATATTTGACTGGGGAGGAGTATTAGCTCCAGATGATTCTTTGCTTGCCGCAGAACACCTTTCAAAAAAGTACAAATGTGATTATGAAGAATTACGAAAAGTGCTCTGGGATGAAGAGGGCTTTTCTGAAGGAAAAAATGAAGAAGGATATTTTAAAAAAATACTAGAGAAATTTCCTATACCAAAAGAAGAGATTATAGAATGGAAAAACAAAGCGCTTCCAAATGACACCTTCACTTTTTGTCATAAGTTGAAAAAGAAAGGATATACAGTACACCTTCTATCAGACCAGATGCAATGGAGAGCTGACTTTATAAGAAATAACTTTGATTTGCAATGTTTTGATCAAATAATGTTTTCTTCTGAAATTGGACATATAAAAAAAGAAAAGGAAGCATTTTTGTGTATGATAAATGCAGGAAGAATAGATCTTAAAAAAGCAGTATTTGTTGATGATTCTAAATGTAAAATAGCCGTAGCAAAAGAAGTTGGGTTAGATGCTATTTTGTATATAAATCTACCTGATTTGAAAAAACAATTACATAAAAGAGGGATTACTATATAAGGTGATTCTTTTTTAAATATAAGATATTTTGTATACTAAGGGAGTCTTTAATTATGTACAAGAAAATAAATAAAATATAGAGTTTAATAAATTATTTTATCCATATGAAAAATAAAGTAAGCATTATCCTTGGAATGTGTGCTATCACATTATTTGTAGGGGTTGGTTGTAATTGGCATTTTGAGGTAGGAAAAGATCTAAACCAAGAAGAAAATGATGAAGAAATTGTAGAGAGCCTGAAAGAAGAACCTCAAGCCATAGAAGAAAACATAGTAATACCAGAAAATGAAGTAATAAAAGAAATAATACAAGAAGCTGTTAAAGAAGAAAATGTAGAAATCAAAAATGCAGTATGTAAAACATTAGATTGTTTTATGGAATTGGCAAACGATTGTAAAAAAGGGGAAGTTACTCATTATTATAGCGTGCCATTTTTACTAGGTGATGGGGTAAATATGACAGGTATAAATAGATACGTACTTCATGGGAGAGATAAAAACAAACAATGTACCTTTACACAGCAATCACAAGGTTCTGAAGCTAAAATTTCAATAGAAGGTAGAGAAAAGGCTTTAGCCGAAGGATTCACAAACGAAGAAGTTGATGCTCAAATAGAAGCCATAAATGGAGCATTAAATGATCCGGCTCTTTTAGAGAGTATTATGACATGTAGAGGAGCAGAAAAAGACATCATTACTTACTTACAAAATACACAACAAGGGATTGGGAAAACCTCTTGTTCATTTGATTTTGGAAAAGACGAAACAGTATGTATTGTAGAACCTAATTTATCGTGTATTACAAAGATAACAACAAAATAGAAGGTGGACTCTAACAGTAAGAAACATGAAGTATAATAAGCTTGTACGAGATAATATTCCAGAAATTATTAAAGCAAATGGGGAGGCTTCAATGATTCACATCGCAGGAGAAACAGAATATAAAGAAAAACTCATTGAAAAACTACAAGAAGAAGTAGATGAATTTATAAAAGATAACTCAAAAGAAGAGCTTGCTGACATTCTTGAAGTTATTTATGCCTTAGGAGATCTGTATGAGATTAAAAAAGAAGAACTTGAAAAAATACGACAGATTAAAGCAGAAAAAAGAGGAACATTCACAAAAAGAATCATTTTAGAAGAAACAACATAAGTATTAAAAAGAGTAAAGTATGAAAAAAACGATACTTATCACCGGGGCATCAACTGGTATTGGAAAAGAAGTGGCCTTATATTTTGCTAAAAAAGGTTGGCATGTTGCGGCAACCATGAGAAGTCCAGAAAAACATTCTTTTAAACATACAACAATTAAAAAATACAAACTAGATGTTACAGACCAACATTCTATAAAAGATACAATACAAAAAGTAATTCAGGAATTAGGTTCTATTGATGTTATTGTAAACAATGCTGGTTACGGAGCACTTGGTATTTTCGAAAAAGCAACGACAGAACAAATTCAAAAACAATTTGAAGTAAACGTTTTTGGGGTCATGAATGTGATTCGTCATACATTACCACATTTCAAAAAGAAAAAAGCAGGTCTTATTATAAACATTTCTTCAATGGCTGGATTATTAGGTATACCAATGTACAGTGTATATCATGGATCTAAATGGGCACTTGAAGGATTTACTGAATCATTACAATTTGAACTACAACCATTTAATATACAGGTTAAAAACGTAGAACCCGGAGCAATTAAAACAGACTTTTATACACGTTCTCAAGAAGTATTCACCAATGAGAGTATTAAAGGGTATGATACCTATGAAGCAATAATTAAAGGTGTGATAAAAAAAACAGGAGAAACTGCCCCAGGACCAAAAACGGTAGCAGAAGTAGTATATAAAGCCGCAACTGATGGAAAAAATCGTTTGCGGTACCCCGTAGGAAAAAAAATCTGGTCGCTATTACTTGCAAAAAAATTATTGCCAAATCGAGTATTCTTTTTTATAGTGAAACAAATGATGAGGAGATGAAAGACGTAAAAAACGTCGTGAAATGGATACAAAAAAATCATCACAAGATACTTTAAAGAAAAAGGATGCTCTGTTGTTTTTATAACTTTATGGTATACTTATCCCATTAGTATAAAATTAATCATTCTCTAAAGAACCCTCTTTAGCTTTTTAAATACACCTATATGGCATATATGAGAAGACATCTCCTCGCATTTATTATCATGGCAGTGGTTATTGGGGCCGCTAGTATTTCTGCATTAGCAGTAAATGCACAAATAGACATATTAAGTAATATTAACAATGCACAAAGTTGTACAGAAATAGAAGGACAAAGCCCTGTCATTGATCCATTTACAGGAGAAGCCGAATGTCGATGTGAGTCCGGCCATGAAGTCAATGAAAAAGGGACAAAATGTGTCAAAGTTGAGATTACAACATGTCCAAGTGGAGAAGAAAAGAACATATTTGGAGAATGTATTCCAATTGTAGAACAAGATCCTGAACCAACTAGTTGTGAAAATAAAACATATAATCAAGGGGTGTACGACAATGTATATGATCTAGATGGGGACTGTCATATGTCAGAAGGGCCAGAGAATCTTCCAACAGGATATCCAATTGATTGTGATGATTCACTTCCTGATGGAGCAGATAGATTTGAAAACTGTGAAGAAGTTGTAGAAACTTCTGAATGTCCAGAAGGACAAGAAATAAACCCAAACGGTGCTTGTGTACCTGTAATTCAGGAAACACAAGGATGCCCAGAAGGGGAAGAGTTAAATCCTAATGGGGCATGTGTTCCTGTCGTAACAGAAGAAGATTGTGGAACAGAGCTATATAACGTCGGGATCTATAACAATGTATATGATCTAGACGGGGATTGTCATATGTCAGAAGGCCCAGAGAATCTTCCAACAGGATATCCAATTGATTGTGATGATTCACTTCCTGATGGAGCAGATAGATTTGAAAACTGTGAAGAAGAAACAACTGACGAATGTCCAGATGGAACACATCTTGGCGTAACTGGGCCAAACGATAAAACACCAGCGTGTGTGCCGGACGAAGAAGGATGTGAAGAAGGTTTTGTTGTTGTTCCAGGGTATTCACCAAATGGATTACCAATAACAACATGTATTGAAGAAGAAGTAGGGTGTCCAGATGGAACACATCTTGGTGTAACTGGACCAAACGATAAAACACCAGCATGTGTACCAAACGTAGAACTAAGTGGGGAAGAATGTGCTGAAGGAGAAGTATTACTACTTGCGTATGACGAAAATGGTGTTCCGGTAACGCAGTGTGTCACACAATGTGAAATAGGAACGACGCTACAACAAACACAAGTGGCTGGTGACACCGTATACACCTGTGTAGAGGTAGATACTGCATGTACGCCAGGACAAGTAACACAATTTTCTCAAACATCTATTACCCATGCACTTCTTGAAGAATGTACAAATAGAGAAGACGTTTGTACAGGTTCAGGTGAAGTAGCAGAGTATAGTGTGACTGGATTATTCTTAGGATGTAATACCGGATGCCCAGATGGACAAATTGTAATTAGTTATACAACAGACGATGGATTGAGTTATGAAGAGTGTGCAAATCCATCAGAAGATGATGTTTGCGATCCAAATGAACATCCTGGGTTTCAAAGCACATCAATTATTGTGAACCAAACAACAGGAGAAGGACGTTGTTTAGAAGAAGATGAAGATATCTGCGAAGAAGGACAAGTTATTGGGTACACATTTTCAGGATTACCAACATGTGTAGATCAATGTGCTGACGGAGAAATTATCTATGAGTGGACTGGAAAAGACGGTGAAGTGTATCAAGAATGTTATAGTCCAGAAGAAAATAACGACGAAGGCTATGACGATGTTTGTGAAGAAGATCAAGTACTGACTATTCAAAGTACAAATGTAGAAAATCATCAAATCATTGCAGAATGCTTAGATGAAGATCTTATTTGTGAAGAAGGACAAGAAGTCATTTATGATGGATCTGGTCTTGCAAGTTGTGCTGATAGGTGTGAAAACGGAGAAGTACCAATATTAGGATACGATCCAAATGGTCTACCAACAAGCATTTGTGTAGAAGAAAATGAAGACATTTGTGAAGATGGAGAAATATTAGGATATGATGCCAACGGTCTTCCTTTAGGTGATGGTGAATGTGTAGAGGAAGAAGAAGTATGTGCAGACGGAGAAATATTAGTACACACTACAACTGGCTATGGAGTCTGCCAAGAAGAAGAAGTTGGTTGTCCAGCGGGATACGTGGCTTTCTATGATGGTTCAGGAGCACTCTTTTGTGAAGTACCAGAAGCAGGATGTGTAGACGGACAAGTATCAGCTCCGGTACAAACAATTGTTATCCAACAAGCAAATACTAGTTACGAAGAAACAATTTATAGTTGTTATGAACCAGAAGATGCCTGTACAGATAGTGAAAGTGGAGCATTATTTAGCCAAGCAGCAACAACTGGACTTGGTGGATGTCAAGAAAACTGTCCAGCAGGGCAATTGCTCGTAGAAGCACAAAGTGCGACAGGTGAACCGTACCTAACTTGCGAAAGTCCAATTGAACCGGCATTTTTCCAACAATACAGTGGAGAAGGGAATACTGATGACGATGAAGAAAATCAAGATGGACAGGTGTTTGTGGCAATATCATCTGGATCAGGAGCAGATGCTGACGAAACAGTATACGTAAAGAAAAACAAAGAAGAGGCTTGCCCTGCAGGAACAAGCTTGTTACTAGATCAATCAAATAGAGCAAGTTGTGTAAGAGAATGTCCAGTGGATCACATTAGAACAGAAAGACGATTACGTGGAACAAAGTTCCAAGAGTGTGTACCACTCACAAGCCTTACAGAAAGAGAACAACGCCAAGCACTAAGAAGTACAAATGCAAATGATAAACGAGTATATGTACTTGTCGGAATTGCAATAGTACTTGTAGCATTGCTAGTCGGATTATTCACTCAAGCAAAAAAGAAAGAAGAAATCGGACAATAAGACAATAAAAAAAGAACCCCATTAACGGGGTTCTTTTTTTGACCATGGTATTTCCTCATGGGTATGGTATACTAATTACTATCATTTTTTTAAGAAAAGATTCATATGAAAAAAGATATTATAGTAATACTATCTGGGATATGTATTTTGATTATAATAGGAGTCTCTATTTTTCTGGTACACGAAAAAAGAGAAAACACACAAGGTGATTCGTTAGTAGAACAGATAGATAATGCCACTTCAATACATGAAGAAAATAACGTGAAAAGAAAATTTAGAGAGTTCAACATAGATCTTTCGATGCATTCTATTGATCTTAATGCTATTCTCGACGGAGGACCGGGGAAAGATGGCATTCCAGCACTTACAAATCCAAAAACTGTATCGCTTGATGATGTTGATACAAAGGAAGATATTCTTGGTATTTTGGTAGAAATAAATGATGAGAAAAAATATTATCCATACAATGTGCTAGTATGGCATGAAATTATTAATGATACTTTAGGTGGAAAAGAAATAGCCGTAACATTCTGTCCATTATGTGGATCAGCAATTGTATTTGATAGGGACGTAGAAGGAGAAATACTTGATTTTGGTGTAAGTGGTAAATTGTTTGAGTCAAATCTACTTATGTATGATACACAAACAGATTCTCTATGGTCTCAAGCAAAGGGAGAAGCTGTAGTAGGAGAAAAGACAGACACAAAGCTTACACGTATTCCATTTCAACTATTATCGTTTAAACAAATTCGTGAAAAAGAGGAAAACCTTGATGTTGTAAGTACAGACACAGGGTTTAAAAGAGACTATAGTGTGTACCCATATGGTGATTACGAAGAAAATGACAGTATGGTATTTCCTGTAAGCGTCAATGATAAAAGATATTTTGCAAAAGAAATAATGTATGTATTTTCTCTAAAAGATACATCAATAAGTTTCCCCGTTAATACGATAGAAAACGGCCTCTTTTCTTTTACAATAGAGGATAAAGAGATATACATTAAAAAAGATGGTGGAGAAATTTTTATTACAGATAATGGATCTGTCATACCCGGATATTACGAAATGTGGTTTTCTTGGGCAACGCACCATCAATTAGATGGCATAGTTTTGCCTAATCATGAATTTACACAAGGACATAATGAAGAAGAGAAAGAAACTGAGAAAAATAAAGAAACCACCTATAGTGGGGAAGTACTTGCAGGAAAAACGGCATTAGTTATTGATTTTAATCAAGAAGATTACAACAAAGCAAAAGAAGAAGAAAAAAACATCATGCTCTATTTTTATGCAACCTGGTGCCCTCTTTGTAAGGAAGAGTTGAAAGATCTATATGCGGCATTTAACGATATAGAAAAAGAAAATATAATTGCATTTAGAGTGAATTATAAAGATGGAGAAACACAAAAGGAAGAAAAACAGTTAGCAAAAGAATTCGGTGTGGCATATCAACACACCAAGATTTTCATAAAAGATGGAGAAAGAATACACAAAACACCCGAAACCTGGAATAAAGTACAATATGAAGAAGAAGTAATACGTATTTTTAATTAACATATATGGGAGATATATCAATCATCTTTGCTTTTTTAGGGGGAGTCGTATCCTTTCTTTCTCCATGTGTATTACCAATAATCCCTGGTTTTTTAGCATATCTCGCTGGGTCATCATTAGAAAATCCAAGTAGAGAAGAGCGAAGAGAAATGTTTATAAATAGTCTTTTCTTCGTATTAGGGTTTTCTCTTATATTTGCCATCCTTGGAGTCCTTTTAAATACTGTGCTAGAAGCAATTGCGTATGATGTACAAAACTGGTTAGCACGCATTGGAGGAATCATTATTATATTTTTTGGGATCTATCTTACCGGAATTATTAAAGTACCTTTTTTAGAAAAAGAGCATAAGGTACTTATTAAAAGAAAATTTAAATCAAAATATCTAACCTCATTTATATTTGGCCTTGCATTTGCCGTGGGTTGGACTCCTTGTGTAGGAGCAGCACTCGGAGCAATTTTAGGACTTGCCGCATCTCAACCAGGAGCAGCATTTATATTATTATTTGCATATTCTTTAGGGCTTGGGTTACCATTTATTATTACCGCAATATTTGCGGCGGGAGCAACAAAACTCATAAAAAAGGTAGGCCCTTGGCTTAAATACGTTATGATTATCTTTGGAATTATCCTTATCATCTTAGGAGTACTGGTATTTACCCAATTACTGAGTCGTGTTGCGGATTTTAGTATACTTACCATGCTTTTATCTCGATAAATGTGCTTGAGAAGAGAAAAAACTAATGGTACAATAAGGCTATTAACATAGATCATATGGAGTTTGGACACTCACTCGTCATCATTGCTGTACTTACATTAAGTTTATTACGATACAAAACAGGGAGCCTTTGTCTTGCCTGTACAAAGCATGGAAATAAAATCATGTCTTTTATCATTGGGGCGGCAATCATGCTTATCTTTTTGCATCTTCTCAGTGTCGTTTATTTTGAAATTGGTTCCCTTCATCCCTTTCTTATTTTATTACTCCCAATAGGATTTTGTACGTTTTTGTTTATCGAGCAACACGTGCAACATCACAAGAGAAAAGATATACAAACAGAAGAAGCACGAACAGTGCATCTAGTGCTTTCAGCAATAACGGGTATATTAGTAGGATTTGCACTTATTCAAAATACACAAAGTAGTTTAGTAGATGGAATACTCCTTATTTTCGTCTTTGTGTTATATGATCTTATTGATACGATAACGTTACATTCGTTGCATCATAGAAAAGAAGTTGTTTCAATGAAGCATAAGCTAAGACGTGTATTGTTTAGTCTTGCTCCAGTATACGGATACGTCATTGGTCTGTTAATTAATATCCCACGAGTCATTCACTTTGGTATTGTGGCATTTCTTACCGGAATTATCTTACATGCTATCTTTAGAGAGATTATTCCAGAAGAAAAACGTATCCTCCCATTATACTTCAGTATAGGTGTACTATTTTTTGTAGGGTTATTTTTCCTTGATGCTTTTCTTGTTTCATAAATATGAAACTAAATTTCAATAAAGAATATACAAAAAGACCAGAAGCTCTTATCCGTGTATGTGGGTATGGGAAACTTATAAGTCCAAGGACAGGGCAGGTCAGTTACGCAAGACATCTACGTCGTGGAGCGCGATATCCGCGTTTTCATTGTTATATAGATGAAAAGGATACAACCTTTACCATAAACCTTCACCTTGATCAAAAACAAGCCTCCTACGGTACACATACAGCCCATGGCGGAGATTATGATGGGCAAGCAGTAGAAGAAGAAGCAAAACGAATACAAGAAGTGATAGATGAACACCTGATAGAAAAAAAAGAAGTGCCCGTAGACACCCCAACATATGATCTTTCAATGTTTGGTTAACGACGAAAAGGAATAGACAAGATAAACACAATAATAAAATGAATTAAGGAAATAATAAGTGCATAGGTAAATAGTGCAATAAAGATTCCTAAGAAATGGTTGGTGCTTACTATAAAGTCAGTAATATTAACACCAATAAGGATAGCAGCGATATTAATAAGCAAAAGTACAACAAGAAGCCATAAAAAACCATGTATCATCACCTTTTGATCTTGGCGACTCGGAGCAAGGTGAGAAGCAACACAAAAAGAAAGATATAAAAATAACCAAAATTGCCACGTAGAAAAAGAAGAGAGTGTTAATAGACCTGAAAGGGTCTGTTTTATGGTAGAAAAAATAAGAGAAAGAGAAGAATCAGTATAAAGAGGTAAGTCTAAAAAAGTTGTACCAGGTAAAAGAAAACGAAACAATAGATAAAGCACAAGAGATCCAAAGATCATAGGAGCAGCTCCTATGAAAAAGTTTCCAATACGAGCCCATAGATTCCATTTATGATACGTATGGTCAACATGACCAAGCCCGCCAGTCCTTTTATTAGGCTTAAATAATGATATTGAAGTCACTCTATGCATAAAGAGTTTTGCCATTAAGGCGTGACTCAATTCATGTATTGGAGTACCTAACCATGCTGTCCACAAAATACCCTTCCAACCAACAGTACGCTGATATAGGTTTTGTGTTTGTTGTTGAAACATAGATAGAAGAAAACCAAAAACAAAAAAGATGCCAAAGACACCAATGATTTGTATGGTCACTGCACTAACCAAAGGAAAAATAAATTCTGAAAGAAAAGTATTATCCATAAATAACAACACCAATGGCAACAAGAAGATCAATTAAGAACCATAAAAAGGCACTAGCGATAATAGGTTTTTCTTTATGTAAAAAACCGTACATCATCCAAGTCATGTTCATAAAGGCATTAAAGGCAAAGGTAGTAAAAGAAACTCCTGCTGCCGTTTGATCATGATAGATTTTATATACCTGTGTGCTTGCGATAAGTGGTCCAGCAATACCAATCACGTACACAAACTTGTCCATGAATCGTTTGAAAGGATGGTTGTGAGGGTAGGGTTCCATTTTTTTCTTTTTTCGCTTGCGTTTATGGATGTGATGAATTGGGGTAGACATAGATAAAGTTAATATATATAGAAGTATAACATGTTTAAGAAAGCTACTCTATAATACAGTTGACAAAACAATGTGAAAAAGATAGGTTTGAGATAAGAAACTACAGAAGCCAACACGCTTCGAACCAAGAGGAGGGAATGAGAGTACGTGCAAATATGGGGCTTGAGGAGTGGAACAACCTGAAAGTCGGGGATACGATCGAGGACAACATCCGGAATACCTGGGAGGTCATTAAAGAAAGTGAAAAGTCCTTAGGTCAGTCAAAGGTGTTCACCTTCAAGACTTCTGAGGGGGATATGCAGGATCTCGTGATGGCTCGAGGTATCATCATTGCCTTTGAAAGCATTGACGCCTTCCTCGACCTGAACACCCTGCAGTAACCCCGCCGCAGGTCGACCCGCCGAAAAGTCCCACCAAACCTACTCGTCCGGGCCTTCGAAAAGAGGTCCGGACGAGTAAAGAAAAAAATAAAAAATATGACAGAATTAATTAGTACAAGAGATATTAAAAATCTCAAAGAAAAACTACCTACGGATAGGCATGATTTTTATACTTCACAATTTAAAAAAATAGATGAAGGTGGAAAAGCCGACAGAGCTGTTGATGTTGTAGCTCTACTTTTGTTTACATCAGATGGACATATCATTTTACAAAAAAGATCTCATACAAAAAGACATAACCCTTACTTAATAGATAAATCAGTGGGTGGACATATTAAATACGGAGACACCCCACTATATACTCTGATGGTAGAAACTGTACAAGAGTTACAAGTGCCTTCAATTGTTCTTCGTACCTATAATGATTTTATAAAAACATATACGCTTTTACACACCTATTTAGATAGCATAGCCATTGTGAAAGAACTTGATAGAAAAGTATATGCCATGAATAGAGTCGTTGATGGAAAAAAATACCAAATGCTAAATAACGCTTACGTATATATAGGAGTATACGGAGGAGCTACTAAACCGGTAGACCAAGAAGCTAGTGGTATACTTTTTTATGATCTAGATGTATTAAAAAAAGAGATGGAAAAAAAACCCGAATCATTTACCTATGATTTGAGGTTCTATCTAGAAAAATATCAATACGAGATACAAACATTTCTCAACTATCTTTCTCAACCACAATTACTCACAAAATAAAAAACCCCTTACGGGGATTTTTATTTTAGACAGTTGTTTCTGGAATCACGTTGATAAACTTTGCAAGTTTGAGTGATCCATCAAAGCGAAGCTTCTTTCTTTGATTGTATTTAACCTTTCCAGTTGCTACAGCGTATAAGGTATCATCCTTTCCACGCTTCACATTCTTTCCTGGTCGAATTTTTGTTCCTCGTTGTCTAATGAGGATTGTTCCGGGTGTAACAGTTTGACCGTCACCAACCTTAGGACCTAGGTACTTAGGATTGGAATCTCGGCCCAATCTGGTCGATCCACCCGCCTTTTTATGTGCCATACAAATGCATGTAGTCACTTAAGCCGTCCACCCTCACCTCCCATGAGTGCGTCGCTAACCATACCGTAAATTGAAATCAAAAGAAGTATAGGAGATTTTGGTTGTCTTGTCAAGAGAGAAAGGTTTGGGTATACTACTCATGTTTTTGGCTCTATAAACGTTAATAATTCTTATTTTTGTGTCAGACACCATCTATCCAATCAAACTATATATCAAGCACCTCCCAATTGCTATTATGGGAGGCGCATCAATACTTGCAAATCTTCTTACGTGGGGATGGCTATTATGGTATATTCAGCCACAAGATGGGTTTATTTTCCTTCACTATAATATCCTTTTTGGGGTAGATTATTCAGGAGAGTGGTGGCGAGTGCTTTATTTACCACTTATTGGCTTTCTTATCTTTTGTGTAAATGCAATCTTGGCATGGCTTCTTTTTCATAAAGATAAGTTTATTGCTCAACTTCTACATGCAGTTTCGCTATTTTGTCAGATTTTCCTATTTATCATTGCGCAAATTTTGATCTTCTTAAACGTGTAGTATTATGGCGACTACCAATAAAAAAGCAGATCACACCCTCCTTTTATGCTTTTGTGGTCTTTTATTATTTGGACTAATCATCCTTGCGTCAGCAAGTGCACCATTTGCCTACACTAAATTTGGTGATAATTACTTTTTTATAAAAAGACAACTCCTTTTTGGGGTTCTTCCTGGAATGATGCTATTTTTTATATTAGCAAAAACAGACTATCGTGTACTTCAAAAAACAAGCCTGGCAATCTTTGGAGCAGTAATCGTTTCACTTATTTTAGTATTTGTTCCAGGAATAGGAAGTAACTTAAATACAGGAGCCAATAGTTGGTTAGTATTTGCTGGTAATTCTATTCAACCAGCAGAGTTTGCAAAAATAGGAGTTATCATATTTTTAGCGGCAGTGCTTGCAAAAAAAGGGGATGGGATCCGTTCGCTAAAAGAAGGGTTTCTTCCGGTATTAGCTATTGGGCTTATTCCTGTAGTACTTATTATCTTACAACCAGACATTGGAACCGTATCAATTCTTTTTGTAATTGTATTTGGAATGTTGTTTATTGGAAAAGCAAAAGGAACCCATCTTGCAGGGCTTGCTGTAGCAGGAATCATTGCCTTACTTATTCTTGTTGTAGTAGCACCATATAGAGCAAACAGACTCATTGCTTTTTTGCAGCCAGAACTAGATCCAAGTGGTATTGGGTATCATATCGATCAAGCGGAACTCGCCATTGGGTCAGGAGGTATATTAGGACTCGGGCTTGGGCATTCTATTCAAAAGTTTCAATATCTTCCAGAAGTTCATGCAGACAGTATCTTTGCTGTTCTTGCAGAAGAGATGGGCTTTATTTTTGCTATTGCTTTTATCATACTTTTATTGTTTATTTATTATAGAGGACTATTTGTAGCAAAACATGCCCCAGACGAATTTGGGAGACTTGTCGGAGGAGGAATTATTATATGGTTTGCAGCACAATCATTTGTGAACATTGGCGCTATGGTAGGTATCATGCCGGTAACAGGAGTTCCATTACCATTTGTAAGCCATGGAGGGACATCTCTTATGATTGCAATGGGCGCAGTGGGTATCCTTATAAATATTAGTAAACAGCGTATAAACGCATAAATATGAAAGTTATTTTTTCTGGCGGGGGAACTTTAGGGCCAGTGACACCCTTACTTGCAATAAAAGACATTATAGAAACAACATATAAGGAGGCCTCATTTTTTTGGGTTGGAACAAGACATGGACCAGAAAAGATGCTGGTGGAGAAAAAAGGTATACCATTTCAAACAATTAGTGCCGGAAAATTTAGACGGTACAAATCATTTCAAAATGTCCTTGCTCCATTTCGTCTAAGCTTTGGTTTTCTACAGTCTCTTATAATTATGTGGAAAGAAAAACCAGACATGTGTATCTCTGTCGGAGGATTTGTATCAGTCCCACTTCACGCTGCTGCCTGGCTGTTTGGGGTAAAAACATGGATTCATCAACAAGATGTACAAGTGGGCCTATCAAATAAACTCATGGCGCCAATAGCAACGATAATAACAATTGCCCTAAAGGCACATACCGCAAGTTTTCCTAAAAGAAAAACAACATGGATTGGGAACCCTATAAGACAAGACATTCTCACAGGGGACAAGGAAAAAGCAAGAACATTATTTCACTTAAAAAAAGAGATTCCCGTAGTGTTTGTCACTGGTGGAGGAACAGGATCCCAACGAGTAAATCAACTTGTCGTTGAAGCAGTGGGGGATTTAGAAGGAATTTGTCAGGTTATTCACTTATCTGGAAAAAACAGACCACAAGAGTTAGTCAATAATGCAGAAAGACATTTTGATTATTATCAAGTGCACCAGTTTTTTACGAATGAAATGAAAGAAGCCTACGCCATTGCAGACATTGTTATTTCTCGAGGAGGATTTGGTACCATTGCAGAAGTTGCAGCTCTTAAAAAACCAACTATTCTTATACCAAAGCCAGGGCATCAAGAAGAAAATGTCCAGTTTCTAGCAGATCAAGACGCGGTTATCCTTATGAACGAAACAACATCAGATGGGCATGGATTAGCAAAAGTAATAAAGGAACTATTAGCACATAAAAAAGAAACAAAAGAGATGGGAGAAAGATTCTCCAAAGTGTTACCACAAGCAAAAGAAAAAGAAATTATACATGTAATAAAAGAGTTATATGGAACATAGAAAACATAGAGAAAAAGAGGGCCAAATATATGAACAATTAAAAGAAAATGCCTCATTTAAACGAGTTGCTCGTAGTTTTGAAATATACCAAAAAGCATTACAAGAAGAAGGTGCTGACATAGAAGCACTAAAAAATCGGATGCATGAAGTATATCAGGCAAAGATAAGTACAGATACAATAAAAGAAAAAGGAAAGACAAGAGCATTGGAATACACTGAGTCAAATATTCCATTTTTTACGTACGCACTTACACAAGCAGAACAAGGAACTTTCACAATGGAGGAATTTACAAAAGAAAGTATTCGTATGGGGGTAGCAGAAACTCTGTTAGAAAATTGGGCACCCAAAATTGGAAAAGGGGAGGGTGGAGAAATACATATAAATGAACTAATGTACTATACAGAAGAAAAAGACGGCAAAGTGTCAGTGCATATAAATCCAAGTGGGGTGAAAAGTGAAAACCTCATCCCTAAAGTGTTAGAAGGATTTCAAATGATCGCAAAATCTATAAAAGAAGGAACTCTTACATCAGACACCGTATCAATGACTTCTTGGCTTTTAAACAAGGGATTTGAACCTACAGTCAAAATGCTATTTCCAAAGGCCAATCTTCATTTTGAAGAACTACCTGACGAAGAGAGAGGAGTTGCTAACATACAAAACTTAGCACTTACCTTTAATGGAAGATCTCTTAATGAATTTTTAAAAACAGGACAACGTCCACCAGTACGAAGACTTACCCTCTCAGCAGATGAATTTGTAGGGGCATTAGCAGCATAAAATACGCTTAATGTAGTCAATATTTAGCAAACTAGACATATACCCCTTGACAAACATAGTTAAGTGTGCTATATTCTTATATCGATGAATGAAGCAGCTGTGTGATTACCTTTTGGTGCTTGTATAAAGAAGCCTCAAAAGGTAGTCGCACGTATGCGGTTGCCTCTCGGTGTGGGAGCTGGTCCTAATAAAACCCCAAAGAGGGTATCGACCTGACCTATCCTTCCCCGGGATTATGCTAATAGTTAAGGTGAGAGATGAATCTCTCTTTCCACAGTCTCGACTCCTCGCCAAGGAGTTCGTTGCTGAAAAAGGCTTTTTCTACATTGTGCTCGCGAGCACTCTAAGTAGGGATTGCACGTAATCCAGAATCCACTACTGGCTTCATGCCCGTTGATCTTCCCGATCCTGGGAAAGAGAGTGGACTGGGACCTATCAGTTGTTTTTAGGTCAGTGCCTGGCACTGAACAACTGATTTGTACTCTGAAAAGGCGTCGAGGGAGAGCCGATCTCTCGAACCAATAGCCAGTGAGTATAGTCGAAGAGATAAGGACTTGGCAGTCCGATGCTCCGTTGGCCCGTGGCTCTTGTTCTTTGTTATCCTGGCGGTATTTGACCTACTGCTGGAAGGTACTATTACTGTGGAGCGTTTGCTCTCGAGCGTCGTGGGGTTTCAATACCCTCCGAAACTCTCGAGGTTGTAACGTGGTCAACGGCGGTGGGGGAAGCGCAAGCTTTCTCCGCCGTCTCCGCTCATCTCTTTTGTATATCTCAAAGTGAGGTACATAAAAGAAAGTAAAAAAACATGAATATATTCATGTTTTTTTGTTTTTAATATTATAATCATTTCAAAAGAAAAACACATCAAATATCTTGATGTGTTTTTTCAGTGACCCCGCTGGGGCTCGAACCCAGGACCATTAGCTTAAAAGGCTACTGCTCTACCAGCTGAGCTACAGGGTCACGTCGTATTAATAAAATAGACAGTATCATGATATACTATTTAAAAAAAGAAGTCAATCTATATGCAAAGATACCGTCAATCAATAGACACCATTTATCGAGAACTCCATAGCTCAAAGCATGGACTCTCCTCAGTTGATGCAAAAGAAAAAAAACAAACCTACGGAGAAAATACGCTCAAAACAAAAGGACAAACACAAGGAGCATTATATATATTTTTTCTTCAATGGAAAAGCCCTCTCATTATTCTTTTAGTATTTGCTGGAGTAGTAAGCGGATCATTAGGGGAATACATTGATAGCGCTGTTATTTTAATAACGGCTTTTTTAAATGTATGTATTGGTTTTTTTCAGGAATACAAAGCAAATAAAGCCCTTAAGAATTTAAAAAAACTTGTAAGCTATAAAGCTGTGGTGCTTAGAGATGGGAAAAGAACCATTATAGAAAGCCAAGATATTGTACCTGGAGACATTTTATTTCTTGAAGCAGGAAATCATATCCAAGCTGATGGGAGAATCATTAAAGCAAAGGAACTATTTATAAAAGAATCAGTGTTAACAGGAGAAGCCGAAGATCAAAAGAAAGAAGTGACAAGTATAGATAAAGAAGTTGCCATAGGGGATAGGACAAATATGGTGTATCGCGGAACCATAGTGACAAATGGGGTTGGGATGATAATCGTAACCGCAACAGGAAAAGATACAGAAATTGGACACATTGCATCTCTTGTAAGTGAAACAAAAGAAGAGCCAACGCCACTTCAAATGCAATTAAAAAAACTTGCAAGAAACATTACGATTGTCGTTGTATTTATTGCTATTGGTATTGTGCTTATCAGTGTACTGTTACAAAACAACGAAGAGGGGCTTCTTCTTGCCTTTGAAACAGCTGTAGCAGTTGCTGTCGCTGCAATTCCAGAAGGACTTGTTATTTCTCTTACCGTTATTCTTGCTATAGGCATGCAATTTATTTTAAAAAGAAATGCCTTAGTAAGAAAATTAGTAGCAGCAGAGACCCTAGGATCAGTCAGTGTCATTTGTACAGACAAAACAGGGACACTCACAAAAGGAAGCATGCAGGTTGTTGAAATTACCACGATCACACAAACGTATAAAGAAAATGAATTCAAAGGGGTACAAGATAATGCAGCCTTATATACTGCCCTTAAAATAGGGCTTCTTTGTAATAATGCCGTGTTAGAAAAAGATGGAAAAGGTATAGGAGACACGACAGAGGTAGCATTACTTCAAGCAGTAGAAGAAGCGGCATTAGAAAAAGAACAAATAGAATGGAAAGAAAAACGTATTGATGAAATTCCATTTGATAGTAAAAGAAAATACATGGCAACGCTTCATAAGACAGAAAAAGGTGAAGCAATCTATGTAAAAGGAGCCTTAGAAAAACTTATTCCACACATCACTTATATTAAAGGGGCAACGAAAAAACGCATTACAAAAAAACAAATACAACATATTATTGATCAAGAGAAAGAATATGCACAAAAAGGGTTACGTCTTCTTGCCTTAGCATACAAAGAAGACAAGCATGGCTGGGGAAACATTCAAGAAGAACACATAGAAGGGCTTACCTTTGCAGGACTCGTTGTCATAAAAGATCCACTGAGAAAAGATGTAAAAGAAACATTGAAAGTTGCAAAAAAAGCAGGAATACGAGTGATGATGATTACGGGGGATCACGCAAAGACAGCAAAAGCTATTGGGGAAGAACTTGGACTTATTACAAGAGATGGACAAGTTCTTGAAGGTGTCGACATAGAAAACATGAGTGATGATGAGCTTAAACAGAGTATTACAACAATAAATATCTTTGCACGAGTTGACCCTAAGCATAAACTACGTATCGTACGAGCCCTTCAGGCACACGACCACGTCGTTGCTATGACTGGAGACGGCGTAAATGACGCTCCAGCAATTAAAGCTGCTGATATTGGGATTGCTGTCGGATCTGGGACAGATGTTGCTAAAAGCACCGCAGACATGGTTATTCTTGACGATAAATTTCCAACCATTGTTGCTGCAGTAGAAGAAGGTCGAGGCATTTATGAAAATATTAAAAAAGTAGTGACGTATTTACTTGCAGGAAGTTTTTCTGAAGTTGTTCTTGTTGTAGGAAGTATTGTTGCAGGACTTCCTGTTGCAGCACTCCCAGCACAGATTCTTTGGGTAAATATCATTGAGGATGCTTTTCCAACCATGGCACTTGCCTTTGAGAAAAAAGAAAAAGGGTTAATGAATGAACCACCAAGAAAAAGAAATGCTCCAATCATGGGCAAAGAAGTGCGTACCATGATTATAATGAAAAGCATTATTGGAAATATCATCCTCTTTGCAATCTTTGTATACTTTTATAAGACAACAGGAGACATACACCTTACAAGAACGATTGTCTTTGTAGGTTTCGCAATAGATGCACTCTTTTTCATCTTCTCTGTACGGAGTTTACGTCACATGATCTGGCAAATTCCAATGAATAACTTTTATCTTATTGGTGCTGTAGTATTTGGGTGGGTTATGCTCCTTTTAGCCGTCTATTGGCCACCATTACAGATCCTCTTGAGAACTGTCCCACTTGCATGGTATCATTGGGTAGTTATGATTATGTTTGGAATAACAGACATTATCCTTATAGAAGGGATAAAATGGGCTTTTTTAGTACGAAGACAAAAAAAATATAATTACGCTAGAAAGTAAACAAAAGACCTATGTTACAAAAAACCTATCTCACAAAGCTTAAAAAGGAAATGCTCGGATACGCAGAAAAAAGAAGAGCTATTATCAAGACATCAGACGATGGCTTATATTTATCAAAACGATCAATTTTTGCAATGCATAGAGGAAACATGAAAGAAGCAAAACAAAAAATCGACGAAGCAGAAAAAAAATTAAAAGCGGTTGCACTAAAATACAAAAAAGGATCCGGAGCAAAAAAAGAAGGATCATATAAAGCAGCGCTTGAAGAATATGTTGAAGCAAAGCTCTTATATCAATTTATCTCTAAAGGAAAGATAGGACAAATTAAAGAGATAAATGTACCTACAAGTATCTATATTGCTGGGCTATGTGATGTTCCAGGGGAACTGTATCGCTATGCAATAAAAGCAGCAACAAACAATGATATAAAGACTGTTCATGCATGTTCTGAAATGGCACAAGAAATCATTGGAGAACTTATTGAATTTAACCTCACAAGTTATTTACGAAATAAATTTGATCAAGCAAAAGGAGCTGTTCGAAAAATCGAGCATGTTGTATATGAAGTGAGCTTAAGAAAATGATAGAAAGATATACTATGATCAACATTAAAGGCATACTTAAAAAAGTACTTCCTAAACGCCTATACTGCCTTCGACACAAATACATTGAATGGAAAAGCGCAAAACACTATAGGTTCCCCTCAGAGGAACTTATTGTTATTGGTATTACTGGAACAAGTGGAAAATCAACAACCACGATGCTTTTACGAAAACTTTTAGAAAAAGCTGGCCACACAGTTGCCTCACTTTCAACTATTGATTTTTATATTGCAGGGGACAATCAATTAAATGATCAAAAAATGACCATGCTCGGGAGAGGGCAAAGTCAGAAATTTTTACGTAAAGCAATAAAAAAAGAATGTACCATAGCCATTATTGAGAGCACTTCAGAGGGAGTATTACAATATCGCCATCAATACATTAACTACGACATGATGGTATTAACAAATCTCTATGCAGAACATATTGATTCGCATGGCAGTTTTGAAAACTACAAAAAAGCAAAACAGGTATTATTTTCTCACCTTGCAAAAGGAAAAAGAAAAAATATAAAAGGAATCAATATACCAAAAACTATTATTGTAAACGGAGAAGTAAAAGAAGCAGATGAATTTCTAGATGTAGGAGGAGATCAGATAGGTGTATTTGCAAGAAACGATAAAGAGCTTCATATAGAAAAAAGTAGATTAGATCAAGCCAAACACCTCATTCTAGGAAGAGATGTCATTGCAAATAAGGAAGGATTACATTTTTTTGTTGATAAAAAAGAATTTCATGCGCCAATGTATGGGGAGCATAACGTTATGAATATTTTAACAGCAATGACTATAGCAAGATCTTTAGATATCTCCTGGGAAGACATTGAAAAGACCGTAAAAGCCTATACGAATGTTCCAGGAAGGATGGAACAAATACAAGAAGCAGATCAACATGGATTTAAAGTCATTGTGGATTATGCCTTTGAACCTGTTGCCATGGCCAAATTATATGACATATTACCACTATTTACCCCAAAGCAAATTATCCACGTATTAGGAGCGACTGGAGGAGGCAGAGACATTGAACGCCGGTTTACTGTAGGAAAGTTTGTAGGTGAAAAAGCAGATATTGTTATCGTAACAGACGAAGATCCATATGATGATGATCCACGGGAAATTATGGACGATGTTGCAAGTGCGGTAAGAAAAACAGGGAAAAAAGACAATGAAACACTCTATATTATAGAAAAAAGAGATGAGGCTATAGTAAAGGCTATAACCTTAGCAAAAGAAGGAGACCTTGTTGTTATCACAGGAAAAGGAAGCGAACAAGCAATGGTAGTAAAAGGGGAGCTTATTCCATGGGACGACAGATCAATTGCAAGAAAAGCAATTAAAAAGACGTATACATAGTAGATAGGGGAAGCAAAACAAAGTAAAAAGTGGTATACTCTAATGCATGAAAAGAGAACAAAAACAGCACAGCATTAAGCGGTTTTTTAGCTCACCGCTATTTGTTATTTGTACAAGTATCCTTGCCTGTATTTTTATTTTTTCATACATCAGATCATACAAAAAAGAATATGATATAAAAAAAGAAATCAAAGAACTCGAATATGAAGTACAAAGCTTAGAGCATAAAAAAATAGAATCACTAGAAATACTTGAATATGTACTAAGCGAAGATTTTGTTGAAGAAAAAGCACGCACAGAGTTACAATTAAAAAAACCAGGGGAACAAGTCGTTCGAATTTTGAACCCTAAAGAAGATACCAATATTGAAGGAGATAGCCTAGAAAAAACATTCCCCTTGAATAATCCTGTCCATTGGTGGTATTATTTCACCCACAAATAAATAATATATTTTTATGGAAGAACAAAAAAAGGAATCAAAAAAAACAGCTAAACAACCAAATCTAGGAACATTATTTTTACTTGGGATTGTTGGAGCGTTGCTTATAGCAATCATCATTGCTGTAGGTATTGTTTCAACCCAAACAAAAAATCATTCAAGAAATGGGGCTGTCCTTTTAGGGGCAAGCATTTTTAATACACCTGCATTAAAAATAGACGGAAATAAAGTAACCTATACAGATTACATTAAAGATCTTGAAGCACTAGAGCTATTTTACAGCCAAAACCCAGAAGAGCTTGCTGCTCTTGGAATTACAGTAGATGATATCCCAGGACAAATACTTGTTCGACTTGCTGCAAATACTATTTTTGAACAAGAAGCAAAGGATTTAAACATCCAAATAGAAAATGCAGAAATTGATGTTGAATTACAAAAACTTATTGAATCATTTCCAAGTGAAGACCCAACAACAAAAAGAGCTGGACTAGAAAAAGACATGCAAGACTTATACGGATGGGACTTAGAAACCTTTAAAGAAAGAATCTTGTATTATCTTGTTCTTGAAAGAAAATTAGCCGAAGCAATTGAAAGCGGAGAGGTAATAGAAGGAGAAGGAATAGAAGAAAGAGAAGGAAAACATATTCTTTTTAGAATTCAAGAAGGTGACGACAAGGCAACAATTAAACAAACCGCACAAGAATCCTTAAATCGAATTCAAAGTGGAGAAGAATTAAGTCTTGTCGGAGAAGAGGTCAAAACAGAAGAAGGTACGGTTCTTTTTGAAGAGCTTGGATGGTTTCCAAGAGATGTTATGGTACCAGCTTTTGAAGAGGCTGCCTTTAACACAGAGCCAGGAACCGTACACAGTGAGTTAGTAGAAACAGAATTCGGATTCCATATTATACAAATTCTCAATAAAAATACCCGAGCAGACTTCTTAACATTCATGGATCAAGTATGGAAAAATGCTGATATTGATCTTAAAATAGAAATAAAAAATAATCCTTTTGAAGGATTACAATAAGATCGAGGTGTACAGTGATCCGCTCCTCCTAGGGCGGACCACTGAACCTCACGTACAGTATCAGATGATGCCGTAAACCAACTCTTCGTAGACAGAGGTCATGGCATGAGTGACCTCACCGACCTGATCCGCTCGCAGGCCAAAGAGCGGTGCTGCCGCAAAGATCCCCCAGAGTCGCAGGTAGAGATCGGTGTGGGCAATCGTCACTTCGTCTGCTTGAAGGCCAAAGAAGGCCTCAACGAAGATCTCGATCGACCCAAGACGAAGCGCCTTGACGTGTTCAACCGAAACCGTACGCGGATCTGAGTAATCGTAGAGTTTCTTCGCTACGATTGTTTGTTGATCTTGGGCAAAAAGCCATTCCCCGAACTCCTCGGGGTCCACAAGTTCCCCACTAGGAATCTTCCTAGTCTGCTGGAAGGAAGTTAACTTCATCTGTAGATTCCGAAAGGTCTCGAAGAGAAGTTCTTGCGGAGTGAAGTCAAAGAGTGTTGCTCGATCCATCATGAGGAGTGCCGTTTCACCGGCAACCGCGTCGGCGTGATCCACATGGTACAGCCCGTCGACAGACCTGTTTTCAAGAAGGCAAGCAAGACGAGCAAGATCAGTCTGATCGAGACCAAACTGGATGAGATCGACTCCGTTGAGCCCAAAGGACGTCTTCAACTCTCTCAGCTCCCTTCTTGTCAGATGCTCAGGAGCAAAGAGATTCTTGTAGTGCGCCGCCGCCGCCTCTGCCGCCGCCCTTTCTTCCTCGAGCGTAGAGACCTCTTTTTCCTTGTGGAAGTAGACTCCTACGGTCGTCGAAAGAAAAAACAGGGCCAGCAAAGAAGCCAGGACAGCGATGACGAGAGTGATGATGGTGATGGGGGCCATGGGGGGTGTCTCCAAATGTGAAGTTGGGCCATTGTACTGTACGAGAGATACTTAAATAGTACTTATTTAAGACATTTTGTCAAGGAAAAGCTAACAATATAAGAAAATTGTTGTAAAATATAAGTCTAGGATTTAATCCCCAAGATAAGTCAGTTTCTCATTTAATATGAGAACTTTTTTTATAAAAAAAAACCCATAAGGGTTTGCGTAGTATCAAGGTATGTGGTCCGTTCCTCCGGACGGACCACGTGTCACACAGACACTGCCTTGATCTGATTGTTGCGCTAGAGCCCTACGATGAGGGAGTATCCTCGTCGAGGTCAATCATGGGAAGTTCCTCCTCGGGGGCAAATTCCGTGTCGGCCATGGTGACACGGTAGACCACGCTGAGAAACAGCTGAACTTTCTCTTTCTCGAGAAGCTCAAGCGAGGACAACATAAGCCCCGAGAGGCCTCCTGCCCTGTATCGAGCCGCCGTCTTGAAGTAGCGTTCGAACTGTGAGGCCGTAAGGGGGGCGATCGGCGAAAGCCCGTACCATTGCCGAGCCAGAGCCTCTTCCCGCTTTGAGCGGTAGGCATCAAGTTCCTCAGGGGTGAAGCTCGTCGCCGTGTATCTGCCCGGCTTTCCAGTTCGCTCCTCCATGTTTCTGATCTTGGCCAGTTCCTCGGCGTCCTTGTCCGTAAGGTAGGAAGCCATCTCTTCCGAGAGGGGATACTTCCCTTTGAACCTGCCTCGGTATTGACTCATGCAGACGTAGAGAAAGCCCAGGAGTTCGTCCCCTGAGAGCCCTTTCGAACCGGCGGTGTCCATCGCGAGAAGAACTGTCCCCAGGAGTCCTTCACCCTGCATCTTCTTTGAGACAGGGCCGCCATGAGACAATGTCTCGTTCGCTTGCTCCAGGCGCCGGATTTCCCCTCTCATCCAATCGGCGTCCTTTTCAAGGGACGCGTAAGAGGCCTCAAGAGGATCAATAGTAGCTCTTAGTTGTTCGAGCCCCGGTTTGTACCAGAGGTAGTACGCAACCACCGCTTGCAACGCACCGAAGCCGAGGACGACCAAGATGGCCATTGTAATGCTCATGTCTGAACCTTCAGGCTGGGGGAATATGAACGATAATTCCCGGTGTTGTGTGACTTATAAATAATACACTTTATTTGACTTTTGTCAATAGGAAGTATACAAAAAAAATGTAAAAGAATATTCAGAAAAAAAAGAATTTATGATATACTTAATCCATTATGATTTCTCTCACTGGCGTAACCAAAGCATATACAAAACAAAGTATTGGACTAGATAATATCCACCTGCACATTGAAGCAGGTGAATTTGTGTCTATTGTAGGACAAAGTGGTAGTGGAAAAACAACCCTTGTAAAACTACTTATCGCAGAAGAAACACCGTCGTCTGGAAATATAGAAATAGGTGGATGGGATATTACCAACATTAAAAGAAAAGAAATCCCTACACTACGACGTCAAATCGGTGTTATTTTTCAAGATTTCAAACTCCTTCCTAAAAAAACCGTACGAGAAAATGTAGCCTTTGCCTTACAAGTAGCAGGGGAGTCACACAAACGTATCAAAGACATTGTCCCAAGAGTACTTCATATCGTAGGACTTGGTCACAAAATGGAAAGATATCCTAATCAGCTTTCAGGGGGAGAGCAACAACGCGTGGTCATTGCACGATCATTAGTTCATCGACCTAAAATTCTTGTAGCAGATGAGCCTACAGGAAATCTTGATACGTTAAATACAAAAGAAATTATAGAAATATTAAAAAAGATTAATCAATTTGGGACAACGGTTGTACTCGTTACACATAATAGAGAAGTAGTGAATCATCTTAAAAAACGAGTGATTGCTATTGATGAAGGGAAAATTTTGTCTGACGAAAAACATGGAAAATATCGCTTATAAATATGCTTGGATTTTTACGCATCATTAAATTTACTTTTCAGAACATTGGACGAAATGTCGGTCTTTCAGTTATGACAGTACTTATTTTAGTACTGATGCTTTTGTCTGTGAATAGTCTTATTACTGTTCGTGCACTAACACAAGAAGCATCAGACGCAGTAAAAGAACAAATTGATATTAGTGTATATTTTGATCAAGAAGTAAAAGATGAAGAAGTAGCAGAGGTAGAAGCATATGTAAATTCTTTTGAAGAAGTCAAAGAAGTCACACTCTTCTCTCGCGACGAAGTACTTACAGAATTCACAGATAAACATAAAGATAACCAAGATATTATTTCTTCCATTGAAGAATTAGGAGAAAATCCATTTGGCCCAAGAATGACTATCAAAACCCATGAGACAGAAGATTACGCAACGATAACAGAAGCGCTTAGTGTGCCAGAATACGATCAAGTCATTGAAGCTAAAACATTCGCTGATACAGAAAAGACTATTCAAAAAATTCAACTTATCACTTCTCAAGTAGAACGATTTAGTGCACTTCTAAGTGGTCTCTTTGGTGCCATTGCATTTATTGTTATATTTAACACCATCCGTATTGCTATTTATACACAACGCACAGAAATAAGTATTAAAAAGCTGGTAGGAGCAACAGATTGGTTTGTAAAAGGCCCATATATGCTCTCATCGCTCTTTTTTTCACTCTTGAGCGTCATTATAAGTTTTGCCCTTACACTCCTTGCTATACGCTTTTTAGACCCATATATAATGAGTATATTTAATGATCCACACTTCTTGACAAACTACTACTTTTCCCATATACTAGTGCTCGCTGGGATTGAGCTCGGTGCAGTACTTATCCTCACGATTCTTTCGAGTTCTCTAGCAATGCGAAAATACCTTCGGGTATAAATTATTCGGGGATCGTCTAATGGTAGGACACCAGGTTTTGGTCCTGGGTATCGGGGTTCGAATCCCTGTCCCCGAGCAGGCGTTTACGCCTTAACAACATAGATATTCGGCGGTAGCTCAGTGGTAGAGCAGTTGGCTGTAAAAATACTTGTATGGATGTATCCATATGAACGACTAGCAGCTCTTTGTAGGAATACAAAGATGAATAACAAGGTGAATTGCTGGAAACCCTAACAGGAGGAGCTGAGGGTAATCAGCAGCCAAGTCTGTTTTTTCCGTATCGTTTAGTATACATTCGTGTACTGACATCGGTTACAGAAAGGTTCAGAGACTATCCCTTTTGGGAGTACTGCATAACAGTTGTTATGTGGGAAGCGCCTTGCACCCCACCGTCTTAGCATGACTAAGTATTACGAGGGTGATGATATAGTCCACACTTTAGTGAAAAACTAGAGATAATGTGTAACCAATTGGTCGCCAGTTCGAATCTGGCCCGCCGAGCAACGATGTTAGAACCATTAAAATCCGTTATATTTAGCGGATTTTTTGGAAAGTGAAATAATGTAGTATATCTAGACAAATAGGCTTTTTTTTGTTAGGATCAAGTATCTATGTATATAAATCGAGAACAATCTATTTTGAAGTTTTTTCCAGGTATTAAGCGGTTTCGTTTTGATCAAATAAACAAAGCCTTTTTTGATGGTACACGTTCATCTTGGAATGATGTAACAACACTTCCCAAAACTATGAAGTCTACTCTTGATAAGCAAATTTCTTGGTTGTCTTTTGAAAATAAAAAAGTATACGTGAGTAAAAAACAAGACACATACAAGGGAATATTTAAAACACAAGATGGTCAATTTTTTGAATCTGTATTAAT
This sequence comes from Candidatus Magasanikiibacteriota bacterium, assembly GCA_018651085.1. GTDB lineage: Bacteria > Patescibacteriota > Patescibacteriia > Magasanikbacterales > UBA922 > JABIEQ01. Next base: position 50,761 of record JABIEQ010000014.1, read on the forward strand.
GGCAAATAGAAAAGGACAATGGACCATTTGTGTGTCTTCCCAAATAGGCTGTGCCATGCGTTGTACTTTTTGTGCTACTGGAACTATGGGATTGAAAAGGAATTTGCATAGTGATGAAATTATTGATCAATATAGATTTTGGCAACAGTTTTTAGTTGAACGACCAAAGCTTCCACAACGGATTTCAAACATTGTATTTATGGGCATGGGTGAGCCTCTTGCCAATTATGATAATGTGAAAAATTCTATTAATACTTTGTTGAAATATACAGATTTGGGCCCAACAAAAATCATGCTATCAACAGTTGGTATTTTGCCGCAAATGCAAAAGTTGTTAACAGATCCAGATTGGCCTAAGGTACGGATTGCCATTTCACTGCATAGTGCTAATCAAGAGAAGCGTAAAGAAATTGTACCAACAACAGTTCCGGATTTTCTTAAAAAATTGGCAGTTTGGTCACATGAATATCAACGACTCTTGGGAAATAGAAATCATAAGCTCACTTTTGAATATACACTTATTTCTCATGTAAATGACACGCCTGAACTTGCCCAAAAGTTGGCCAAATATATTGTAAAAACAGCTGTGAGTAAAATTAATGTCATCCCTTACAATCCTGTTAAAGGAAAAATATTCAATCGGGCAGAGCAAGAGAGGGTTGATGCATTTAAAAATATTCTTCGGGATCATAATATTAATGTAACAGAGCGAACCACAATGGGAGCTGATATTGATGCTGCCTGTGGGCAATTGGCTATTGACGCTACAATATAGAAAAGACAGTTCGAAAGTCGTTCCAGTAGAGAAACAAAAAAATGTCATCCTTTAGGGTGACATTTTTTATTAGTAACTACTATCAAATAGGATATGCTATACTAAACACCTAATTATTATAGATACATATGACTGAAAATCCTGAAAACAATCATGAAAAACCCAAAGAATATATCCCTAGTCCAGAAGAAGTAAAGAATCTATTAGAAAGATTTATTGAAGGAAAGGAATATGAAGTATTAACGAAGCGAGAAGACAAGAAAGGACTTTGCCTATGGGAAGTCAAAGTTCCTACTGGTGAGGGTGAACATACCGAGTACGCATATATCAGAAAAGGACGACATGACGTAGGTCAACAAGGAGAATATGACGTAGGTGAACAAAGTATGTTTAGCGCAATTAATATGACCTTTTTTCAAAATGATATCCCGGTAGGCGGATGGTCAGTCGCCAAATGTATTGATGGAAAATGGAAAGAAACCCCTTAAAACGGTTTTCTTACCTTGAAGAGGACATATTCCTATTGACATTTTGGCATATTTATATAAAGATAGGATATCTCCTATATCATTAACTCAATAATATTGAAAATATGCTTAACAAAGTACTAAAAAAGATGAAAGAGGCCGAAAAAAAAGCTGGAAATGACATGAATACACCTGAAAGCAAGTATCAAGACATGCAAATAAACAGCAAAGCAGGGTTCCATGCAAAGAAAGATAGCTCTTTAGGAGCTAAAAGAGCGCGAAGTATTGGAAATAGAAACAATAAAAGAACAACTAAATAATGTATGAGAAGTATATCTAGAGATATTGTATCAGCAATTATTATATCAAAAGATAATAAGATATTTTTAGGAAGAAAAGATCCTTCAAAAGGAGGCGTTTACAAAGATTGTTGGCATCTTCCCGGAGGTGGTATAGAAAAAGGAGAGACAGATGAAGATGCTCTTATTAGAGAAATACAAGAAGAAACAGGAATTGACATCACAACATATAATAAAGATCTTCTAAGCGACACAAGAAGAGGACAATCTACGAAAATTCTACCAAACAAAGAAGAAGTGCTTTGTACTATGTGTTTTAAAGAGTATAAAGTATCTATTCATGATAAAGAGGCTTTACATATTGAGGTTCGTGTAGAAGATGATTTAGCTGAATACCAATGGGTAGACATTAATGATATAAAAAACATACAACTCACACCACCATCAAAGGAACTTTTTTTAGAATTAGGATACCTATAAAAAATATGATAGACCATATCATAACCGCCGCAAAACTTGGTGGAGAACAAATCAATAAATACTTTGGAGAAATATTAGAGATTTCTAGAAAATCTTCTCTTGCTGATTTTAGAACACAAGCAGATCTTGCATCAGAAAAAGCAATACTAAATGAATTGCAGAAATATTTTCCTAATTATAATTATTTAGCAGAAGAAAGTGGTTGGAAAAAAAATGATTCACCATTCACATTTGTGATAGACCCACTTGATGGTACAAACAATTTTTCTTTAGGTATAAGTAATTTTTCTGTTTCTATCGGCCTTCAAAAAGGAGATGAAACTATTGCTGGTGTGATATATAATCCAACAACACATCAAGTATATTATGCAGAAAAAGGAAAAGGAGCATATCTTGATGGGATAAAAATACAGACAAATAATGTATCGGACATACAAAATGCAACAATTTCATACGTCTGTGGATACGATAATGATGGTACGATTTATGAAGATTTAGTAAGCGGGATGAATATACGAAAAGGGAAACGTTTGCTCACTAACTGGTCAGTAGCCTTAGACCATTGTTTGCTTGCAAATGGAAGGATAGAAGCCATCATTTGTAATGGCACTGAAGTATACGATAACATTGCAGGAAAAATAATTGTAAAAGAAGCTGGCGGAATAATCACTAAATTTAACGGACAAAAGGAAGAAAATGACGAAAATGCTTACTTTATTGTATCAAACAATCAAATATTTCATAAAGAAATTGTAGATCTTTGTAGCTCCATAAAAAACTTAAAATAAGAATAACAAAAAATCCCGCAAAAGCGGGATTTTTTTATACAAAGTATTAAGCCTTAGGGCGAGCAACATTTACCATAATATTTCGTCCCATCATATCTGATTCATGAAGGGCCTCAATTGCAGCTTGTGCTTGTTCATCAGTTGCCATCTCAACAAAACCAAATCCTTTACTTCTATTACTCATAGTGTCAATAATAACTTTTGCAGATACAACTTCACCGTGAGCGGCAAAGAGACTAGCAAGATCTTGGTCAGTAACAGCATATGGCAAGCTCCCAACAAAAAGTTTATTTTTCATATAATGAAAAGAGTCGTTAATTTTTAAACTGTTATTTTTCCTTTTTATGTAAAAATAACCCTTAAATAATACTATACTTATTAAAATACTGTCAAGAAAGATTAGGGGTATTTACTTTTTCAAAATATACGTTACACTACAAACATGTTAAATAATCATTTCTAATACACAAATATGAAGAAATACCTCCTCCTATCATTCGCTCTCCTATTACTTATTGGTGGTGGTTGCGCTTCAATAGAGTATAATGAAGACGTATATAATGAAGACATAAACGAAGACGCAGATGGAAGTGAAGAAAGTGAAGAAAGAGAAATCCCACCAAATTATGAGGAAGAGAAAACCGAGACCACAGAAGCTAATCAAGAAGAAGATTTGGAAGAAGAGGTTGAATTAATAGAAGAGGTTGAATTAATAGAAGAAACCGAACTTAATGATGATTCCAGTGAAGCCGCATCTATTTCATTTGATGTGAGTGGAAAAAACTTTGAGTTTAGCCAAACAGAAGTTCGAGTTAAAAAAGGGGATAGTGTCACTATCAATTTCACAAGTGAAGACGGGCTTCACGATTGGGTTGTTGAAGGAATCAGTGATGCAAAAACAGATCGAGTACGAACAGGAGAAAGTACAAGCGTTACATTCGTTGCTAGTGAAACTGGAGAATTTGAATACTTTTGTTCAGTAGGGTCTCATAGAGCAGCAGGCATGATTGGGCGATTAATTGTAGAGTAAAAAAGTTCAAGATAAAATAGCACCTCTACGGTGCTATTTTATCTTTTCATACATATACATATCTATATGAATACACACATAGGAGGAGTAAAACGAAAAAAGACCTCAATAAAAGCACTTATAGCCGTAAATATATTTACGATTGTTCTTGCTATTATTCAAGGATGGGACATTACACTCGTCCTGTTCATCTATTGGTGTCAGAGCATTATGATAGGAGGCGCAACGGTTGTAAAAATGCTTCGATTAAAAAAATTCTCTACAGAAGGCTACCTTATAGACGAAAAGCCAGTTCTTCCAACAAAAAAAACCAAACAAAAATCAGCAACGGCTTTCATTATCCACTATGGTGCATTTCACGCAGCCTATCTTTTTGTCATATTAAACAGCTTTAAAGAGAAAAATATTCCTATAACAGATCTATTAAGTATCTCTGTTATAATAACTTTATTATTTTTCCTTATAAATCACACGTACTCATATTTTATAAATAGAGAAGAAGACGAGAAAAAAGTAAAAAACATTGGAACAATGATGCTCTTCCCATATGCAAGAATCATTCCAATGCACCTCGCCATGATGTTTGGAATACATTCAGCAGGGATTATAGGCATTATTATATTCTTACCACTAAAAACATTTGCAGACACCCTCATGCACAACATTGAACATTATCGAAAACCAAAAAACATTAGGATAAAGAAAAAGGTAAAGAGCATATGAAGATTTTACATATTGCCGCAGAAGTATCTCCCTTTGTCTCTGTGGGAGGGTTATCACAAGTGATGTATTTTTTGCCGTCTGCATTAATAAAAAAAGGCCATGACGCAAGGGTATTCACCCCAAAATATGGAACAAGCAAAATAAAAAAAAGATGGAAGAAAAAAAAACAAATAGCAATACATGTTCCAATAGGAGATAATGCTGAAACAAAAAAAGCTAAACGAGGAGAAACCATACCATGTGAAGTCTCTTTTTATATACCAGAAACAAAAGAACCACCAGTATATTTTATAGAAAATAGAGAATATTACACTTTAAGAGAAAATGTCTTCGGCTACGCAGATGATCACACCAGATTTGCTCTTTTATCTAAAGGAGCTCTTGAATGGATGCTCGAAGAATCTAAAAAAGAAAATGGATGGATACCAGACATTATTCATTGCCATGATTGGCACACGGGGTATTTTGTTGAGCTTGCTAAAAGGGATAAAAAATACAAGGATCTTCTTTTAGATATACCTATTGTGTTTACAATACATAACTTTAAATACCAAGGAAACGGATCCTTTAAATATGTACAAAAAGAAGATAAAGATAGTGGCAAAACAACTCTTGCACCCCTTGGAACACAGACACTAAAAAAACAAAATGCTCTTAAACGAGGTCTTATTTATGCTGATGCTATTAATACGGTAAGCCAAGCACATGCGCTTGAAGTACTCACTCCAGAATACGCAGAAGGATTAGAAGATACTTTAGAAAAAGTAAAAGGAAAATTTATTGGCATATTAAATGGTCTTGATACAAAAACCTTCAATCCCAAAAAAGATCTCCGCATTAAAAAAAGATTTACCCATAAAAATTTCAAAGAAGCCAGACGAGAAAATAAAAAGGATCTTCAAAAAGTATTTCATCTTCCTATTGATGCAAGTAAACCACTCATTGCGTACTCTGGAAGACTTGCCCAACAAAAAGGATGGGATATTCTTCTTGAAACACTTCCACAGGTATTAAAACATACCCCAAACACACAACTTATTGTTCTTGGTGGGGGAGACGAAAAATACAGACATGGATTACAGCAATTACAACGGGAATACCCAAAACGAGTAGGTCTTCATCTCATGCCAGATTTTGAACTTCCACGAAAAATATTTGCAGGAGCAGATATGCTTCTGTTACCAAGTATTTTTGAACCTGGTGGCATAGTAGCACTTGAAGCGCTTAGATACGGCGCAGTGCCACTCGTGCGTCATACGGGAGGACTTGGAGACATCATTGATCACTTTGATCCTGAGACAAAAAGAGGAAATGGATTTTCTTTTGTAGAAAAGGATCCTTGGGCACTCTATGGTATTATAATAGAAGCGATTACTCTATATAATCAAAAAAACCTGTGGAACTCTCTTGTAAAAAATTGCTTGCGATGTGACTTTTCTTGGGAAAACGTTGCTGGGATTTATGACATTTGGTACAAACAAATCCTTCAAACAGATAATACAACAAGAAAAAGAAAAGGACCTCTGTATAGTATTCAAAAAATTACAAACATGCTTGCAAATAAAACATAGTCTTTATGACAAAAAAACAAGAAAACCTTGAATGGTTCGATACTTTTTACCAAAATAATGCCTATAGTGGTTTACAAGAAAGGCCTATTGCTTATTTTTGTGCAGAGTATGGAATTTCACAAAAAATGCCAATTTATGCTGGTGGTCTTGGTATTTTAGCAGGGGATGTTATGAAAGAAGCCGGAGACAGAAAGATTCCCATGGTTGGAATTGGTCTATACTACTACGAAGGGTATGTATGTAATACAAGTGAGATGAGTAATACCTGTAGTACGAAAGATCCAGAAAGTGTCGGCCTTAAAGCAGTATTAAACGATAAACAAGAACCATTAAAGATTTCTATTCCATTTTGTGATGCAACCCTTACAATAAAAGCCTGGGAATGGAAATGTGGAGATAATAGTGTCTATTTTTTAGATACTAATGTAGACGAAAATAGTAAAAAAGACAGACAAATAACGAATAGACTCTACACAAGTGACAAAGAAATGCGACTAAAACAAGAAATTGTTCTCGGTATTGGGGGATTAAGACTCCTTGAAACTCTTGGTATTCACCCTTCAGTCTACCACTTGAATGAAGGACACTCTGCTTTTTTAATGTTCGAACTTATCCATCACGAGATGAAAGAACGAAAAATATCTTTTGATCAAGCAAAGCAATATGCCAAAAGACGAGCTGTCTTTACAAATCACACCCTCGTTGCAGCTGGAAACGAAGTCTATAGTAATGACTTAGTCACATTATTATTAAGTGCGTACGCTGCTGAAATTGGGGTTCCCACAAAAGAGCTTGTAGAACTTGGACTTGTGCAAGAATCATCAACTTTCTCTATGACCATGCTCCCATTACGCATGGCGGGTATTATTAATGCTGTAAGTAAGCTTCATGCCATTAAAGCAAAAGATATTTGGACAAGTCATCCAATGATTGGCATAACAAACGGGATCCATATTCCATCATGGGATCACATTAAAAAAGATACCGACACAAAAGGGGGGCTTTTTGCAATTCACCAAGAGAAGAAGAAAGAACTACTTGCTTACATTAAAGAAAAAACCGGCGAAGAATGGAATGAAAATCATCTTCTTGTCGGATGGGCAAGAAGATTTGTGCAATATAAAAGACCTATGGCTCTTTTAGAAGATCCAGAAGGATTTAAACGAATGGCAGAAAATAAAGATAAGCCAGTTCGTGTCGTATATGCTGGAAGACCTCATCCAGACGATGTAAAAGGAAACGAAATGAGAGACAAACTAAAAGAACTTATTGCGGGGCCACTAAAAGGACTTGTCGTCTACCTTCCTAATTACGATATCGACGTTGCCCAAAAACTTATATCAGGATGCGATCTATGGATTAATACACCCATTGTTGGGTTTGAAGCATGTGGAACAAGTGGCATGAAAGCAGCCTTAAATGGAGTACTTCCATGGAGTACAAAAGATGGATGGATAGCAGAAGTAGAACTTGCTCAGGTAGGATGGGAAATAAGTGACACCAATATCACAAAAAACATCCTTGAAACATGCCAAAATACCATTGTGCCACTCTATTACGAAAGAAATGAACACAATGTACCTGTAACATGGGAAAACTATATGAAAAATGCACGAGAAAAAATTCTAGGAGACTTTAGCGCCACAAGAATGATCAAAGAATATATAGAGATGCTTTATAGTTAAAAAGGTTTACATTGAGGTAAAAAAAGAGTATACTTTTCCCAGAAACAACCAATAAAATATCTATGAAAAAACTAGGAAAAAGAAAAAATATCATCATCATTATTTCAGTAATTATTGTTATTCTTATTATTGCCCTTATCGTAGGAAAAGGGGAAGAAATCAAAGAATATTCAAGCATCGACGTTGAACGAAGTGATCTTATTCAATCAGTAAATGAAACGGGTTCAGTTACTGCTGAGACAGACATCCGTTATGGATGGGAAGTATCAGGAAGAATCGTAGATATTAAAAAGAAAGCTGGAGATGAGGTAAAAAAAGGTGACATTGTTGCATTTCTTGCTGGAGGAAAACAACAAGCTCGTTTAAATGAAGCCTTTGCAGCATATCGTTCAGCTCAAGCAAAATTAAATTTAGAAATTACAGGCGTGAGCAATGAAGAGAAAAGAAAAGCCGAAGCATCAGTAACCCAAGCAGAAGCAGGGTTAACTCAAGCAAGAGCACAAAAAGAGAAAACCGTAGCAAAAGTACAACTTGATATTGATAATGCGCAAAAAGCATTAGAAGATGCTAAAAATGATCTACAACTCGTTGAAGGAGGATTAAACAGTCAGCTGGTAAAAAATAGTTACAACGACCTTTTAAACACACTCAAATCAGCTATCAACAAACTCGATGAAACACTCACTGAGTCAGACAATATTTTAGGCGTTGATAATATTTTTGCAAATGATGAGTTTCAAAATGTATTAGGTATTGAAAGCGGAGGAAGTTTACAAACAGCGATAAGCTCTTATAACACTGCCAAATTAATAAAACAGACCGCTGACAGTAACGTCATTCAATTAACAGAAGACACTCCTCAAAGTGATATTGATAGCGCTGCTATTGTTGTACAAAGTGCTCTTACAACCATGCAAACTCATCTATTTAATACACAACAAGTTTTAAATGGGACAATCCCTGTAGGGAACCTCTCTCAAAGCGAATTAGAAACATTACAAGCAAACATCACAACAGCAAGAACAACCATTAACACCTCTCAAACAAATACCACAGGAGACATTCAAGCCGTACAAAATGCTAAAAATTCATTGTTTTCATTTGAAATAGCATATACAAAAGCAGAGTTAACATTAGAAAACACCATAAGACAAGGAGATGCCGATAAAATTATTGCGGATGCAACGATTCAAACAGAAGAAGCAAAATTAGCGCAAGCACAAGCATCATATGATCTTCTTATTGCACCACCAAGAAATGTAGATATTGCATCACTTCAAGCAGATGTAAATCGCCAAGGAGCAAATGTTCAAGCGCTTCAAGACGATGTAAACAAAACAAAACTCATAGCCCTTGCTGACGGAATTATTGCAAATCTTAATATTGAAGTTGGAGAAAATGTTACAGCAAATCAAGAAGTGATAACACTTATTTCTTCACAACTTACAATAGAAGTTGATGTATCAGAATCAGATATTGCAAAAGTATCTATTGGTGATAATGTTAACATTACACTTGACGCCTTTGGTGACGACACAATCTTTAATGGAAGTGTTGTATCAGTTGAACCGGGAGAAACAGAAATATCAGGAGTAATCTACTATAAAACAGACATTGTTCTTGAAGAAATAACAGAGGTAGATGTTCGATCAGGAATGACCGCAAACATCGATATCATCACAAACATGAAGGAACAGGCACTTACAGTTCCACAACGAGCAATCATCAAAAAAGATGGTAAACAAATCGTGAGAATACTTACCAATGAAAAAACAGGTGAATTTTTTGAACGAGAAGTAGTAAGCGGCATTCGAGGAGATGCAGGACAAACTGAAATCATTTCAGGTATTGAAGAAGGAGAAAAAATCATTACATTCATCAAAGAATAACTATGGGGCACCTTATAGATATTCAAGGAATAAAAAAGGTCTATACTAATGAGGAAGTGATTACAAAAGTACTCCACGGTATTTCATGTACCATTGATAAAGGAGAATTTATTGGAATCATGGGACCAAGTGGATCAGGAAAATCAACACTGATGCATATTTTAAGTTTTCTTGATACGGCAACCGAAGGGACATATTTATTTGATGGTCAGGATGTATCAAACCTTACTGCTGACGAACTTGCTAAAAAAAGAAATGAAAATATTGGATTTGTATTTCAATCATTTAATCTACTTCCAAGAACAAGCGTTATAGACAATGTCGCATTACCTCTAATCTATAGTAAAGGAGGAATGGATATGAAAAAAGTAATGAAAGCCATTACCTCTGTCGGCTTAGCACATCGTGCTGAGAATCTATCAAATCAACTCTCAGGTGGAGAAAAACAACGGGTAGCCATAGCAAGAGCAATTGTAAATAATCCAGATATTGTTTTTGCGGATGAGCCAACAGGAAACCTTGATTCTGTTTCAGGAAATCAAGTACTTAAAATTCTTCAAAATTTAAGTGATGAAGGAAGAACCATTATTATGGTCACTCACGAACAAGATACAGCAGATCATGCCAAAAGAATCATTCGTATCAGAGATGGACAAATTGAAGACGACAAAAAAGTGCTTAAAAGAAGGTTCGCAAAAGAAGGAAGACTCAATAAATAACCTATGCGAGGGACTTACGCATGGAAAATGGCCTATAAAAACCTTCTCGTAAATAAAAGAAGGTCTTTTTTAACTATGCTTGGTATTATTATAGGAATAATGTCTGTAGTACTCGTTATGTCAGTTGGAGCAGGAGCACAAAGCCTTATTTTAAACCAAATACAACAACGTGGAACTGATCAGATTGCTATCCTTGCCGGAGCCTCAGAAGAAAATGGTCCACCAGCACAAGCACTTGGTATTGTCGTAACAACACTTACGTACGACGATGGGTTAGCCTTATTAAAAAAGAATAATGTAAAACACGTAGAAGCCGTTGCTGGATACTTATCAGGAAATGACGTATTGAGTTGGGAAAACCAAGAAGAATCTGTTAATTTCACAGGAACAACAGCAAGCTATAAAGAAGTAGAAAAAATAGAAATGAAAACAGGACGATTCTTTACTGATGAAGAAGACACCTCAGGAATACGTGTTGTCGTACTCGGTTCAACCATTGCAGAGAATGTATTTGGAAATCAAAATCCAATAGGAGAATCTGTCAAAATTCAAAAAAAGAAATTTAAAGTAATTGGAGTCATGGAAGAAAAAGGCACAAGTGTCTTTGAAAACCCTGATGAAGCAGTACTTATTCCACTTACCGTAACTCAAAGAGATCTGTTAGGTGTAAGACATGTGTCTTTTTTACGATTAAAAATAGAAGGGGAGTCATATATCAGTCAAACAGTGGAAGAAATTAAACAAACACTTATCGAACGACACGGTGAAGAAGACTTTTCCATACGAAACATTGCGGATGCCCTTACTATTTTAGAAAATATTACAAACGCCCTACGCTTTTTCCTTGTTGCCATAGCAGGAGTTGCTCTTTTTGTTGGAGGCGTTGGTATTATGAATATCATGCTTATTGCTGTAAAAGAAAAAACAAGAGAAATTGGCCTGAGAAAATCAGTTGGCGCAAAAAATAAAGATATACTAAATCAATTCCTTATTGAAACATTTCTCATTACCTGTGTTGGAACGGTCGTTGGTATTTTAGGAGGAGTGATTATAGCTTTTTTTATAGCCTTAATTGTAAAATCCCAAGGATTTAACTATGACTTTGTTGTATCCCCAGTTACAATGATCGTATCATTTGTTCTTGCAGGAATAATCAGCATATTATTTGGTATTGTGCCTGCAAAAAAAGCCGCATCTCTTGATCCTATCACTGCTCTTCGATATGAATAACATCAAACAAGCAATCAGTATTGCATTACAAAGCATGAAAAAAAACAAAATGAGAAGTCTCATGACGGTCTTTGGCATTATGATTGGTATCGCTATGGTAGTCATAGTACTTTCAGCAGGAAACGGAATAAAAGGACTAATTCTAGAGGAGATTTCTTCATTTGGTGATGATTGGATAAATGTAGAAATTAAAATACCTTCAACACAAAAAAATTCAACAGAAAATTCAAGTGCAATTGCAAGAGGAGTACAAATCACAACACTTACCGAGCAAGATCAAAAAGCGATAGAAGGGCTTGATAATATAAAAAATACTTATGCAGGTGTTACCACACAAGTCGTTATCTCGCATGATGGAGAAAAAAAACGACCAACCGTATTTGGCGTTTCAAATGGATATGCCGATATTGCAAAGGTAACACTCTCAGAAGGACGTTTCTATACAGAAGAAGACAAAAATGCACAAGTCGTTGTTCTAGGATCAGAAGTAAAAAAATCCTTATTTGGAGAAAATAAAGCAGTCGGGGAGGTGGTAAAAATAGAAGGAAAAAATTACAGAGTATCAGGAGTAATGGAACCCATTGGTTCAACAGGGTTTGTAAACATGGATGAAATTATTTACATTCCACTTCGGACAACACAAAAACGCATCATGGGAATTGATCATGTATTATGGCTAATTGCTCAAACAAAAGATAACAGTAAAGCCGAAGCAACCGCCGAAGAAATGCGCTGGCTCATTCGGGATAGACATGGTATTACGGATATTGATAAAGATGATTTTGCCGTAACAACCTTAGCTGAAGCAATTTCAATAGTAAATGTCATTATTACTGGGATTACTTGGTTACTCATAGGTCTTGCAGCCATATCGTTACTTGTTGGAGGCGTTGGTATTATGAACGTTATGTACGTTTCTGTTGCTGAAAGAACCTTTGAAATAGGACTAAGAAAATCAGTTGGCGCAACAAAACAAAATATCATGCAACAATTCCTGACAGAAGCAACGGTCATGACTCTTTTAGGTGGAATTATTGGCGTTTGTGTTGGTGGATTTATTTCTCTTATGATCAGCCTTATTGCAACTCAACTTGGATATGTATGGACATTTAAAATATCTATTCTTTCAATAATATTAAGTACAACATTTTCAGCACTTGTTGGAATAGGATTTGGATTGTACCCAGCAAGAAAAGCAGCGTCACTTGATCCAATTGTTGCTATTCGTCAAGAATAATACTAGAGAAAAAGAAAAAAATAGGCTATACTTTATATACTATTATTAAATAGACATAGAAGATGCTTTTATGTCACTAATACAATAATTCTATGGAGATGAACTATCTTGCAATCCTTGTTGCTGCGCTTGCAGCAATGGTCTTAGGGGCCCTTTGGTATGGTAAACCATTATTTGGAAGCATCTGGATGAAACTTGTTGGTATGACAGAAAAAGATGGAGAAGCCGCAAAAAAAAGCATGGGGAAATACATGCTTGTAGGATTCATTAGTCAATTAGTAATGGCTTATGTTCTTTCATGGTTCATCACTGCTGCAGGGCTCGTTATGGTTGACTCAAGTGCCCTTATGGTAGGACTTTCAACTGCATTCTGGCTATGGCTTGGATTCGTTGCAACAGTCACACTAGGAAGAGTATTATGGGAAAAAAGTTCATGTAAATTGTATGTATTAAATAATGCATATACACTTATTTCTCTTCTTATTATGGCAGCAATTCTTTCAAGTTGGAAATAAAAAAGACATTACCAAAAAAAGCTACACATTGTAGCTTTTTTTTATTTGTATATCTTCATGATATACTCTTATACATAAACATAAAAAAATATATGGAACTTCATCCCAAACAGAAAAAAGAACACGCATCACCAAAAGATTTTTTCTTACATCTTTTGATGATTATAACACTCTATGGAAGTGCTATTAGTATTATTATTATCGTATTTCAAATAATTAATATTTATCTCCCTGACACATTATATAATACAAATAATTACGGTGGTGTAGATAGATATAAAGATACCCTCCGAGGGGCACTTGCAACGCTTATTGTCATGTTCCCAGTATACATTGTAACAATGAAACATCTTAAAAAGATGTACATACAAATGCCAGGAAAACTTAATCTTACAATTAGAAAATGGCTCATCTACTTTACACTTTTTGTAGGAAGTATTATTACCATTATTGATCTCATTAGTATCTTAAATAATCTTCTAAGTGGAGAACTTACTGTTCGATTCACCCTCAAAGTGTTAACAGTACTCGTAGTTGTAGGAACAATTCTGTGGTATTATCTTCTTGAAATTAAAAAAAACAAGTAATATGAAAATGCTACCACACATCACAATTGGAATTGTTGTGATACTTATTATTGTAAGTATTGTTGTAGTTGGATCTCCTCAGGAAGCAAGAAAAGTAAAATTCGATGAAAAACGAGTACAAGACTTAGAATCTATGTACTTTGAAATAATAAATTCCTATAGTGACGAAGAAGAATTACCCAAAAATGTAGAAGAACTAACACAAATACGAAACATTCATGGACAAAGAGCATTAATAGATCCAGAAACCGGAGAACCATACGAATATATCAAAACCGGAGAAAAAACATTTACTATATGTGCATCATTTACTACAAAAAATAAGGAAAAGAACAAAGAACATGGGTATTCATTCTCTAGAAGAAATATTGAATGGATCCATGATACCGGACGGGTGTGCTTTGAAAAAAGTATAGATACTAATAACGAAGGACCTCTTATAAAAAGAGAAACTCAAATATAACAACAAACAAAAAGACATCAGATAAACTGATGTCTTTTAGTATGAAGACGATGCAGCGTGTCGACACACTCCCTTTCGGGGATGGAATCTCCATCGTCTTAGCCGATCTTTTGCACCGACTGGCGACCTCCGTCAATGAGCTCAAAGGTACGCAAAGACTCAACCGCCGACTCCAACTTTGCGACAGCTTCGCCGGGGCTATCACCCCTGTAGCGAGTCTTCGCACCGAGCGCTTGCAGAATCGCGGGGTGAGTCTTCTTCCGGTCAAACCGGCAGACCCAATCCGTATCATCATGCCTTATCTTGAGACCAAAATCTCTTCTGTGCACTAGAACCTCCTTAGGTGGATCCACCACTCCCTGTGATAGAAACCTTATACACTATAAAGAGAAAAATTGTCTTTGTCAATGCTGTTTGCTACAATTGAGCCACCATATGAGCAAAAACACCCTAAATAAAGAACAAAAAGAGGCAGTAGAGTATACTGACGGTCCTCTTTTAATTGTGGCTGGAGCAGGAACCGGAAAAACGACAGTTATTACAAAAAAGATAGCAACCCTTATTCAGACAGGAAAAGCAAAGCCAGAAGAGATATTAGCCCTTACCTTTACAGATAAAGCAGCAGGGGAGATGGAAGAACGCGTTGATGCCTTATTAAAAGAAGGCTACCTTGATTTACATATCTCAACATTTCATACATTTTGCCAAAGAATACTCGAACAGCATGGATTAGATGTTGGTATTCCAAATACATCAAAACTCTTGTCTCAAACAGACAGTTGGCTTCTCATGAGAAAACATATATATGATTTTAATCTCAACTATTACAGACCACTTGGAAATCCCGCAAAGCATATCCATGAACTCATCAAGCATTTTAGTAAATGCAAGGACGAATTAATTTCTCCAGAAGAATATATTGACTATGCTAAAAGTGTTCGTGTAGATACAGATCAAATTCACACAGAAGAAAAAGAAAGAGTAGAAGAATTAGCAAACACATACAGTGCATATAACCAACTCCTATTAGATAACGAATCTTTAGATTTTGGAGATCTTATTTATTACGCAGTGAAACTATTAGAAAAAAGACCAAATATAAAAGAAAAACTTCAGCAACGATTTAAATATATTTTGGTAGATGAATTTCAAGATGTAAACTGGGCTCAATATAAATTAGTACAATTACTTTCAGAAAAAAATCAGCTTACTGTTGTAGGAGACGATGATCAAAGCATTTATGCTTTTAGAGGAGCAAACGTTGCAAACATTTTACGATTTAAAAAAGATTACAAAGATGCGAAAGAAATTGTGCTCAATAAAAATTACCGATCAGGGCAAACAATATTAGATACATCATATACATCTATCACACATAACAATCCAAATCGACTAGAAGTGAAACTTAGTATCAATAAAAAACTAGACATAGGGACAAAAGAACAAGGAACAGGGGAAGTAGTGCGTTTACATTGCGAAAGCCTTCATGACGAAGTGTATATAACAGGAGAACACATTCTAAAACTTCAAGAAAAAGAAGATATAACCTGGAGTGATATCGCTATATTAGTGCGAGCAAACAACCACGCCGAACCATTTTTACAAATGCTAGAAAAAAAAGGGATACCTTATGAATTCCTTGCATCAAATGGATTATATCGTCAACCTATCGTGCTTGATGCTATAAACTTTTTTAAATTGCTTGATTCATATAGAGAATCTCACGCTGTGTATAGATTGCTTTGTCTACCATTTTTATCAATGTCAGAAAATGACATACATAAACTTACGGGCTTTGCCAAAAGAAAAAGTGTCTCATATTACGAAGCACTAAAAAGAGGAAAAGAATATCACCTTTCAGAAGAAGGAGTAAAAATATCTGACAAGCTTCTTTCTCTTATCCATACGGGAATGAAACATGCAAGAGACAAAAAACCTTCAACAGTACTGTATGAATTTTTAGATCAAAGCGGATACTTGGCGTATCTTACAAAAGAAGAAGAAAAAGAAAATAAAAAAGTTATCCATCAAATCTATCAACTCAACACTTTTCTTGAGATGCTTAACACCTTCGAAGAAGCAAACCCGGAAGCAGATGTCCGTGCTTTTGTTGATCAATTTGAACATATCACCAATTCAGGAGATAAAGGAAAAATGAGCCAATCCTTAGAACAACATGATGGGGTACAAGTTATGACTGTACACGGATCAAAAGGATTAGAATTTAAACATGTATTTATCGTGAACCTTGTAGAGGGGAGATTCCCAGCAAGAAAAAGAGGGCAAGGCATTCCATTGCCAGAAGTATTTATAAAAGAACAACTAGAAGAAGGAGATACCCACCTAGAAGAAGAACGGCGATTATTTTATGTTGCCCTAACAAGAGCAAAGGAAGCAGTATATCTCGTAAGTGGAGAAAACTATGGTGGCGTAAGAAAAAAGAAAATAAGTAGATTTATCCAAGAATTACATGATGACGTGCAAGCACCACAAAAAGCAAACGAACAACATAGCACCAAAAAAGAAAATGAAACAGAACCTATGATCTATAACACCCCAAAGGCCTTTTCTTTTTCTCAAATAAAACGATACGAAACCTGCCCATATCAATATAAACTTGCTCACATATTACACATCCCTACAAAAAGTGGGCCAGCACTAAGCTTTGGGTCAACCATACACAATACACTTCAGAAATTTTACGAACAAATTCAAGAAAAAAATAATATAAGCCAACAGTCATTGTTTGATATCACTCCGAAAAAACCAGAACCAAAAGACCCAAACGTCATTGAAGTTCCAACACTTGAAGAATTACTCACAATCTATACATCTTGTTGGATCAATGATTGGTATCAATCAAAAACACAACGAGAATCATATAAGAAAAAAGGAGAAGACATTCTAAAAACCTTTTATGAAACACATACAGGAAAATGGCAAGTTCCAGTAACACTTGAAGGATCCTTTAAAATTGTAGTAGGGGACAGTGTCATACGAGGAAGAATCGACAGGATTGATCAAAAAGAAGATGGATCTCTTGAAATCATTGATTATAAAACCGGAAAAACAAAAGAAAAACTTAAAGCAGAAGATAAAGAACAGCTACTCATATATCAAATTGCCACAAAAACATTGCCAGCCTATCGTCATCTTGGAGAAACGAGCATGTTAACATTTTATTATCTTAATGATAATATAAAGACCTCCTTTCTAGGAACGGATAAAGAACTAGAAAAAATAGAGCAAAAAATTCAAACCATAACAAAAAATATTAAAGATAATATTTTTCCACCAAAACCAAACAGCCATACTTGTGGCTATTGTGACTTTAAAAACATTTGTGAATATAAAGCAACATAACCTATGCTTCTTATTATCATAGACCTTCTTTTCCTTGCCTTACTTTTTGTCATGGTGCTCTTTTTTGTATATAACACCGTTGCCCTAAAAACAGGCGCTCCGTACGTTCCAACCAAGAAAACAACGATTGATACCATGATCAAGCTTTCAAAGCCGCAAAAAGGAGAACAGGTGGTAGATCTTGGATCAGGGGACGGTCGTATGCTCTTTGCTGTAGCAAAAACAGGAGCAACATGCATAGGAATAGAAATAAACCCTGTATTATGCTTTTATGCAAACATGAAGGCCCGTATAAAAGGAATAGAAAATGTTCACACCAAAAAAGAAAATCTCTGGAAAACTGATCTTCAACACACAAATGTACTCATGTTATATTTTTGGCCAACAAAAATGGATGATCTCCAAAAGAAGATAGAAAAAGAAATGAAACCAGGAAGCAGGGTCATCTCTCATGCCTTTCATTTCCCAAACTGGAAACCAGAAGAGAAATCTGGTAATGTATATTTGTATATTGTTAAATAATATAAGTGATGGTTATGTCCCTTACCCCTCTTGGAGATGCATTAAAAGAAAAATTAGGAAAAAAAGGCCCACTACAACAACAAGTAGAATCAGCTCAGGCGATTGAATATGCTACAGCGGTCTTTGAAGAGTTATTCGAAAAAGAGCTTGCAGCAGAAGCAAAACCACTTTTTTTGAAAAATAGAACCCTCACTGTAACGTGTGGAAGTTCAGCATTAGCGCAAGAAATACGCCTAAATCAAGCACAAATTGTAAAAAAGATTAACCAGAAACTTGGAAAAAAAGAAGTTGACCGAATACGGTACCTCGTATAAGAGCATATATAGATAAATATAAGCCTCGTATTTTTACGAGGTTTTGCTGTATATAGAGCAAAATTACACTCTTGCCAAGGAAGATGGAATATACTACACTACCCACGCAAATATCTCCTTTTTATGACCCTCAAACAATACCTCATAACGATGGCACTTGCCACGATCCTATGTTGGACATCATGGGTTTTTGTTATTATGAATGTTAATCCCCTGGAGGGTGGACTTATTGCCTTTATATTTTTTTATGTCACCCTAGGCTTTTCTTGTTTAGGCACAAGTGCCGTGGTGATATTCGCGGTGTATCGCTTTTTCTTAGGAAAAAGTATGCCCATGTTTAGATATGTTCAAAAAAGCTTCCGAGACGCTCTTTGCTTTTCCACATTTATTATTCTCTTACTCTTTTTACAAGGGAATAACTGGTTAAGCCTTTGGACAACAGGATTACTTGTTGGATGTATCATCTTTATTCGATTGTTTCTTTTATCAATTAAAAGAGAACAAGCTCACTAAACAACCATATGCGTCAATCACAATTATTTACCAAAACACAAAAACACGCACCTAAAGATGAAGTTAGTAAAAATGCACAACTCCTGATTCGGGCTGGATTTATAGATAAGCTATTCGCTGGAGTATATAGCATTCTACCACTTGGTCTTCGGGTATTTTATAAGATAGAACAGATTGTTCGAGAAGAAATGAATGCTATTGGTGGACAAGAAGTCCTTCTTCCAGCTCTTTGCCCAATAGAAAATTACCAAAAAACAAAGAAAGAGGACCTAGATATCTTATTTCACACTAAAATGAATAACGGCCAGGACCTCGTGCTTGGAATGAGCCATGAAGAAGTCATTACACCACTCCTTCAAAAATATGTTTCTTCATACAAGCAACTACCACAAGCGGTTTATCAATTTCAAACAAAGTTTAGAAATGAACTACGGGCAAAGTCAGGAATCATGCGTGGGCGAGAATTTACCATGAAAGACATGTATTCGTTCCACACATCTCAAGAAAATCATGATGCATTCTACAAAAAAGCAGAAGATGCATACGCAAGAATTTTTGAACGCCTAGGCCTTGGAAACGGGAAAACCCTTAAAACCTACGCGTCAGGAGGAAGTTTCTCAAAATATTCTCATGAGTACCAAACCATTACTGATGTTGGAGAAGATCTTATCTATACATGTAAAGGGTGTAAGGTTGCTATTAATAAAGAAATTATTGAAGAGCTTAAACGAGAATGCCCAGAATGTGGAAGTAATGTTCTTGAAGAAAAGAAAGCTATTGAAGTTGGAAACATCTTTAAGCTAGCTACTAAATTTAGTGATGCATTTAATTACACATACACAGACGAACAGGGGAAAGAACAACCTGTTATCATGGGGTGCTATGGTATTGGGATCACAAGAGCAATTGGAACAATCGTAGAAACACATCATGATGATAAGGGAATCATCTGGCCAGAAAGTGTTGCGCCATTTCAAGTACATCTTGTTTCTCTTTGCCAAGAAGACAGTGATGTAGAAAAAGCAAATGCCCTCTACGAAGAATTACAAGCCAAAGGAATAGAAGTCCTCTATGACGATCGAGAAGGAGTGCGAGCAGGAGCAAAGTTTGCAGATAGCGATCTTATCGGTATCCCAACACGACTTGTCGTAAGTAAAAAAACGTTAGAAAACGAAACCATAGAAATCAAAAAAAGAACACAAGAAGAACCTGTCATAGTAAATCAAAGTGACCTCATGACTCATTTATAAACAACTATGTTCAACCGGTTTTTCGGAAAATTCAGTAAAGACATTGCTATAGATCTTGGAACAGCCAATACCCTTGTATACGTAAAAGACAAGGGTATTGTCATTAACGAACCAACAGTGGTAGCAATTAATCTTCGGACAGAACAAATTCTTGCAGTGGGCCAAGAAGCAAAAAACATGCTTGGAAAGACACCACCACACATTTTGGTAACAAGACCATTATCAAAAGGAATCATTTCAGATTACGAAGTAGCAGAAAAAATGCTGAAATATTTCATTGATAAAGTGCACGAAGATGGTATCTCTGTTATGGCTCGCCCTCGTATTATTATTTGCGTTCCACTTGAAGTGACAGAAGTAGAAATGAAAGCCGTTGAAGACGGGGCTATTAGTGCGGGTGCCCGCGAAGTTATTGTTGTACAAGAACCTATGGCAGCGGCAATTGGAGCAAGAATGCCTATTCAAGACCCTGTAGGAAATATGATTGTAGACATTGGTGGAGGAAATACTGAAGTAGCGGTTATTTCACTTAGTGGTATTGTAACCTGGAAATCCATTCCTATAGCAGGCGACGAGATGAACAGAAACATCATTCAATATGCAAGAGAAGTATTTAATCTTTTTGTTGGTGAAGGGCATGCGGAACAAATTAAAATAAAAATCGGTTCAGCAGGAGCAATGGACGAAAAAACAGAATTCCCAATGAGAGGACGAGATGTTATTACAGGTCTTCCAAAAGAAATAATGATTTCAAGTGAACACATAAAAGAAGCATTAAGCCGATCAGTAAGAGAAATCGTTGATAGTATTAAAATGACACTAGAGGTAACTCCACCAGAGTTAACTGCTGACATTCATGAGCGTGGCATTTTATTAACGGGTGGGGGATCATTACTCCGAGGGCTTAATAATGTTATTTCTCATGCTACTGAAATTCCGGTACGTATTGCTGACGACCCATTAACCTCAGTGGTAAGAGGAACCGGAGCACTTCTTGAAGCAGATGAACTCCTCGCAGAAATCATTCTCCCATCTGCAAGAAATAGTAGAAAAAGATAGGATATGCGACCTTCACGCATAAAAAAAACTGGCATCGTTGGAACAATCATCGGTCTGCTTATTATTTTTCATTATATTGGATGGCTTGCCCCAATAGAAAAAGCTATTATTAAAATAGTAAGCCCAACATCAGAACAAATATACTCACTTGGAGTATCTATTGAAGAACGAAAAAATCTAAACAATCCAGATGAACTCTATAAAGCATATAAAGAACTAGAAAAAACATATCAAGAGGCACAAGTAGATAATGTTACGCAAGCGCTATTACAAGAAGAAAATGAAGAATTAAGACAGCAACTTTCTTTTTTTGCAACGAGCTCATATACCCACATAGGGGCAGAAGTAATAGGACGAAACATCGATCCAATTGCAAGCACTCTTACCATAAATAAAGGAAAAGAAGACCATATCGAAGCTGGGCAACCAGTGATCATTGGAAAAGGAATTTTAATAGGAAAAATTGCAAGAGCAAATGAAAAAACGGCAATCATTCGTCTCATGAATGACAGTAAAAGCAAAATTGCGGGAACGATTAGAAATCAGGACAAAAGTATTGGCAT
Organism: Candidatus Magasanikiibacteriota bacterium; assembly: GCA_018651085.1. Lineage (GTDB taxonomy): Bacteria > Patescibacteriota > Patescibacteriia > Magasanikbacterales > UBA922 > JABIEQ01. Next base: position 72,803 of record JABIEQ010000014.1, read on the forward strand.
TGTTGAAGGAGGATATGGGATTAGTGTTCGAATGAATTTCATTCCACAAAACGAAAAAATAGATATTGACGACATTATTGTTACATCAGGATTAGAAGAACATGTTTCAAGAGGACTCATTATAGGAACTGTTGAAGCTATAGAAAAAGAAGCCTATCAACCATTCCAACGGGCAATCATCACCCCGACGGTACGATTTAATGACATCATTACTGTTTCTATTATTACTGGCACACCATAAATATGCTCCGTATTGCATTAAAATGTATTCTCGTAATCGGCAGTATTTTTTTACTCACCTTTCTTCAGACAAGCGCATCATTTTTACTACCACACCCATTCGTAAAAATAAACATCGTGTTTCTTGCCATGATTTTTGCAATACTCCTTTATGAATCCGGAAACATTGTTTGGATTTCTGCAATTGCTCATTTTTTTATAGAACTTTTTGCAAGTACACCTTTTGGTATTATTCTATTTTCAAGTACTATGAGTATTCTTGCTGCTTTTTGGCTCTATCAAACAATCTTCACAAATAGATCCTGGTATGCCGCTATGGCCATGACAGCCATTGCCCTTATCATGTATAGAATACTCTATCTTTTCATATTCATAATGATTGAAATCATCACCGAAGCAACACTTAGCCTTGTAAACTGGGGAGCTATTGCAAAGACCATCTTTTGGGAAGTAAGTATGACAACCATAGCTATGGGAATACTCTATGTATTGTTATCAGGTATATTTAAAAAACTCAATCATCACGTTATCTATTCATAACACATGAACGATAAAAAAGATGACAATAAATTTTTCGCGTTTGGGGATATAAAATTCCCTAAAATACGCCTAAAAAACCGCCAAAAGAAATCCTGGACAGAGGATTCATTTGTGTTTGAAGTGGATACAGGGAAACAAATCGCGACACCAAATGCAGGAAGATACATTGGTAGTAGTTTTTCTTCAAAAAGAGTGAAACAATTTAGTACAGCTATTATCATTATATTTGCTCTTATTTCAGGAAGAGTCATTCAATTACAAGTAGTAAAAGGAGCTGAGTATAAAAATATTGCAGATAGAAATAGTCAAAGATATATTCCAATCCCAGCAGAACGAGGACTTATTTATGATAGAAATGGCATACAACTTACCAAAAATGTTCCCAACTTTTCTCTTGCCCTTATCCCACAAGACCTTCCAAGAGAACGACGAGGAGAAAAAAATGAAGCACGCGAACAAGTGATAAGCACATTAGCAAACCTTGTTGAAGCAGATCAAGAAAGTATTAGAAACACATTAAGGGAATATGGGGCATATAGTTATGAGTCCATAGTTATTGAAGAAGACATTGATTATGAGACGGCTCTTTCAATTGAAATTGCTTCAGCTGACCTTCCTGGTATTAACATTAAAAGAGGAAGTAAACGACTATATCTCACAACCACATCAACAGGGGACATTGATACAACATCCCTTTCACATATTTTAGGGTACCAAGGGAAATTAAATAAAGAGGAATTAGACAGACTCTATACAAAAGGGTATCTTCCGTCAGACTCCATTGGAAAATCTGGAATAGAAAAAGAATATGAATCAAACGTTCGTGGCACATACGGCACAAAACAAATTGAGGTAAATGCACTTGGAAAAGAACAAGCAGTCCTTTCAGAAGAGGCCCCAATACCCGGAAACCATCTATACCTTACCATTGATGCCAACATGCAAGAGGCCCTTGAGCAAATCATGCATAAAAAATTAAAAAAATATAAAAAAACACGGGCGGTCGGTATTGTTACAAATGTACGAAATGGAGAAATTCTAGCAATGGTAAGCCTTCCAACATTTGATAATAATGATTTTTCTGGAGGTATTGATTATAAAACATACGACAATTACATCACAAACGAAGATAGACCATTATTTAACCGAGCCATTAGTGGAGGATACCCATCAGGGTCAAGCATTAAACCCATCATGGCAGCCATTGCCCTAGAAGAAGGAATCATTACAAAAAATACGTCCATTTTAAGTACTGGTGGTGTAAGCATTGGCGCATCATTTTTCCCAGATTGGCTTAATGGTGGTCATGGACCTACAAACGTAAGAAGATCACTTGCTCAATCTATTAATACATTCTATTACTATATAGGAGGAGGATACAAAAACTTCGTAGGGCTCGGTGTAGATAAAATGAATGAACACCTTCGCTTATTTGGCTTTGCAGAGCAACTCGGGATAGACATTCCAGGAGAAATTGCTGGATTTATTCCTACAAAAGAATGGAAGAAAGAAAAAAAAGGAGAACCTTGGTACATAGGGGATACCTATAATCTCTCTATCGGACAAGGATTCTTTCTAACAAGTCCACTTCAGATTGCTAATATCACTGCAAGCATTGCAAATGGGGGCACCGTATACACCCCACACATTGGACGACAAACATTAAACCCAATTACAAAAGAGATCACACCAATAGAAAAAGAACCCATAGCAAAAAATATCATTAATATTGCACACTTAGACACGGTAAAGCTTGGTATGCGAGATTGTGTCACCTATGGATCATGTAAAATATTAAGTAACCTCCCATTTTCTACTGGAGCAAAGACAGGAACCGCCCAATGGAACAAAAATAAAGATCACCATGCTTGGTTTACATCATTTGCGCCATTTACTAATCCAGAAATAAGTGTGACGGTCTTAATAGAAGAAGGTGGAGAAGGAGGAATCGTTTCAGCCCCAATTGCCTATGAATTTTATAAATGGTGGTGGAGCTATACCAACACTTGACACCTCTCAGATTTGTCCATATACTACCAGTCTCATTAAGGAGAGAACCATATGAACATACAGTTTTTAACACAAGATAAATTTGACGCTCTAGGAATTGAACGAACAGAGCTCAAAAAAGAAAAAATACCGGCACTTGCACGGCGTATTGATGAAGCAAGACAAATGGGTGATTTGTCAGAAAATGCAGAGTATCATGCCGCAAGAGAAGATATGGGCTGGGCAAAAGGACGCATCCAAAAAATTGATGCTATCTTGCAAAATGCAGAAATTATTAGTACAAATGACAAAAATAGTGATGGTATGATTGAGATTGGTTCAACCATTACTGTTGAAGTAAACAAAAAAGAGCGCACCTACACCATCGTAGGAGCACAAGAAGCTGACCCATTTGAAGGGAAGATCTCAAACGAATCGCCATTAGGCAAGTCTTTTATCGGAAAAAAGAAAAACGATAAGGTTGAGGTTAAGGTGCCAGCAGGAATCCAAACCTATACCATTAAGGCTATAAAATAGCCTCTACCTAGACAAAAATAACAAAAATATCCCTGCATAAGAGGGATATTTGTATTTTTAGGCTAATTTTGGTAAAATTTAGCTAAAATAAAGACCTTTTTTACCACTTTTGTCAATATAACCACGCATATGGAAGAAAAAAATATAAACATTAATGACGAAAGGGATGTTCGTCTCAACAAACTACAGACCCTTATAAAAGAGGGGATTAACCCATACCCAGCAAGAGTACATAGAACGCATACTCTAAAAGAAGCTCTTGAAGAAAAAGAAGGACAAGAAATGACTGTTACAGGACGTCTCATGACAAAAAGAGACATGGGGAAACTTACGTTTGCTCATCTTCAGGATGGAACAGGACGAATGCAGATTGCGTTAAAAAAGGATGAAATTGACGAAGCAGCCTACAAGCATTTTCTTAAAAAAATAGACAGTGGTGACATTATTGAAGTTACTGGAGAAAAATTTATTACACATAAAAAAGAACCATCAGTATTAGTACGATCGTTTACATTACTATCAAAAGCACTGCTTCCACTACCAGATAAATTTCATGGACTCAATGACGAAGAAACACGCTATAGAAAACGATACTTAGATTTTCTTATAAATGAAGGTCAAAAAGAAAAAATCATCGTACGATCTCGCATTTTAAAATACATGCGAGACTATTTAGATAATGCTGGATTTATTGAAGTAGAGACACCAAGCTTAGAAGTTGTTGCATCAGGTGCACTTGCTCAAACTTTTGATACCCATTTAAATGCTTTTGATCTCCCAGTACACATGCGTATTTGTATGGGAGAATTATGGCAAAAAAGATTATTGATTGGTGGTTTTGAAAAAACATACGAAATTGGGCGCGCGTATAGAAACGAAGGCGTGGATCACTCACACAACCCAGAATTCACCATGATGGAATTCTACTGGGCATATGCTGACATTAACGACAACATCAAACTTCATGAAGAAATGATGCCCTTCATTGTAGAAAAAAGTGTTGGCACACTTAAAATAGAAAACGATGGAGACATTATCAATTTTACAACACCATATCCACGCATCACATTTCACGATGCCGTATTAGAGCATAGTGGTATTGATATTAATAACTACGACGATGCAACTTCTTTAGGAAAGGCAATGAAAGAAAAAGGATATGACGTAGAAAAAGGAGCTGAGCGAGGAAAACTCTTAGATAATCTCTACAAACAATCAACAAGACTACATATTATTCAACCAACCTTTGTATTAAACTACCCAGTTGAATTAAAACCCCTTGCTAAAAAGGCAGAAGACCCTCGTTACACAGAAATGTTCCAACTTGTTATTAAAGGATTTGAATTAAGTAACTCATACACTGAACTTAATGATCCAATTGATCAACGAGAACGATTCGAAGAGCAAGCAAGACTTGCTGAAGCCGGTGAAGAAGAAGTCATGGGATATGATCACGATTACGTTGAAGCATTAGAATACGGCATGCCCCCAGCAACAGGGACTGGCATTGGAATTGATCGGCTTGCAGCATTAATCACAAATTCACACACCCTTCGAGAAGTAACAGCATTTCCACTCATGAAACCAGAACAAGGAAGTACTTCTCAAAAGAAAAAAACAACAACACCAAAAAAAGAAGACAGTGCTCCTAGAACAGTAAATGAACTTCCCATGAGTCGCGACGAAGCCTGGGAACTTGTTCTTAAACACAACAGCGCAACACCAGACTTACAACACTATAGAGAAAGCGAAGTAATCCTTCGTGCCCTTGCAAAACGTCTTGGACGAGATGTTGAATACTGGGGAATGCTTGGTATGCTTCATGATATTGATTGGGGGCTTACAAAAGAAGAACCAAAGACACACCTAACAAAAATGCCTGCCATCTTACGTGAAGCTGGATTTAATGATCAATTTATTGAAGATGTATTGTCTCACGGATATGGCTGTGAATGTGCAGATCTCGATAATATGACAAGAGACTGTGAAATCCAATATGCACTTGCCTGTGGAGAAACAGTAACTGGACTTGTATACGCTGCAGCAAGAATGCGACCAGAAAAAATTGCATCATTAGAATTACGTTCATTAAAGAAAAAATTCAAAAACAAGAAATTTGCAGAAAAAGTGAATAGGGATGTTATCCGTGAATGTGAAAAACTCGGTATTGAACTCGACGAATTTTTACAACTGGCAATTGATGCTATGAAAGAAATTGCTGAAGAAATTGACCTTGCCTAAGCACTATGAAAACTGTAATGATTTTTGGAACATTTGATATTCTTCACCAAGGCCATTTGTCTGTGTTTAAGGCCGCAAGACGTGCTGGAGATCATGTCATTACTGTCGTAGCAAGAGACACCACGGTAAAAAAACACAAACAACATCCCATCCACACAGAACTTGAAAGAAAACGAATGCTTGAGTGTATTTCACTTATCGATGAAGTTGTTCTTGGCTGCAAAAAGAATCCATATAAAATCATAAAAAACAAACAACCAGATATTATCCTTCTCGGATATGATCAAAAAGTTTTTGTAGATCAACTCAAAGAAAAATTAAAAGAATTTGGCCTATCAACAAAAGTGAAACGATTGCCCTCGTATAAACCAAAAACATATAAATCAAACAAGATTAGACAAAAAATGGAGAAATCCATGTAACTAAAAAATCACGTCATATGTTAGACATTAAATTTATACGAGAAAACAAAGAACTAATAAAACAAAATAATACGAATAGAAAAGTAACCGTTGATGTTGACCGTCTTTTAGAGCTTGATGAGAAAAAAAGAGCAATGACTACAGACATCGAAACGCTAAGAGCAAAGAGGAATCAAGGATCAAAAGGAAAACCAACAGAAGAAGAAATAACACAAATGCGAGAAGTGGGGGAGAGCATTAAAAAACAAGAAGAAGACATGTTGGCAGTTACTACCGAATACATGGACATTCTTCTACAAATTCCAAATCTCACACACGAAAAATCACCTGTTGGAGGAGAAGAAGATTTCAGTGTTCTTGAGACAAGAGGAGATACCCCAAACTTCCCATTTACCCCAAAGGATCATGAAGCATTAATGCTCGAGAAAGATCTCATTGATTTTGAACGCGGAGCAAAAGTGACCGGATCAAAGTTCTACTTTCTAAAAAAAGATGCCGTACGTTTAAATAGAGCACTCATTAGTTATGGTATTGAAGTGTTAACGAAACATGGCTATGATCTTGTAGAAACACCAGACCTTGCAAAAAATAGTATTCTTGAAGGTATTGGTTTTAACCCACGAGGAAAAGAAACCCAAATATATACACTAGAAAACGAAGACATAAGCCTTATTGGGACAGCTGAAATTACTATTGGGGGATATCATGCGAACGAAATACTTGATCTGACAGATGGACCTAAAAAATACGTAGCATTATCTCACTGTTTTAGAACAGAAGCTGGTGCATACGGAAGAACAAGTAAAGGATTATATCGAGTACATCAATTTGGAAAACTTGAAATGTTTATTTTTTGTGCACCAGAAGATAGTGAGAAAATGCATGAAGAGCTACTTGCTATTGAAAAAGAAATTTGTGATGGACTCGGATTCCATTATCAAGTAATAGACATCGCAACTGCTGATCTTGGTGGACCAGCATACAGAAAATATGATCTCGAGGCATTCATGACAATGAAAGGAAATGAATCAAGCGTCGGAGAATTTGGAGAAATAACAAGTGCAAGTAACTGTACAGATTATCAAGCAAGACGACTAAACATCAGGTACAAAAATGCTGAAGGAAAAAATACCTTTGTACACACACTAAACGGAACCGCAATTGCGCTTAGTAGATTCCCAATTGCATTAATTGAACAAAATCAAAACGAAGACGGTTCAATCAGTATTCCAAAAGTACTTCAACCGTATATGGGTGGACAAACAACAATTCAATAAGTATGGATAAAACACTCATCATCATCCCAGGTTGGGGAGGGGACAAATCAACCTGGCAACAAGCACAAACACTATTTTCTAAACATATAGAAACTATCTGTATTGAGTTACCTTGTTTTGGAGACGTACCGTGTCCAAAGGATGTATGGGGAGTAAAAGAGTATGCAAACTTTGTAGAACAGAGCATACAAGCACTCAACAAAAAAAACATTGTCATTTTAGGGCATTCATTCGGTGGACAAGTGGCAACGTACCTTGTTGCAAAAAATAATACCATTGCAAAAAAGCTCATCCTTAGTGGTGCAGCAGTATATCGACCCAAAAGATCTATAAGACGAGGTCTCTTTTTAGTATTAGCAAAATGCGGTACACTAGTATTTAGACTCCCGTTTATCTCTCAATTTGAATCTATTGCAAAAAAAGTACTCTATCGATCAGCCCAATCGCCAGATTATGCTAATACCGAAGGAATCAAACGAGACATTTTCAAAAAAATTATACGTGAAGACGTTAGTAATCATCTTAAAGACATTACGGTTCCAACACTCGTTATATGGGGAGAAAACGACAATTATGTCCCACTTACATACGGGAAAAAGATCGCAAAAGGGATTCCAAAAGCAACACTCACAGTGATAGAAAAGGGAAATCATGGATTACATCTTAAACACACAAGCACATTTGTAACACGTATTATCGATTTTATAACGTAATATGGATACTATAGAAATCACCCTTTACGGCATATTTGGAATCCTCTGGTTTTTAAGCGCCATTTCAGACTACGCACACTATGCGTATTTTTGGCAATTAAAGTGGTACAGGTATGATAGATTTAAAGATTTTCTTCACACAAAACAAGGCAGACAATTCATTTTAAATTATCGCTTCTTAAAACGACCTTTTCTTATTCTTGCTGTACTAGCAATATCTCTTCACAGTGGTATTCTCGCTGTATCAGCCATGGGTACTATTTATCTCATTGACGTACTATATACATGTACTCTCATATTTAGACGAAAACTCCGTAGACCAAAAATAAGTATAAAGATACTCATTATACTAGCATTGTCTCTACTTATAGAACCAACTATATTTTTTATTACAAGTGAATGGAGTGTACTACCAATTATTTTACTCTTACGATTATTTATTATTAGTGTTGTTGTTCTAGGAATAGACAAAGCAACAGGGATACTAAAAAAAGCATACTTTTATCTTGCAAAAAAGAAACTCAAAAAATATCCAAAACTAAAAGTTATTGGTATCACAGGAAGTTACGGCAAAACATCAACAAAAGAATTTTTAGCAAATATATTGGGAGAATCATTTAATGTTGTAAAAACGCCTAAAAATATTAACAGTGACATAGGTATCACACGGTTTATTTTAAGCACTAACTTTGAAAAAAAGGATATATTTATTGTAGAAATTGGCGCATATAATATAGGTGACGTTGACCTTATCTGTAACATTGTAAATCCGACCATTGGTATTTTAACAGCTATCAATGAACAACATATCTCTTTATTTGGTTCAATCGAAAACATCCAAAAAGCAAAATACGAATTACTTCGAACCTTACCAAAACAAGGGCTTGCTATAACAAATAGTGACAATAAATACTGCAGAGAATTTCTTCATCAACTAGATGCAGCTGTACAAACATTTGGATACGACAAAGAATATAATCCAGCATGCATTCTGAAAAAAAATACGCGTCTAAAAACAGGGTTTGTATTAGAGGCACAAATAGAAAAAGAACTCTACCACGCAGAAGTACCCATTTTTGGTATATATAATGCCCTTAACATTGCACCATGCATCCTTGTAGCAAAGCACCTTGGCATGGATAAAAAACACATCACCAAACGTATTGAAACGCTCCAAACACCAGAAAATGGTATTCAAGTATTCCCATATGGGAAAGCAACGGTGATTGACGATTCGTATAATACTAATCCAAATGGATTCAAAGCAGCCCTTCATTTTTTATCTTCATTTTCTTCAAAAAAAGAAAAAATAGTTATTACGAGAGGAATCATGGAACTAGGGGATAAAAGCGAACAAATGCATAATTCTATTGGAGAAGAAATTTCTTTTGTAGCAGATGAAGTGGTGATTATCACAGAAGACTTTGATAAAGATATCAGAGCAGGTATGCACGAAAAATATCAGGCTAAAGCAACATCAATCCATGATCATCAAGAACTCTTAGCATATATAAAAACATTAAAAGAAAAAGATGTTGTAGTTCTTCTTGAAAGTGTCATCCCTGTCGGAGTCTACAATGAAGTAACACCAAAAACATAATTATGCCCATCATCCCCAAAACACATTTTACGGGATTTTCTCCAAATGCCACGGTGAGAGATATTGTTGACGGAACAACTGCCGTATTATTTCCTTGGAAATGGAGAACCTGGCAATATGGATCCTCTGCCGAAAAAATAGAAGAATACCTTCAGATATTTTTTCAGACAAAACATGCCAAAACATTTGATAGTGGAAGAACAGCCCTATTTTTTGCATTACAGGCATTAGGTATTAAAGAAGGGGACGAAGTATTAGTTCAAGCATACACCTGTATCGTTGTAACAAATGCTATTCGCTTTACTGGAGCAACACCAGTATTTGTTGACGTAAACGACAATTACAATATAAATAGTAAAGAATGTAAAAAAAAGATCACACCAAAAACAAAAGCAATCATAGTACAACATACTTTTGGACTTCCTGCAGATATAGAAGCCCTCGTTGACATAGCAAAAGAACAGGACATAAAGATTATAGAAGATTGTGCCCATGCGTACGGTGTCACACATAACAATCAACTACTTGGTACATTTGGGGACATCAGTATTTTCAGCTTTGGAGGAGAAAAAGTCGTCTCAGCTATTAGAGGTGGATTTTGTATAACAAACGATGATGCCTTAGGAGAAAAAATAGCAACCTATCATGACAACCTACAACATGTTCCTAAAAAAGCAATTCTCCAACACCTATTAAAATATCCTATATTTATTATTGGAAAATGGCTCTATAGTATAAAAATAGGAAAGATACTATTTTTCTTTTCAAAAAAATTACATATCACAAGTCGTATTATTTCAAAAAGAGAAGCCAAAGGAAAAAAAGACACTATTTATCCGGCAACATTCCCAAATATTCTTGCTAAAATTGCCCTACGGCAAGTTCGTCTGTTTGATAGCATTAAAGAACATCGTCGTATTATTGCAGCCTACTACGATAAAGAACTTAAAAATAGACATATTACGAAGCCAAAAGACACAACAAAAGGGGAGCACGGCTATTTACGCTATACCATTCAAGTAGACGACCCTAAAAAACTCCACGCATACGCAAAAAAACGCCGCATATTGCTTGGTAATTGGTATAACACGGTAGTTGCACCAGTAAAACCAAAAGAACGCACTACGGGCTATATAAAAGGAAGTTGCAAACACGCAGAAAAAATTTCCAAAAAATCCGTAAATCTCCCAACAAACCGATACATCACATTAACATCTGTAAAATACATCGTAGACACCATCAATACATACAAACCATAACCTTATGATCGTAGAAGAGATAGAAGAACAACATATGTGGCAACAAGCATATGCAGATGGCTCACAAAAGAGCTTTCTGCAATCTTGGGAATACGGAGAATTTCTGAAAATTATCGGAAGAACTATACTTCGATTAGAAATTAAAGAAAAAGGAAAGACTGTTCATCAACTACAATGCATAGAAAATAAAGGATCGTTTGGTGTCCATTTTTTATATCTTCCACATCCACAGATAAACTCAGCATATCTTCATGCATATATTGCTTATGCAAAAAAGAAAGGATATACATTCTTACGTATAGAACCGACAAATACTCTCAATCATACAAACATACAAACGACTCCTACAAAAAACAGACAACCACATCATACTTGGGTAACAGATCTAACAGGGGATCTAGAAGATGTTCTAAAAAACATGCATAGTAAAACAAGATATAATATTCGTCTTGCAAATAAAAAAGGAGTACGAATTGAAGAAAAAAAGGATATCAATCTTTATTGGGATATCCACGAAATGACCACCAAACGAAATAAGCTGGTAAGTCACGATCGTGCATACTGCGAAGCACTTCTTTCTTCTTCTCATTGTCGTCAATTTACGGCGTATCACGAAGAAACACCGCTTGCGTCAACCATTATGTTAGAAATAAATGGAGTCATGTATTACTTATTTGGAGCGAGTTCAAACGAAAAAAGAAACTACATGGGACCATACCTATTGCACTGGCATATGATGAACATTGCAAAAAAAGATAATTGTCACACATATGATTGGTGGGGTATGGCAAAAAAAGTAGAAGAAGAAACAAAAAATGCAACATGTTTTCACAATTTTTGTTGGGACAAAGATGATGAGCTAAACGGCGTAGCAAGATTTAAAGCGGGGTTTAGTGGCAAACATATCGCGTACCCTGACGCAGAAGAAATCATCTTAAACAAATTCAAATACACACTTCACACCCTTAAAAACAAAATACGAAACAATAAAAATATCGTTGGTCATCAAAGACAATAACCTTCATTATGTATACGATTAAGCACATAGAAAACAAAAAAGAGTGGGAAGCCTTTGTAAAAAAGCAAACATTTCCAGTATTTGTTCAATCCTATCATTATGGGGAATTTTATGAAGCAATAGGGGAGAAGTCTTTTATACTTGGGGTCTATAAGGAAGACACTCTTGTTGGAGGATCTCTTGTCGTATCAGTCCATGCAAAAAGAGGCGATTTTCTATACCTCCCATATGGACCTATTATTGATTACCAAAATAAAGAAATAACCGAACACTTTTTTTCTCATATTAAAAAAATAGCCAAAAAAGAAGGCTATGATTTCATACGAGTAAGTCCACTGATTGATGACACCAAAGAACATCGAGACATATTAAAACGATATGGTTGTAAAAAAGCTCCAATGCATGTGCTTGCAGAAACAAGTTGGCTTTTAGATACTACTCCCGACGAAGATGTCTTGTTACAAAGCATGAAAAAAAATCACAGAAATCTCATTAGACGTTGTATCCGTGAAAAGGTACAAATAGAAGCATCGACTGACGACAATATGCTTGATGCATTAGGAAAAACACTCGATGAAGCAGCAAAACGACATAATTTCTCACGGTTTCCACAAGAATACATTGTAAAAGAATTTAATGAGTTTAAAAAAGAAGATCAAGCCGTTGTATATAAAGCAACACTCCCAAATGGGGAAGTAGATGCTGTGGCCATTGCATTTTTTTATGGAAACATGGCTGTATACCGTCATAGTGGATCCTTTAATAAAGACAAAAGACTTCCAACATCGTATCTTATTCAATGGGAAATTATAAAAGAAGCAAAAAAACGTGGAATTAAATGGTATAATTTCTGGGGAATTGCACCAGAAGGTGCAAAAAAGACTCATCCATTTTTTGGATTTACCCACTTTAAAAAAGGCTTTGGTGGAGAAAAGAAAGACATTATGCATTGTCATGACATTCCTATTACCAAAAAATATTGGCTTAATTGGATCGTAGAAACCATAAGACGAAAAAAACGTGGATTTTAATCGACCCCCATGTCAAGAAGGAGTAAAAAACAACCATTTATTGCTCGTTTAAACAGACGTAAACGTCGGTCTTCTTTAACGAACGCAAAAGATTCTCGTCATAAAAAAGATGCTACATGGAAAAAGAGAACGAGAAATCCTTACGCAAAGAAAGAAAAAACATCTCCTTGGAAATGGAAAGCTAAAATTTTTATCATTATAGTCTGTGGTATAGCCATGCTGGGTATTAGTATGTACCACCCATTTTTTTATGTACAAAAAAAAGACATCTTTATTAAAGGACTCTCTCAAATAAATACACACGACATAGAAGAAAAAATCCAAGGAATTATTAACTATAACAAATGGTTTATTCTCCCAGGAGACAATTATTTTTTTGTTGACGTGTCAGATATTAGAGATATTTTATTAGAATCAAATTTCCCAATAGATTCAGTTGTTGTTCAAAAGAATTTCCCCAATACCATAACTATCGATATAGAAGAAAAAATATCAACCATTATCTATGACAATGGAAAACAATATAGTTACCTTGGTCTTCAAGGGCATCTCGTAGAAATCATTCAAAATATAGGAGAAGATGAATGGGAATATAATACAAAGATAGTTACATCAACAAATGAATTGGGAGAAATCATAGAAGAAGAAATAAAAGAAGAAGGCGTTCATACACCAAAAGCCCAACGTATTCAAAAAATTACTGGGGATTATCCAGTAATTTATGATGTTAGAAATAAAGAAGTAGGGGAGAACTATTCAACTCTGAAGCCCATAATCATTAAAGGTATTATTGAATGGTATAAAATTATCACAAAAAAAACAGACATCCCCTTAACCTATATAGAAATTACTAATGAGCTAGGAGATGCGACACTTTTTACAAAAGAAGGATGGGAAATAAAAGTAAAAGTAACAAAAAACATTCAAACACAATTTCAATCACTCCTTTTCATATTAGAAGAAAAAGTACAACGACCAAACATTAATTATATTGATCTACGTTACGGAGATCAAATATACGTACAATAATTATTTTCGTGGAAGAGTAAATGACGTCGTATCAATAACGTTAACAACGTGTTCATACCAATCTCTATAGCCTTCGGCACTCGGATGAAAATTATCTTTGGCATAATACTTATCAGGATCAGTAAAAAATGGATCATCCTCTCCTCGTCTAAACAAATCTACATAATATACACCTTTCTCTTTTGCAACCGGCATAAAGATGTTTCGTACTTGTTTTGTACGTCTGGTAAATAACCATCGTGTACCATACGGAAATAGCTTTGCAGTACCAACATCACCTCCATGAAGAAGAATAACCGTATCAGAAATATTTGTAGCAAGATCAAGTACCACACGAAGTGATTCTTCTAGTTCTATAAGATCTGTATATCGTACAATATCATTTCCACCAATATGCATAACAATAATATCAAAACGTTGATCTTGTATACCTTCAAATCGAGACATTAAATCTTTTGTTTTTGAGCCGTTTACCCCAAGGTTCATAATATCTACTCTAGGGTAGTCTGCAGCAAAACGACCCGCTACGGACAAAAATGGGCTCTCTGAGCCTGTTCCAACAACAGAGCTGTCTCCAATATGTAAGCTAGTAGCAACAGGATGAGCAAGGGTTCTTTCAAAGAGTAGGGGAGCAGCCTTGTCAGCAAGGTCTACACCGATATTAATAAAGTGTCGTGTTCTAAAGTATTGAACAGTACTGTATCCGATAAGAAGTACAAATAAAAAGATAATTGTTTTTGTAATATATTCCATAATATTTATAGTATACTATATTGTAATAAAATAGCTAAAAGGGAATGTGTTCTAAACCAAACTACAAAAAAATATCATATATTAGTGACTACCCCTTCGAAAGAGCAAATAGTAGAAGTGTCGCACAATGATACTTATGCGACACTAGACCAAGATAAAGACTTAACCTAGCCAAATTACCTAAACCATTATATGTCGTGTTTTATATAACACTTCTTTTTTTATGCTAATACTTATCTATACATCTATTAAATTGAATCTATTATTGATGTTCTTTGATTAGCTTAAATACCCCCATTTTGCGACACTACAGGAACCCGCTTTATTTTAGGGGGTACAAGTATACCAAGAAGTTTAGAAACTTTTCTCTATGAAAACACTAGACAGCAAATACACAAAGAAAACATGAGGGTCTATCTACACTTTTATTATACCTACATCATTTAATACAAGAAATAATCATTTTTACCATAGTAAATGTAACAAAATTAAATTTCAAAAAAAATTAAAAAATTTCTCAAAAATTTCTAAATTCGTCACAAAAAATTGAAAAAAGAAAAACAAAACATTTTCTATACAAATACATCAACGCATAAAAAAGATAAAAAACACTACCCCACTCCCCCGCTCATACCAATTATAAAAATATTGTACGACACTAAAGAAAACACCCATAAAAAAATACACCACAATTATATGTGGTGTATTTTAATTAACGTAATGTACGTTCTATTTTGTGGCTTCAAGATGAAGGGTAAAAGCGATACTGTCATCAATAACGTTGTCCCCTAGCCCCTTGAAGAACTTCCCTGAACCATACACAAGGTTCCACTCTGTTCTATCAATAGAAAATGTTGCATCTCCCACTAGACCAGTTTCAGAAAAAGTAATTATCGCAGGAGTTACAAGTTCTTTTGTAACATCTTTGATAGTTAAATTACCAGTAATAGTATATGCATTATCTTCACTTTCATTCTTTTCAACTGAAGTAAGAGCAAACTTTGATGTTGGGAACTTCTCAATATCAAAAAAATCTGGTCCAGATAAGTGTCCAATGAGAGATTCAGCTCCATCGCCTTCTAAATCAATACATTCCATTGTACTCATATCAATAGTGACCTCTCCAGAAACAATAGTGTTATCTTCTCCAACAAGAATTGTTCCAGAAGATGCACGAACAAGACCATTATGTGCTGTCCCCACAACTTTTGTTCCAGTCCATTCAAGTCTAGAAGTTTCAGTACTTACAGCGTAAGACACTTCAGATACGTCTTCTTTTGAATCAATTTGTTCTCCTAATACCTGTGAATCTCCTTCAGGATATAAACTTTCATCAAGATCTTCAACAATTGGTGCTGAACCACATCCAGCAACGAAAAGGATGGCTGCAAATCCAAGAAATACTACAGATAACTCTTTCTTCATACCAATGTACATTAAATAATAAAAGACAGGAGAAACACAATTGTATCACACCCCTTTATCTCATTCAAGAGACCTTAATAATCACGTATAAGATACGTCAATGGATTCACAGGAATACCATTTTTACGTACTTCAAAATGAAGATGAGGACCAGTTACAAAGGGACCAGCACCCACAGTACCAGGTGTTCCACCAGAATAACCTATTAAGTCCCCTGCCCCAACGAATTGTCCTTCTTGTACTAAAATCTTACTCGCATGACCATACAGCGTAGAAAAACCACCAGAATGGATAACCATAATATACCCAAAACAAGATGCTGAGGTACAATGCGTTCGTCGACTAATATAGCCAGATTTTGACGCATAAAGCGGTGATCCTTGAGGCACACGACCAATATCTAATCCACTATGCTCAAAAATATGTCTATATGGATAATTTACATCATGAAAACGAGCCGTAATATACCGACTTCGAACTGGCCATAAAAATGCACCACTATCTTCTACCGTTGGTTCTTTACGAATTTTATTTTCAGCTTCCAATAATTGACGTACCTGTTTTTCGCTACTTACAATATCTGCTTCAATACTTTTATATTGCTGCCGTAAATTTCCAACAAGCGTGGTAAATTGTGATTCAGATGCATTTGTCTGACGACGAAGTTGATCCTTCAAAAATGCCTGCTCTTCAAAATTCTTTTTCTTTTCTTCAAGATCAGCCTTTACTTCAGTAAACGCAAGTCTTACTCCTTCTGTCTGTACTTTTTCTTCTTCAAGCTGAGTCTTAATATCTTTTACCGTACGTAAACTATTTCCTAGATCACTTTCTACCGTTTCTACATATTGAACTTGATTATGATACGTCGAAAGAGAATCATGTGTAGCAAGAATTTCAATTAATGTTTGTCTATCATTTTGATAAATGGTACGAAGAAGTTCTGCCAAAATTTTCTGCTGCTTATCTATAACTTGTTCTTTATCTGTGATTGATAGCCTTAAGGCATCTATCTCTAAAGATAATTCTGCTAAACGATGCTCAGTTGATTCAATATCTATCTGAATCTGTGCTGACCGATTATCTAAAATAGCGATTTGATTATTATACGAAACAGATTCAGTTTGGAGTTGTTTTCTTTTTTTATTATATTCTGCAATTGTTTTTTCTAGTTGATTTCTCTTATCTTGATTTTCTTTTATTTGTGATTGCAAATCTTCAATCTGTTCTTTACTTCCCCCTACCCCATCATGATTATGCACTTCTTCTGCATACAAAAAATCAGCACCAAAAAATACGGATGCTAATAGTGATACAAAAATAAATATACGAAATATAGTATGAAATTTCATAATTGTTATAAGTATAGCATTTTTTATGTAATCAAACCAAAAATTGACAAAAGGGTCTATATACGATTAAATGCATCTAACTTAAAAAAAGCCGGGTATACCACATTCTCGACTGAACTCTAGGAGAAGATACCATGCACGTTCAACGTGCAGGCCCCGACAACCCAACGGCTGTTCTATCGAACACCTCGGACGTCGGGACAGCTTAAAAGCAACCTAATTATAGGTTGCTTTTATTTATGTAAGTATCTATATTAAGACAACTTTTCTATTGCCACATCAATCCGTTTAAAACTTTCTTCCTTTCCAAGAACTCCCATAATATCAAATGGTCCTGGAGAATTCTTCTGTCCAGATAAAGCAATCCGTAATGGCCAAAGCGCATCTCCTGTACCAAATTCTTTTTCTTTGATAAAAGAAAATACTTTTTCATTTATATGTTCAACATTCCAATCAGACTCTTGAATCCCTTCAAGTAATCCCTTCAATACTATCAATTTTTCTCGAGCATCTTCCAATGTAGATTTCTTCCACATCAAAAGATCTTTTTCATATTGAGGTAATGTAAACATAAATGACACGGCTTCAGGTAATTCAGATAACACCGTAATCCGTTCTCGTTGTAATGCAACAACACCTTCTAAAAATACTCGTTTATCATTGCCTTCAGCATCATCATTAGACACAAGTCCTGAATCAATCAAAAATGGAAGACACCTATTCGTCAATTCAGAAATATCCATCTTTCGAATGTATTGTTGATTAAACCAAGCCAATTTGTCTCGATCAAAAAACGCTGGTTTTCTTTGTACCTTAGACATATCAAATGCCTCCACCAGACCTTCAAGAGTAAATATTTCTTGATCAGTCCCAGGATTCCATCCCAAAAGTGCTACAAAATTAACCAAGGCTTCAGGTAAATAGCCTGTATCACGAAAAGAAAATACAGAAACATCTCCATGACGCTTACTCAATTTTTTTCCTTCTTTATTAACAATAACAGGAAGGTGAGCAAATATTGGTTTATCCCAACCAAAGTATCTATACAATAAAATATGTTTTGGTGTTGAAGAAATCCATTCTTCTCCCCGCAAAACATGCGTTGTTTTCATTAAGTAATCGTCAACAACAACAGCTAAATGATACGTCGGAAAACCATCAGACTTTCGTAAAATCTGTTCATCTACTTCATTACTGTTTACCGTAATCTCTCCACGGACAAGATCAGTAAAAGAAATATCCTCATTTTTTGGAATAACCATTCGCACAACATATGGTTCACCAGCAGCAATACGTTTTTTTGCTTCTTCCATACCTAAGGTAAACGAATTCGTCATAGTGTCTCGCTCATACCGAGGTGCCTGCTTATTTAAACGTTGTCGATTACGCATTTCTTCTAATGCTTCAGGTGTATCAAACGCGTAGTACGCTAATTCTTTATCTAAAAGCTCTTTTGTATATTTTTCATAAATGTCTAATCGCTCTGATTGCGTATATGGACCATGATCCCCTTTTTCTGAAAGGTTTCCTTGTTCATCAAAAACCACTCCCTCGTCAGAAGAAATATCTACCCAATCAAGAGAAGCAACAATATTTTCTATAGCTCCTTCAACGAGACGGTTTCGATCAGTGTCTTCAATCCGTAAGAAAAATATTCCCCCTTCTTTTTTCGCAAGCAAATAATCATAGAGTGCAGTTCTTAAACTCCCTATGTGAAACATGCCAGTTGGGCTAGGTGGAATACGAGTAATGATCATACAATTTAAAGTGAAATATGAGACATAACAATGGCAGCAGAAACAGCAACGTTCAATGATTCTGCTCCACCAATTTTTGGTATGGTATATGTACTGTCAGCAAGAGCACGCACTTCATCTCGTACTCCTTGAGATTCTCCCCCAAAGACATATATAACCTTTTTACGTTTTTTCAATGCTTTAAGTGGCTTTCCATTCAAATCAAGAACAATCACACTATAGCCATTTTTTTGAAGCTTTTCAAGAGAATGGGCAATACCAGTACTTTTAAATGTTTTCACTCGAGCAATAGACCCCATCGTGCTTCGTACAGCCTTTTCATTATATGGATCAACAGTGTCTTCAGACAAAAGAAAATGGTGAATACCAAACCAATCAGCTGTCCGCATAATAGTACCAATATTCCCAGGATCTCGTACTCCATCAAGACAAATGATAGGCTCGCCAATAGATATGTCATGAAGACCAACCTCGTATTGCCGAGCAATTGCTAAAATACCAGGAAATGTATCTGCTGATTTAATAGTATCAACATCATTTCGTCCACAAAAAAATACATCTTCTCGAACTCTTTCCGCTAAAGCAATAACACGAGAAATGTCCTTTTCTTCTCGTCTACTCCCTTCAACAACAACAGCTTCAATTTCAAGGTCAGAATTAAGAGCTTCTTCTACTCCCTTTACTCCTTCAATAATAAATTCACTAAACTCTTTACGGTATTTCTTTTGGTGTAATTTATGGATGTGTTTTTTTAAATCATTTGGAAACATATAGTTGTTTTATATAAAAAAGAAAAAGAAAAACAATAGTTGCGTTATATATTCGTTTTATCCGAGAAGGTTCTAAGATCAATCGCCATATCCATTCAAAACCCAAAAAGCGCATTACTCGGGGAGCTCGTCTTATTGTACCAGATATCATATCAAAGGCGCCTCCAACTCCCACACATACGCGAATAAAAGGCATCTTATGTATATATCCATGTATCCATTTTTCCTGCTTTCCTTGTCCAAAAGCAACAAATAATACATCTGGTTTCACTTCTTGAATGTCTTGAATAACTTTTGTATTCATCTCGTCAACCCTAATACTCCCATTCGGTTCTTCTACAACATTAGGACCAGGATGCATACCTACAATAGATAATCGAGGGTATTTCCCTAAAAGAGTAACCTTAAGGGCCTTAAGCGTCCTATCACTACCTGAACCAAGAAGATAGACCGACTTTCCCATTGATTCAGATAAAGATAACACATCGTGCATGAAGTCAACACCAGTAATTCTTTGAACACGTTTTTTACTCACAAAAGAAATGCCTTTCCCATCACAGATATTTAGGGATGAACCATTTAAAATATCTTGAAATATTTTGTCTTTATGAGCCTTCACCAACATTTCAGGGTTTGGTGTAAAAATAGTGTGAGAAGATGTTGATAACAAAAAAGTACGAACATTTTCCTTCGCTTCAAGAAGGCTAACAGTATCAATTCGGACACCTAAAACATCAATCGACATACTCAAATTTGGCTTAATATGGTACAATACTAGCATAGTTTGACAGATTTGCCTAGTGTGTTACAATATTATCACTCTACATACAAGAGTGACAATATTAACTTCATACACTCCCCTTTTAGCTATATATATGAATCCGCAAAATTTCACACATAAATCACAAGAAGCCCTGCAACACGCAGCACAAATTGCAAATCAACATGGGCAACCACAAATTGAACCACCTCATTTGTTTATGGCACTTCTTGAACAACACGGTGGTGTAGTTATGTCTTTATTTCAAAAATTAGATATTAAAACAGATACAGTAAAAGCACATACACAAAAACTTATTGATACTTTACCAAAACAATTTGGTATAAACCCAAACTCTGGCTTTGGACAAGTCATGATGGGACCAACAATGATGCACATCTTACAAGGTGCAGTACAAGAAAGTAAAAAAATGGGAGACACCTATATTAGTGTCGAACACATGTTTCTCGCATACCTCACAGGGAATAATCCTATAAGTGCCTTTTTAAACGAAGAAGGGGTAACCCATAATGGTGTTCTTGAAGTATTAAAAAATATTAGAGGGAATCAAAAAGTAGACTCCCCTACTCCTGAAAGTAAATACCAAGCATTAGAAAAATACGGAAAAAACTTCACAGAACTAGCAAGAAACGAAAAAATTGACCCAGTGATAGGTCGAGATGATGAAATTAGACGCGTCATGCAAGTATTAACACGAAGAACCAAAAATAACCCGGTTCTTATTGGTGAACCTGGTGTTGGAAAAACAGCTATTGCAGAAGGACTTGCTCAACGGATAGTAAATAGCGATGTTCCAGAAAGTTTAAAAGATAAAGAAGTAATATCACTTGATATTGGATCTCTTCTTGCTGGAACAAAATTCCGAGGAGAATTTGAAGAACGTTTTAAAGCAGTCATTAAAGAAGTTACTGATTCAAACGGACAAATCATCCTTTTTATTGACGAATTACATACCATCATAGGAGCAGGAGCAAGTGAAGGAGCAGTTGATGCAAGTAATCTTCTTAAACCCGCTCTCGCTAGAGGTGAACTTCATGCCACTGGGGCAACAACCCTAAAAGAATACCAACAACACATTGAAAAAGATGCAGCATTTGAACGAAGATTCCAACCAGTCTTTGTAAAAGAACCAAGTAAAGAAGACGCCATTGCTATTTTACGTGGGATTAAAGAAAAATATGAGGTACACCATGGGGTACGGATTACCGATCCTGCTATTGTAGCTGCTGTAGAGCTATCTTCAAGATACATTACTGATCGATTTTTACCAGACAAAGCCATTGATCTCATTGACGAAGCAACATCAGCCATTAGAATGGAAATTGATTCTATGCCTGACGATTTAGATAAAATGAAACGAAAGATGATGAAACTTGAAATTGAGATGAAAGCTCTTGAAAAAGAACCAGACCAAGACTCAAAAGATCGATTAGAAAAGTTAAAAGAAGAATTAGAAAACATTCGTGAAGACAGTACTGAAATTGAGGTACATTGGAAAAACGAAAAAGCACAGATCCAAAAAATACGAGACCATAAAAAAACAATTGATACATTAAAACAAGAAGCAGAAATTGCAGAACGTCACGGACAATTACAAAAGGTAGCAGAAATTAGGTACAGTAAAATTCCAAAAATTGAAGAAGCTATAAAACAAGAAGAAGAAAAACTCGATACCATTCAAAGTGGTCGTGCCATGCTTCGTGAAGAAGTGATTGATCAAGATGTTGCAGCGGTTGTTTCTCGTTGGACTGGTATTCCTGTTTCAAACATGCTTCAAGATGAGATTAGTAAGCTTGCAAACCTAGAAGAAGAGCTTGGAAAACGTGTCGTAGGACAACGTGAAGCTATTACCGCCGTATCTAATGCTATTCGTCGTTCTCGTGCAGGAGTAAGCGAAGAAAAACGCCCTATTGGCTCATTTATCTTTATGGGACCAACCGGAGTTGGAAAAACAGAACTTGCAAAAGCTCTTGCTGAATTTATGTTTAATGATGAAGAAGCTATTGTTCGGGTAGACATGAGTGAATATATGGAAAGACACGCAGTATCAAAAATGCTCGGGTCTTCACCTGGATACGTTGGATACGAAGATGGTGGACAATTAACAGAAAAGATACGTCGACGTCCATATTCCGTAGTCCTCTTTGATGAAATAGAAAAAGCACATCCAGATGTATTTAATATCATGCTCCAGATTCTTGAAGATGGTCATCTGACTGACGGAAAAGGACGAAGGGTAAACTTCAAAAACACCGTCATTATAATGACAAGTAACATTGCAAGTGAATACATCATGAACATGGGGAAACGTGGTGAATTTGGTTTTGAAGAAAAAGTAGATGGATCTAAAAAATCAAAAAAAGACAGCGATAGAATAAAAGAACGTGTCATGGAAGATCTTCGTTCTCACTTTAAACCTGAATTTCTTAATCGTGTAGATGAGATTATCACCTTCCACCCATTGTCAGAAAAACAAATTAGAAAAATTGTAAACCTACAACTCATGCGCGTGGTAGAAAGACTAAAAGAACAAAAAATTACTCTTACCGTAACGGAAGAAGCAAAAGATTGGGTTGGTGTAAAAGGGTTTGATCCAAATCTTGGAGCCCGTCCATTAAAAAGACTTATCCAATCAAAGCTTCTTGATGAATTGGCCATGCAGATCATTGAAAAGAAAATTAACGAAGGAGATAATGTAGAAGTGAATCTTAACAAAGATGCCCTAGCCGTAACAAAAGTATAAAAAAAGCAGACACATATGTGTCTGCTTTTAAATAATAACGGGGGTGTTGGATGAAAATGTCGTCCCCCGCATGCTACCTGATGATCACCACAGCTTCCCTCTGGGCTGATGAAGGCCTTGAAGGGGGTGGCGACGGTGGTAACATGAGCACCCGAACACAAAGCTCTTTGCAACCGATTTCGGTCACCCCGAAGACTACCAAGCTCGGGGATCCATTCTCGAACTTTATTCGACATGTAGGAGAAGCCCCCTTCTCCTGATTCACCTCCTGGTGGGTACAGGTATTCTGACCCGTAGTCCACCCCATGCTGACCTTCCCAATCGGAGGCTCCCAGGTTTGAGAGACTTCGAACAAAGAGGGCGCTTCCGTAACCACAGGCGGCGGCGATGTCGCACATCCCACCAACAGAAACGAAAGCAGACACAAATAGAAAACCTTCATAACGACCCCTCATCTTTTCCATCCAACAATAAACAAATACCACAAATAACGAAAAAAGTCAATAATAAAACAGCCATATATATGGCTGCTCTTAAAATATAGCGGGGTTGTTGAACAAAGACATGTACAAAGCCTTCCCCCGCCCTCAATGGATGTCGATTACCGCACCATCAACTTACTTCGGCAAAGAAAGTGGAGGAAGAGAGCAGTGGGTCTCACAGAACTCTTGATCGTACCCACTCAAGGGTGTGATCCTGCCATCTTCTTCGTAGGTGAGAATGCACACACTCGAAGAGGTTCCTTTTTTTGAGATCGTCACATCCCGATTACAAAAGACACGCCCTTTGGCCTGTTGACCTTGCACCCAAGCATTCGGGTCGATCTCGAGATCATTGAGATCAAAGGTTCCTTCTGCTGGTGTGGCACAGCCAACCAACAGGAATAGAAAAAAGGTTACTAATAGACGCATGGCGTCTCCTTGTTCAGCGTCCTCGTCCAACAACACAACCTACCATAGAAAAATATATATGTCAATTATAAAAGGCTCTGTATAGCTAAATACAGAACCTTTTATGTAAAGAAGATTAACTTTCTGGAAACACTTTCTTTCCTTCTTTATTATACAAATGAATCGCAAGCACAGGACAAGATTCGGCACTCATTTTAATAATTTCTTCATCAAGTTCATTTAAATCATTATCAGTAACATACGCTAAATTTTCATCATCCATCTGAAAAAGAAGTGGTGCAATAACAGCACAAGACTGTGCCCCAATACACGCATCACGATCAACAAAAATTTTACGTATTTCTCCTACGGTTCGTGTCCCATATGAAACATGGTCGGTTCCAAGTTCATCAATAATTTCTTTATGTTCGTCTGACATATATACGTACGTTAATTATCTACTAAAAAATCATCAAATAAACTATCGGCATCAATTACATTTCCTTCTTCTTGTATCTCACCACCAGCGTAAATAGCCTTCATAACATTCTCATCCTCTGGAGTAAAAACCATGCCAACATTTCCGTCACTATCTTGCACTTCAATATTTGGAGACATTGAACAATATCCCAAACAGCTACAAAAATCAAGATCCATTGTAGCATCTTTTTTTCCTGGTTTCAAACCAGTAGCTTTTTTAATAATACGCATAAGGCGTTTTGCTCCAGATCGGCTACATGGTCCCCCATTACATACTCGAACAGTATATGTACTCATACATTTTTTTATACACCAAGCATCTCACGAAGCTCAGCAGTTGGTTTCCAAGGTGGTTCAAACGTAATCTCAAGGTCAACAGCAGAAAAACCAAGGCGTCTCATGGCACTTTCCACTTGATGACGAAGCATGTCCCCAGCCGGGCACATCGGTGTCGTAAACGTCATTAACACATGCACTTCTTCTTTACTTTTAATATTTACTTCATAGATTAATCCCAAGGTGTAAATATCAATAAAAAGCTCAGGATCATTAATCCGTTTTAATTCTTCAATAATTTCTTCTTTTGTTACCATATAATTTATGTAATAAATTGATCGTATCCTTCTTTTTCTACTTTAAGCGCTAGTTCATGCCCACCTGAATGGACAATCTTTCCACCCACCATGATGTGAACCTTGTCAGGAGTAATATACTCTAAAATGCGATTATAATGCGTAATAAGAAGGACTCCAGTATCTTTCCCTTTAAACGTATTAATCCCTTCAGCAACGATTTTAAGGGCATCAACATCAAGCCCAGAATCTGTTTCATCTAATATAGCATAGGTTGGCTGAAGTACAGATAATTGTAATATTTCTGCACGCTTTTTTTCTCCTCCAGAAAATCCTTGATTCACATATCGCTTTGCAAATGCTGGATCAATATTAAGATCTTTCATCTTCGCTTGAAGTGATCGATAAAAATCAATTGGAGGAATTTTTTCTCCAATTAAGGCTTCTTTTGATACACGTAAAAAATTAGATATTGTAACACCTGCAATTTCAGGAGGATATTGCATAGATAAAAATAACCCAGCTTTTGCCCGTTCATCAGGAGCACTATCTGTAATGGTATTTCCATCAACAACAATCTCACCAGACGACACCGTATAGTTAGGATGCCCCATAAGCGTATTTGCAAGAGTTGATTTCCCAGAACCATTTGGTCCCATAATCGCATGCACTTCCCCTTTAGGAACAGTAAGTGTAAGCCCATGAATAATTTTCTTATCTTCAATTGATACGTGAAGATCTTGAATAGATAAACTCATAAAGATATATATTAAATAAAACGCTCAGAAAATGCCTTCATATGATTAATCATAGACGAAAGACCATTTGCCCGAGATAATGATAAATGAGATCGAAGCTCAATAGTATCAAGAAAATCCATGTTAGCCTCTTTAATCTCTTTTGGTGTTGCCCCAGAAAAAACAAAAATAAGTAATGCCACAATCCCTTTGGTAATTAACGCATCACTATCTCCTTCAAAAAAGATAGTTCCATTTTTCTCATATCCTCGAAACCATACTTGTGACTGACACCCTCGAATAAGATAGGCATCCTTTTTATACATGTCGTCAAGCATTGGTAATGATTGCCCTAAAGAAATCAGGTGTTCATATTTTTCTTCCCAAGAAGGAAAAAGAGCAAAATCACTAATACATTGTGCTATTCTTTTATCTATCATAGATGTAACATCTCTATACTTTTTTCTAAAGCCACAAAAGCCACATCAACATCTTCTTTAGTAGAATATATTCCAAAAGAAAATCGATTCACTCCAGATACATCAAGATATCCCATTAATGGTTCGGCACAATGATGTCCTGAACGAAACGCAATCCCTTGTTTATCTAAAAGCGTTGCAAGGTCATAATGATGCACTCCCTCAACAGTAAACGACACTACGCCTATCTGTGTATCATTTTTTGTTCCATATATAAAAATACCAGGCAACGCATCAAGCTTTTCACATGCATATCTAGTAATCATAGCAATGTGCGCGTGGATAGTATCTTTAGATACGTCGTTAATAAAATCAATTGCAGCACCTAATCCAAGTACACCAGCAATATGCGGCGTTCCAGCTTCATGACGTGTGGGAGACATCGATGGAGTGAATTCATCATAACTCGCTTTTTCTATCATTCCCCCACCAACATGATACGGAATAAGCATATCTAAAAAGGAAGGACTTGAAACAATGACACCAACTCCTGTTGGCCCGTACATTTTATGAGAAGAAAAAACCAAAGCATCATAATGAAGCTCCTTTTGAGATACATTCATGCTTGATGCTGCTTGTGCACCGTCAACAATACTATATGCCCCAACACTGTGAGCTAAATCACTTAACGTTTGAACAGGAAATACCGTTCCAAGCACATTAGAAATATAAGGAAACGCAACTATTTTTGTAGAGCTATCAATAACAGCTTTTGCACTATCGATATCA
Source organism: Candidatus Magasanikiibacteriota bacterium (assembly GCA_018651085.1). Taxonomy (GTDB): domain Bacteria; phylum Patescibacteriota; class Patescibacteriia; order Magasanikbacterales; family UBA922; genus JABIEQ01. The sequence continues at coordinate 100,164 of JABIEQ010000014.1, forward strand.
AGTGCATATTCATCTGTTAATTCAATAAAACGAATTGTTGCTCCTGTCTTTTTTGCTACTCGTTGCCACGGAAGAAGATTTGCATGATGCTCTGCTCGTGTAAGAACAATAGTGTCGTTTGATGTAAGAATTGACTCAAAAGAAGAGGCTATAAGATTAAGACCATGCGTTGTACCAGACGTAAATACCACACCATTCTCGTTATCTATATCACAAAATGAGGCTACTTTTTTTCGCACACCTTCATATAGTGACGTCACCTCAACACTTGTCTTATGCTCACCTCGATGAATATTTGCATTATGATCAGTATAATAAAGACTCACAGCATCAATCACCGATTGAGACGTTAAACTTGTGGCAGCACTATCAAGATACACCACTTCAGGGTGCTTTACACAAAACGGAAATTGTTTTTTATAAGAAGTATCCATATTTATACGGCTAAGGCTTCATGAATATATTGTTCCCAAGTAACTCGAAGAGCAGAAACAGTAATAGCATCTAACACTGGACCCACATGGGCATAGAGCATAAGCTTTTCTGCTTGCTTTTCTGATAACCCTCGAGATTGTACATAAAATAAATCTTCCTTTCTAAGGCGGGTCGTTGTCACCCCATGAGAGCAAGACACATCATTATTTGCAATCTCTAAATCAGGAACAGCATCAATAGCAGCTTTATCTGACAATAAAAGGGTATCTTCTTGCTGATACCCAGCACATCCTTTTGCTGATGTTTCAACTCGAATAAGCCCACGATACGTTGCTTTTGATTCGTCCCCTAATACAATCTTTGACACAATGTTAGAGGCTGTCTCTGATCCTTTATGAATAACAGCACTATATGTATCAAAAACACTTTTTTTGGTTCCTACAACAAGACCATAAATTTCTCCTTTCGCTGATACATCGTTAAGCGTATGCACCATACTCGAAAGAGTAAGAGCTCCACCAAGCTGTAGATCAATAAACGTCATACTCCCCTTTTCTTCAATATAACTTTGCCGACAAATAGCAACATGTCCATTCTTTCGATATTGATCAGCAATATATGTTAGGCTAGCATCTTTTTTTATAAAAATATCAATAATTACTCCATGATACATCGTAGATCTAATATCTTCTATAATAGTTGTAGACACACCAGCATCGACAACTATGCAGATATAACTTTGTGATGTTCCTTCTATGGCATCAAGCACAAAAGAAAGGGAAACATCTTCTTTCATGTTTTCCGTAATATGAATAACTTTCGCGGTCATAAATAATGCCGCCGTCGTTGCATAAAAAGCATTAGCAGAAATACGAGAAGCTGTTGATAAAATTTGATCAGTAATAATATCCTTAGACATAGCGTCAAAAAGGGACAAGACCTCTACGCCAGGAAGTGTTTCTTTTAACAAAAATGTTGCAGGGTTCGATTGAACACTAAGATCTATCCCAGTAGTTTTTGTAACCATTCGAATACCATGCTTAAGCATATCTATTGGAAGCATTGCTGATTGGTGTATAAAATCAAGCCGACGCGCCGTAAGCCACGATGGTTCTTGTTGATTCATTGAATACGTTTCAATTGTTTTTATAAACAAATCTGTCATATATTATAGTGAGCGCGCAACGATTTTTTCATAGATAGAAGAAATACGAGAAAGGATGTTCTCATCTTGTTGTAAAAATAATACATCTTTTATAACAGCATCAATCAAATCAGAATGAATATCTGTCTCTGACCAAATCGCTTCGTAATCATGTACAGATATATCATGCTTTTTCCCTCTATACACTTCCTGCACGCAGGTGTTATACAACTTTACGGCTTCTATGGGTTCACAACTTCTATTTTCCGCGTGATTAAGATAATCAAGATTTGCTTCCATATCAAAAGAATCAAAATCAATCATATCCTGCACAAGTTTAATAGCAGATATACGAATCCACCAATCTTCTCCACGCTCTTTTGGAATAAGATCAGATAATTCTTCCATAAACAAATCATGCTGCACCTTATCGCAAAGCACATGCACAGCCCAGCCCTTTAAAAAATCATCAGGGGCATTACTCGCATCAAGCAAATCATTTCTATGAGTTAACTGTCTATTAATACCAGAAATGTATCGACTATCTGGATACACGGTACCTGAAACATAACGCATGAGATTTTTAACCTCATACTTTTTTTGAAGTGCAAGAGCAAATCGAATATGTGTTGCTTGAAATGCCATAAAATTATCCAACACTCCCTTCCATTTCAAGAGAAATTAATTTATTTAGTTCAAGAGCATATTCAAGTGGAAGTGCCTTTACAATGGGTTCAATAAAACCAGAGACAACCATTTGCATAGCTCGTTCTTCAGATAAACCTCTACTCATTAAGTAAAATATTTCATCATCCCCTATTTTTCCAACAGTAGCTTCATGCGCAATAGACACATCATCTGTATCAATGTTCATATACGGATGCGTATTTGAAACAGATCCTTCATCGAGTAAAAGGGCATCACATTCAACCCCAACCTTAGCATTCGTTGCGGCTTTCGTCACTTGGACATACCCACGATACGTTGAAATACCACCATCCTTTGAAATAGATTTAGCACGAATGGTTGAAGTTGTATTAGGAGCAGCATGAATTACTTTAGATCCTGTATCTTGTTCTTGTCCTTCTCCAGCAAAAGCAATACCTAAACTATCTGATCTTGCTCCACGACCTCGAAGAATTGATGCTGGGTATAACATCGTCACACCACTACCCATATTTCCATTAATCCATTCAATCACTCCTTCTTCGTCAACAAGCGCTCGCTTCGTATTTAGGTTATACGTATTTTTAGACCAGTTTTCAATAGAAGAATACCGTACACGGGCATGTTTATGAACAAAAATTTCAACACACCCAGCATGAAGAGAATTTACGTTATACCGTGGGGCACTACATCCTTCGATATATTGAAGTTCAGCCCCTTCGTCAACAATAATTAATGTATGCTCAAATTGCCCAGAACCTTTGGTGTTCATACGAAAATATGCTTGAAGGGGTAACTCTACTTTCACGCCCTTTGGCACATAAATAAACGTTCCACCAGACCAGACAGCACCATGAAGCATTACAAACTTATGATCATTGATAGGGACACATTGAGTCATGAAATATTTCTGCACAAGTTCTGGATATTTTTCTACGGCTACATCCATATTCTCAAAGACCACTCCTTTATCTTTTAATGATTGCTGCAAGTTGTGATACACCACATCACTATCATATTGTGCGCCAACACCAGCAAGAGCATGCTTTTCAGCTTCTGGAATACCAAGCCGATCAAACGTCTTTTTAATCTCATCAGGCACATCATCCCAACTTGTAACTTCAGTTGCATCAGGTCGCACAAAATATGTAAGTTCATTCAAATCAAGATCACTCAGATCTGGTCCCCAGGTTGGCATTTTTTCCTTTTCATATAAAGTAAATGCTGCTAATCGTTTTTCAAGCATCCAAGCTGGTTCATTTTTTTGAGAAGAAATCGTTCGTACAACGTCTTCAGTTAATCCTTTCTCTACCTGAAACTTAATATTGTCTTTATTTGGCGTATCAAAAAGCTCTCGACTTACGTCAGGAACTGTACTTGTTACTTGTATACTTTTTGTATCCATAGATTAATGCGAGAATTTTTGTGTCGAACGAAGTGTTTTTACAACAGAAGGAAGAACTTTCATAACATAATCGATATCCTTTTTTGTTGTATCTTTTCCAAGTGTAAAACGAATAGATGAAGCCGCATCATTGCTTGATACACCACACGCATGAAGAACATGAGAAACGTCAGTTGACTCACTCGTACACGCTGAACCCGTACCACAAACAATCCCATACTCGTCAAGATACAACACCAATGTTTCAGCTTCTATTCCGAGAAACTGTACATGTATATTATGTGGTAATCTATTTTTTTCTAAAAGAGATGGCCCTGTTAATCTAATATCAGGCACAGCATCAATTAAACATTCCCAAAAATAATCACGAAGTGCTTTTACTTCAATATATGATTCTTTACGTAAAGATTGAACAGCATCAAAAGCATAAGAAGCACCAACAATGGCTGGAACATTCTCTGTCCCTGCAAACATCCCCTGTTCTTGCCCTCCACCAACAATAAGTGGAGATAAGGTAACTCCACGTCTACAATATAAAATACCGACACCTTTAGGCCCATACATCTTAGATCCATTCAAAGTCAATAGATCAACATGAAGAGGCTCAACAGATAAATCATAATAAGGACTTGCCTGACACGCATCACTATGAAAATACGGATATACTGTTTTCTTCTTCTTTCGCCACTGTAATAATGCCCGACCAATCTCGGCAATCGGATACACCGTTCCAATTTCATTATTTGCAAACATACAAGAAATCAAAATTGTATCGTCTTGTAACGCATCTACTACTTGTTTTACCGTAACATTTCCATATTCATCAACAGGAAGATACGTTACAGAAAAACCACGTGCTTCAAGCACCTTCATCGCTTCAAGGACAGCTTTATGCTCAACGCTTGTGGTAATAATATGTTTCCCCTGTTCTTGGTGCTTCTTCGCAATCCCTAAAATAGCCATGTTACAAGAAAGTGTTCCACTTCCCGTAAAAATAATCGTGTCACTTTGCGTTTTTAAATATGTTGAAATACGTACTCGAGATTCCTGAAGTGCTTTTTTTGCCTCAGTCCCTAATCGATATAAACTTGAAGGATTCCCAAAATGCTCTGTAAAATATGGCTTCATCTTTTCAAAGACAAAAGACGCAACAGGTGTACCAGCAGCGTGATCGAGATAAATAGATGATTTTTTAAAAAAATGACGAAAAACCATATAAATTACTTAACAGTCAATGCTAAATCTTCAATCGTAATACGATCAAGTTCTTCAACCATTCGTGTCTGTACCAATGTAAACGCATTTTTAGATATACACGTTTCTTCCTTTATACAATGAAATCCTTCTTTCATACATGGAAACGCAGCATACGGTCCTTCTACAGCCTCAACCACCGCTCGAAGCGTTAGTGTCTTTGGGGAAGCAAGCAAAAAATATCCTCCATGAGGACCTTTATTTGCGCGCACAATCCCTGCTTCTCGAAGGGCCTTTGCTATTTTTTGAAGAAAAAGAAAAGATATGGTACTCTCAGTAGAGAAACGCCGTAAACTAAGCGGTTTTTCCTTTTCCTGCCGAGTCAGCGCTAAGACAAATTGAAGCGCGTAATCGACTTGTTTATTTACTTGAATCATAGTAATTCATACTCAGCCAGTATGATATACTATTTATAAAATTATGTCAATCTAGCAAATATTATGAATAATAAGACTAAATGGGAAAGTAACATTATAGAAAAAACCATGCATACCAAAGACATGGTCGTCATTACTTGTAGTAAACCAGAAGGATTTACCTATAAAGCCGGTCAATTCGTTCAATGGGACGTTCCAGACAAAGAAAGTAAAAATGGCATAGTAAAACGATCATATTCACTTGCCTCAAGCCCCCACCACGAAAATCTTTCATTTTGTATTAAAATTAAGGAAGACGGAAAAGCCGGAAAATACGTCACACGCATGGATAAAGGAGATACTCTCGTATTTGAAGGACCTCAAGGAAGATTCTGCTGCAATGAAGAAACTGATGAATCACTCTTTTTTATAGCTACTGGAGCAGGTATTGCCCCAATCATTGGGATGATCGAAGATCAACTAGAAAACAAAAAAACAGATAAACGTATTCATCTGTTATTTGGTCTTCGCTTTGAAAACGATATCTTCTGGCAAGAAAAAATTGACCATCTATTAAGTACCTACAACAATTTTTCCTATCAGATCACACTATCTCGTCCAGAAGGAACTTGGGACGGTCTAAAAGGACGAGTAACAGAACATTTACACGAACATGATGGTAATCATTCCTTTTACCTTTGTGGAAGTCTCCCTATGGTAAAAGACGTGAGAGAAATATTAAAGGAAAAAGGCGTTGACATGAAAAGTATTCACTTTGAAATTTTCTAAACAATCCCCTCTTCGTATAGAAAATGACACTCCTAAAAAGGGAGTGTCATGTTAATGCCACTAGCAACAGCAGCAGAAGCCTCAGTTATAGCTATACGATCAAAATTCACAGCAATAGGAAGAACATCCCCAGTAAGTGTTGGATAATACAACATCTTATTTTTTTGTCCAAAATCATAAATTTCTTTCGTCACTTTCACATCTTGCTCACAATATTTTTTAATTTCATCAACTTTCCCTTCTTCCCACCAAGTCATTGCTTGAAGCCCATCGGCACTCTTTTGAATTTGTAATGTTGCTTTTGCCACATCGTCAAGCTTATAACGCTTTCCACAAGATTCTCTTATAACCTTAAGCATATCTAAATGAGGAAATACACTTAAATCCCCTGTATAATACTTATTTAAAATAGGGATATCAAAGTGCTCACTATTATATCCAATTAACCGTTCTGCCTTTTCTAAAATAGGCCACAAATCTCCAAGTTCATCTTTTTCAAATGATCGATAAGAATTTGTCTCATATTCATAAATTGAGACAACGGTTACTTCCATACTCATCATTTTTTTGATGTCCCCATACGTTTCGATATCAAACACTATTTCTCGTGACATAACATATATAATTAAATGATGAGCCTATTGTATCACACAGTAAGATAAGACCAAAAAAGACCACATATTGTGGTCTTTTTATCTATAAAAAATATTTATGAAGTACCTTTTAGCGCTTCATCAATTTTCGCTGTATCAAATCCAACAATAATTGTTCCATTAATGTCTAAAACAGGAACGCCCATTTGACCAGATTTTTCTACCATTTCTTTTGCCTTATCTTGATCAACTGACACATCAACATCAGTAAATTCAATCCCTTTTTCTTTAAGGTAATCCTTTGCCTTATGACAATACGGACACGTTGGCGTACTATATACCATGATAGACATAGTGATTCAAATTAGAAATTATGTACTATGATACTTTTTTAAACTTTACACTAAAAATAGGTTCGTAATCATTATCATATTCGTCAGTCACCTCAATGGCTTCACCTTTCATTACTTGCGTAAGTGCAATATCACTTAATACTTCCTGATCAGATGTAATATCAATTTTTAAATCTTCAATTTGGGTAAACTCAGAAACAAATTGTCCACGAACAGCAGTTTCAACTTGTTTTTTCTTTTCTCGAAGAAGCTTCGCTTCATCCACAATCTCTACATAACTTTGAGAATTTTTTAACGCTTGTGAATATGCATCTTTAAGGTCTTTTAACTTCTTTTTATTCTCCTGAATACGAGCGAATACTCCCTGAATATCTTGCATACCTTGTGTCAATTTAATAAATTAGTACGACAAAAGTATAACACGACAAAATAAAAAAGAAAACTATTCCTGACACGCGTAGAAATCTTCAACAGAAAACCCTTCACGATGTGCTAAAAATAAGGTTTCAACGTCTTTTGCACTCATATGAAAGATCTCACCAAGCACAGAAAAAGGGTACTTTTTCGGACAAACCTTGTGAAGATAGACAATAAGCTCTTGAACTTTGGTAGGGGTATCCATATTCGTATGATTATATATGACACTGATAGTATACGCCCAAAAAAGAACCCTTGTCTAGGGTACTATTTAACTACCATAGAATATGCTCGAAGATCTCTCACGCGTCTTTTATAGTCGGGCATTTGATCTTTTACAAGAGCCCAAAACCGAGGTCCATGATTCATTTCTTTAAGATGACATAATTCATGAACCACAATATAATCTGCTAAATGAACTGGCAAAAAAAGAATTTTATAACAAAAACTCAAATTCCCATCTTGTGAACAACTCCCCCATTGTGTTGATGTATTTCTCGCTTTTATTTGAGAAAAAGAGAAACCATAAAACTGATTATAATAATGCACCCGTTCTCGTAAAAATTTCTCTGCTCGTCCCTTACATGCAGTATAACCGGTTTGCTTTAACCCTTGTGGTGGAGATAATGTTTTCTTAGAGCGATACCGTTTACGCTGCTTAATAATCCAAGCATACTTTTGTTGCAAAAATAGCTCAATACCGATATGAGGGAGCATTTTAGGGGCGACAACCATAACAGTAGCATCATCACGCACAACAATCTTTAGCTGACTATACGCCTTTCTTTTAAGGGTATAGGAAATTTTCCCGTATGTATGTTTACTTACCATATAACTCATATCATACACCAATAGAAATAAACAAAAAAGTAGCCTATATATAGACTACTTTTAAAGAGAAAGATTCAATTAATACTCAGACACATGTTTTGACGTAATAAATTCAACACGTTTCACACCCATAATAGCTTTAAGCCCTTCTGAAAGCTTCTCTAAATCAGCATCTTCTTTAAAATTTACAGAAAATGCATAATGCCCACCATGCCCTGCCCGATATTTTGCATGCAAGCTATCATATTGAGCAGTGTGCGAATCAATAATTTTTGTTAGAAGATCTCTTGAGACATCTTCTGCTGTTTCAATAGTAAGAACGTATCCAGTAATAGTAGAGGTGTTCCCTACCCCAAAACCATACCGAGACATAATTAAAATAAATAAAGAAAGCATGAATGTTGCAATAAATGCAATCACATAATTACTTGTTCCAACTGCTACTCCAGTTGAAAGAGCAAAAAATACAAAAGCAACATCACGTGTTTCTTTTACAATCGTACGAAAACGAATAAGAGAAAATGCTCCTAAAAGAGCAAAGGCTCCAATAAGATTATTTTGAACCACCATCATAATAATTGACCCCAAAACTCCAATCATCACAAGTGTAAACAAAAATGATTGAGAATAAGAAAGTCCTCTATGGGTTCTTTTGTACACCCAGACAATAAGAAGTTGTAACGCAAAAGAAAGTACAATATTAAACAAAATAATAGCTGCACTAAACTCTGTACCAGTAAGATTATAGAAATTAAACAGTTGACTATCCATACATGTACTCTAAAAAATTAATTAACGGGATAACGGGGTATATTGATATACCTTATCGACAGAATTGGCATACTTAGAAAAGGACAAACGCTGAAGATCAAATTTTCTCACCATAACTCCAAACCACCACGGTAAAGAATGAGAAAATTTAACCTCCATAACAACTTCTCCATCAAGCACGTCTAAAAAAGGATTATTCCCTTCATGCAAGCTACCTGTTGATTCAATTTGCTGCACTTCAATATCTCTATCAAACGTTAAACGCACTCCCCCATGAAACGATTCCACAAACGCCTCACGCATGTATCTCACAAGTAAAAAAGGAATACGCCCTTCGTCAAAAAGATTATGGGAAAAAGAATCAAAACTTTTAACACAACCATCATTAAGAAAGGCTTTCCACTCTTCAATAGAAATTGAAACACGCTTTTTATCAACAAACATGTCATGCTTATTTTTAATCTCTAGATACACATGAGAAATATCCGCATCAAAATCCTGAGCATACACACGGGCACGTAACTTTTTTCGTACCAAGTATCCGCCAGCCTTATCATAATAATCATCAAGTCCAATTGACTCAAAATATAAACTCGTTACAGGGTATGGTGTATCATTAAAGGCATCGTGTTGCAAGCCTAAAGAAGTCACAAAATCATAGACTTGCATATAAGTAAGCGCATCGAGTCTATACTTAAACTCATACCGATCATATCGTTGCGTAGTATTCTTTTTCATAACCTATTGCAAAATACAAGACCTATTAGATATACACGTCACTTCTGAATAATCATCATGTTCAGTATATACATCATTACCATCAAAAGAATTATCACCAAGACGTGCTACTCCCCCACCAAATTCAGGTTTCTTTCTGTACGTTGAAACCCCCGTATGGTTTGACGAAATAACATTATTTGTAATGATAGCAGTAGATAGATCTTTAACAGCAATAGCAATATCACAATCTACAATGGTATTTCCATCAATAGAGGGAGTAGAATGCTCACCAACACTTATGCCTTTATCAACACAACCATCTATTGTATTTTCTTCAATACGGACAGTACTAAAAGAAAGATCAATAGCATCTCCCCCACCATTAACAAATTTATTTCCTTTTATAATAAAGTCACCTTCTGCATAATCAAGATCAAACCCATCAGATGAGTTATTTTCAAAGAAAGAATTAATAACCTCGCCAGATGACATTTTTATATTTAACGCATCATCATCCTTAGCTCGTAAAAATTGAACAGTATCAATAGAGACATCACTATTATGAAAGGCAAGCATACCTGTTACGATAACACCATTAACACGGTCTCCTGATCCCCCGTCAAAGGTAGCATGTGTCACAATGCTTCGTTTAGAAGCATTAATAGACACAAGACTTCCCCAAGGTTTATCTTCACGAAGACGCAATACTTTAATTGGTTGAAATAAAGTTCCCTCCATATCAAATCCACCATAACTTACAAGAGACACCCCATCGTCAAGACGAAGTGTTGTTCCTGGAAATACCTTTAGCGTAAAACCAAGCGGTAACACCACCGTTTGAGAGATAACATGATTACCCGAAATACCAAGAGTATTCTTATCAACAAAGAAGAACCTAGGATGCTGTACCAAGAACTGATCAACTGAGGAAGATACATCCTCTAAATATGAAAAGCTTCCCGCAGGTTCAAAGACAGTTCCTTCTTCAACATTATAGGTATAATATTCTTTATCATACGATAAGACATCTCTTGCTGCCGTAAAATTATCTTCAACATACGTACGATGTTTTTTCACAAAAGACAGAAATTGAAAATTATTATAGAGTTTATTATGATCCTTTAAAAAATCAATCTTCACATGATCATAAAGATTATCATAAAAGGCTAAATCATCTTCAAGATTTTTTTCATCATCAAGGTATGCAAGAAGACGCATATTTCGTTCTTCTTTAAACGTGTCAAAAGACATTAACCTTCTTGTAAGTGTTGATACATTGTCTTTATACGGAGAGGCTGGAGGAAATAGATACATGTCCCATGGAATCATTTCAAATCGCCCAGTCACCCCATTAAAATAGATAACAGCATTACCATGCTCATTTGTATGATTACTCTGAGACAAAATCTTTAAAATATTCCAATTATAAACACTCTCAAGATTAAATAAAACCGGAGCGAGCTTTTGAAATGTCTCATCATCAGCATAATGAATAAAACGAAAGAATGTAGAAATTTCTTCATCTGGTTCAGAAAAAACATCAACGTCAGCTAAAACATTCTTATATTGTTTTTCATCATTAATATATTCTACAAATTCATCTCTTCCAAGATATAAGGCTGATTCCGGTAATCCTTTTTTTGCCAAAAATTCTTTTGACCAATGTTCAAACGTTAAAAACACTCCCCCATCATTTCCATTAAAATCAAGACGAGAAAAAAACATATCAATAGATATGAGACCTAACTTTTTTGCCCGATACATCGCAAGCGGCTCAGAAAAATACGCCCGATCATACGGAATCACAAAATTCACGACTCTTCGCCCTTCCCAAAAATCGCCATCAGGAAACTTCACACGAAAAGATTTTTTTAAACTATTCCAATGGTTTGCATTAAGTCCACGATACCGCACTTTTATTTTTTCTACATACCCGTCAAAAAATGAACCAAAATATCCACTAACATACACACGACTATCTTGTTCTAACTTACCACGAAGTGCATTATCTTTAGGAAGATTATCATTCAACCTCGCAATATTATTCGGCGTAATAACAAGCTTATACTCTGGGAGAGTATTTGGTATAAAAAAAGTATGTACAAATAATACATCAGGAATTTTACGAAGTGAATGATACGAATGTAAAAAATGCTGAACGTATTTATTTTGATCAAGTAACAATCCCCGCCTATTTACATCCTGAGAAAGGTACACACCATAACCAGCACCCAACAAAACAAAGGATACACCTAAAAATAATAATATGTATTTATACGAAAGAAATTGTCTTAACATAGCGAATTATTGAGATACAAAAAAACAATGCTTATACTAGACAAACAATAACCTAAGCCCCCATAAAAATCAAGGACTATACTAGAAAGCCCTAGTATAGCTAAAAATAGAAAAAAACATGATGTTATAAAATAACACTATCAACAGTATTTTCTTCTCGTACAATTTCAGGAAGAATATACATATCGGCCTTATATTCATCTAATCCTACAAACTCTCCTTCCCCTTTTAATACTCGTTCATAAGGAGTACAGGCATAACATCCTTCATCTCCATTCGGACAATCAAACTTTTTCAATTGACGAAACAACTTTATCTTTCTTGCAATTTCTAAAATTTGAGCTCTTCCTTCTTCTAAATCAGGAAGTGTTTTTTCTGTTAATTCATCTGAATGTGCTAAATACCAATAACTTGCTTTTGTTACCTTCCTCTTTTGGCATTCATGCACTAGCAAATGATAAATTGGCAATTGTAATGATTTGTCGTCTTCCTGATTTTTCCCCGTCTTAAAATCAATAATATGCACACTGTCAGTGTCTTCTAGATATTCAAGCCAATCTACTTTTCCACATAAAATAATTTGTTCTTCTTCAGAAAGCCAGAAATGTGGTAAGTCCTGCGTAATCTTTACAGATAAATTAGAAATAGGCCCTGGGTGATTATATACTTTTGTCATCATTTCTTCCCCACGACGCTTATACGTTAATTCAACATCTTCATCCACGAACCCACCAAGTTTTCCAGTCACCTTTTTCCAAGCATCAGAAAAACGATTCATGAGAGGAACAGTGAACCGTTCATTCGTTTTTAATACAGATAATGATTCTAATGCTTCATGCACTGCTTGCCCTAAAGCAAGTGGCGCACTCATAATCTTTATCTTATGACCTGTCTTTGGATCTTTATACATGTGTTTCAAATAATAAGACCGTGGACAAGCACGAAAACTTGTAATAGATGTGTGAGAAACCCAGACAGCAGTATATTTATCTGACATAACTAATTATTCAAGAAATAATAATGAAGCCATGACTAAAATCCCAGCAACGAATGCAATAAGTTGCAAAATAGACTTTCCAACACGAGTCTCTCTGTGTAATTCAGGAATAAGGTCGCTTCCCGCAATATACAAAAATGTTCCAATAGCAAATGGGACTAAAAATGATTCAAGTGAACTAACACGACTTCCCAGAAACAACGCAATGAGTGTTCCAGCTAGTGCCACAAGGCCACTTAAAAAATTAAATAGTAATGCCTTCTTTTTCGTAAATCCACCATGCAAAAGTATTCCGTAATCTCCAATCTCTTGTGGAAGCTCATGAAGAAATACAGCAAGCGTTGTTGCAACCCCCACAGGAATACTCACAAGGTACGCAATACCAATAATTAATCCATCAATAAAGTTATGGATTCCATCTCCAACAAGATTAATCTTTGCAAAAGCATGTGCGTGTCCATCTTCTCCTGGCGCATGATGACAATGTCGCCATTGGATAACCTTTTCAACAATAAATAAGAAAATAATACCAAGAAGAATATATACTGATGTCTGCATGCTAAAACCCATTTCTTCAACATGCTCAGGAAATAAATGGAAAAATACATCACCAAATAAAGCTCCTGCAGAAAAACTTACTAAATAAATAAGCATCGTTTTAAGACTTTTTGTTTTAAGAGAAAACGTCAAAAGCCCAATAAGAGAAACAAGACTTACTAAAACGACACTTGAAATTGCATATATATAAAGCATAAAATATATCATTATATACTTGAACACTTTGAGCACACTCCTGTTAAGTGTACTGTGTGATGAATATTACGAAAACCTGGAATAGTTTTTTCTTCTATGTCACATGGCACACATTTACTTCCACTACACTCAATGCATGTTATATGATGATGGTGAGCCGTTGGATGGTGTAATTCATAATATTGACTACCATCTCGTTGTGTAACTGTGTGTACAGCATCAACTTGTTCTAATACATCAAGAGTTCTATACACCGCAACCCGATCAACATCTAAAAGAGCATCAATAAGGTCTTGTGCTGAAAATATCCCTTTTGTTTGAAGAATATACGAAATAATGGTCTTTCTCGAACGAGTAAGACGATATCCAACCTTTGTAAGACGCTTCTTAATCCACGATTCAACCATAATATGTCCGTTAATGAAACTCAATTTCAATTATAAACACACAAATCAACGCTGTCAAGTAACATAAAAATACATATACCCATAAAAAAACACCTTTACTCTATGGTTAAATTAGGATATTCATTTTGTAACAATTTTTTTTCCTCATTAGGTAGACTATCCAAGCAAAGTACTTCCTCTACTTCTCCAAATATGACATCTTTTAGACTAGTGAGACTACTAAGGTAAAGAGTTCCTCCCACATCTGGTAAAGTTATATCTTTTAAACTCGTTAAACTACGAAGAGCAAGATGCCCTTCTACATTTCCAAAAGTTACACCTTCTAAACTAGTCACACTACGAAGATCAAGATTTCCTCTTACATCTCCAAAAGTTACACCTTCTAAACTAGTCACACTCATAAAGAGAAGATCTCCTCCTACATTTGATAGCGTTACATCCTCTAAGTTCGTCACAGCACGAAGGTCAAGATGCCCTTTCACATCTGTAACCAGTCCTCGATTTTTTTTCTTGGTTGCTCTTCCTTCTCTTCCTTTCGTTCTTCACGTTGCCATTGCAGATGTTCCACAATTGGCTCTTTATGAAGTGATGGATCTTGCCTATGAAGAAAATGCTCTGGGTTTCTTGGTCGCATAAAACAAATATTATCTAGTAGACCCTCTTCAAAAAAAATTATAACATAACAAAATAGATATGCCCATAAAAAAATACCCCTACTCATAGAGTAAGGGTATTTAATATATTCCTTTTCGTCCTGCAACAATCTTTCAAATATGGACTCATCAGTACCAAACACATTGGTATAAGGCGAGAGTGGGTAGAACACTCTCTGGGGGGGGGATCTCCTTGCTAGGAGAAAAAAAGAACACTAGGCTCTTCCATGTCTACCGTCCTTTTACAGGACCATGAAAGAGCGCCTCACGCGCCGGCATTGCCGGTCAGATGTTGGGGGCCTCGCCGCCGACATCACTCAAAGAAAAAATAATGATCATCGCCGTTGCACGCTCCAAATGTCGTTTCACTAATACTCCTTGGTCCATTATTATAACCCACAGACCGGAGGGAAAGCGCGGAGGCCTAGACCGCTTCGAAAGGCATTTCAGATAGTAATCATTCCTATATAAAATGCTTTTCGAAGGGTTTCTAATACCATCCATAGACAAAAAAATATATCATATAATGAAAGAATTGTCAAGAAGCATAGGTAGATTTTGACTGTATATAGCAAAAATATACTTAACACATCTCATTATACTTGAAGAGCTTCCTACTCTCATGCATACTACTTATACCTTTATATACTATTATGAAAAGAAAAAAACGTATTCGATTTGAAAACCTTAAAACATTTAAAAACACCACCGAATTACCAATAAAGATACAAGGCACTTGGCATACTATATTTACAAATAACCACCCTATTACTTTAGAACTTGGATGTGGAAAGGGAGAATATACTATTGCACTAGCAAAAAAATATAAAGAAAAAAACTTTATTGGCGTTGACATTCAAGGAGAACGTATCTGGTCTGGAGCAACCGAAGCAAAAAAAGATAAACTCACAAATGTTCATTTTCTTCGAGTATATATTGATCACATTGATACGTACTTTATTAAAAATGAGATAGAAGAAATATGGATAACATTCCCAGACCCACACCCAAAAGAAAGAAAAAGCAAAAAAAGATTAACTTCTCCCCTATTTTTAGAAAGATATAAACACATTCTAAAAGAAAACGGATCTGTCCATTTAAAAACAGACAACCACGACTTATTTATATATACACTAGACGTAATCAAAAAAACAAAAGGTACCATTAAAAATATACAAAATCCTATTGATGAACAAAACTTACAAGAGGATTCCCTATTACATATTGAAACAACCTACGAAAAAATATACAAAAAACAAGGAAAACCCATCTATTATGTAGAGTGGTCTCTATAATCTATTTGCGAGAAACAAAAAACTCACGTATGATAAAAAAAATTATTCATAACTATATACCTATGAAGAGATTTGCCTATATCACCTGCACCACACTCCTTATTGCTGGTGGACTCTTTGTCACACAGTATGCTCAAGCTGTCGGTGGTGGCGGTGGTGGAAGTGTACCATCATGTTCTGAAGACGTATGGCAATGTGGAAGTTTTGGTGCCTGTACTTCTGATAATGGTAAAAAAGAATTTCACCAACATAGGGAGTGCACCAAAACCTTTGAATGTGATAACGTAACAACACCATCACCAAATACAGTAGAAAAATGTACTCCCCCAGCTCCAATAGAACCTGAACCAGTTGTAATAAATGAAAAACCACAACCTCTTCCTTCTGTGGTAGACACAGAAAAAAAGACAAGTGCCCCAGTAGAAGAAACTGCATCATGTACTCAAGATATCTGGAAATGTGACGTTTGGAATTCATGTGATAAAAATGGAGATCAGACAAGAACATGTACCAAAATAACAGATTGTCCAGGTGTAGATACTGATGAACCTCCATTTACAAAACGATGTGAGCATCTACAATGTGGAGAAATTGAGAGCATGCGAGAAAGAGTACTTTGTCGACTCAAACTTACTCCAGCAGGACTTGAAAGAGAATATACCCATGAATATCTCCCAGAAGAATGTCGAGGAGAAGTAAAAGATAAACAACAAAAGTGTATTGATAGATACAAATCATACAAACCTTGTTGGAAAGTACCAGTAGGGCAAGGAAGAATAGCGTGTGCAAGAACAGCACTTCAATTGTCAGGAGACATCCCTCAAGCAAAAAGAACGTGCGCAAACGACGAGACATGTATGAAAGATCTTCGTTGGAGAGTACATGCGCTTATCAAATTTCGTATGTATGACCTCGAAGAGCGTGCAGAAGAACTCCAAGAAAAAGGAGCTGACGTAGAGGCTATTGCTGACTTTGTCACCTTAATTGGAGAAAACAAACAAGCATACAATACAGCAACAACAAAAGAAGAAAGAAAAAATATCATCCTTAACGTACGAGAAGGATGGAAAACATTTGTTCTTCGTGTGAAAGATCAAATTAACTAAATTTTTTATGAAATATACATTACTTCTTCCTGCATTTCTCCTTCTATTACTACTCGGTGCAGGATGTGCACCAGAAACGAAAGACAATCTCCTTGAAGAAGAACAACAAAACGAAGAAAATCAAAAAGAAACTGAAGAACCAATTGAGGCAAACTTCGACACAAATGATTATCTCGACGATGCCTTAACTGACCTAGAACTTCTCGAATAACAAAAAAGCCCACAACATTGTGGGCTTTTTATTTTGAACGAAGAAATTTGAGCATACGCCTTGATTCTAAAAATTTCATAAGAATACCTGACGATAGATGTCCACCTGTATTATATGTTTTCAAAGTTGCCCCAATCATATTTGCAAAAGAAGCCACAGGGTCATACGAAACGACGGCATCGTCTTTTGCATGAATCATATGTATTTTTGATCCATCAAATTCTTCTATATGGTTCACAGGGTTATATATTTCTCCTCGAGATAAACGATCCCAGTTTTTATCACTAAATCGATAGGCTTCTCCAAATGAATTTCGTACCATTAATTTCAACTCATCCATAGGCTCTTTTTCACTTGGGGCTGTCCAATCAACAACAGAAGACCTTGCAATAACTTTAGTAACTCGAGAATCTAAAGAAGAAAAAAGAGCTGCAGGCCCACCAAAACTACCTCCAACAACGTAGAGTCGTTCGATATCAATAGAAAATACATTTCCATGCCGTAAATCAGTCACAGATTTTTTTGTATATAGTTCAGAAATAATATCGAGGATATCAAGGTGCGGAGATTCTTTTAAAAACTCACCACCACTCTCCCAGGCTCCTCGATAACGTGGATGAAATACCCACATATTACGTTTACTAATAAACGACATCAAGGCCTTTTTATGTGGCAAAGAAGGCATACCATCACACAAAATAAGTACTTCTTTTGAAGACAAATCTTTTGGAGGAAGAAATTCAGACACAATATCACCACAAAAACGAGTACGAAGTGCATGTGCCATATTTATCGACGTTTCGTAAATAAGCGCGGATTCTTTTCCACAAATTGAGATATTGAATGATCAAACACAAAAAAACGAACACGTTTTTTCATCCATAGATACCCTAACAATGAAATAGAAAAGGCTCCAATAGTATCAACAATCAGATCCCACATAGTGTCAGATAGACTCCCCTCTTGCATAGTAAGAGAAAAAAATGAATCCATAGAAAACTCAAAAATCTCCCACACAGTTCCACACAATACTGAAAAAGAAAACGCAAACAATGCCACAAAAAAAGGTTTCACTTGTGCTCCACTCATTTTTTTACGTGTATTTAAAATATAAACTAACAAAAAGCCAAATACTCCAAACCAGAAACCAGAGATACTATGTAAATAAAGATCCCACCAAGGAAACACCGTATAATAATTATGTACCTCACCTAAAAATAACGTACAAAAAATAAATACTACTAAAAAAAGATCAAACTCTAACGGAAAAAATAACTGATATCTATTCTTAACAAGTCGAGGTAAAAAAGTAAGAAATAAAATCAAACTAATAACGACAAGATCAATCCATTGTCCTTGAACTAATGCAAAAAAAGCACCAAAAACAATAATGATTTTTAATGCATAATAAATAAACAATTCAATAGATTGTATCAATGTTCGTTGCATCATAAAATACATCTATAGAATACAGGAAAAAGACATTACATTCAATAAAAAATCCTGCCCCTTAAAAAAGGCAGGACATTTATCTACAAAAGTATTAGAGAAGTTCAATCGAATCAATAGTAATTGGTTCAGTTGGATTATCTCGTCCATCTTTTTCTACTCCTTCAATAGCTAAGACAATATCTAACCCATCAGTCACTTCTCCAAAGTTTGTATGTCTTCCATCTAACCAAGGTGTTTCTTCAGCAGTTACAATAAAAAATTGTGATCCATTAGTATTTGGCCCAGAGTTAGCCATAGCTAAACTTCCCTTTACCAATTTATGCGCATTAAATTCATCTGCAAAGGCATATCCAGGTCCACCAGTCCCATGAGTATGTCGAGATGATTGATCTTTACTGTTTGGATCTCCACCTTGAACCATAAAACTTTCAATCACACGATGAAATGATGTCCCATTGTAAAACCCAGACTCAGCTAGCGTTAAAAAGTTCTCAACAGTCTTTGGAGAATCATCTCCGTAAAAAGAAACCGTAATGTTTCCTTTACTCGTTTTTAAAATAGCGCCAGTGTATTTTTCAAGTAAACTCATATCATTATTTATAATAGATGAATCATTAGTAATAACAGTATCAAGTGTATCTTCAACTCCACAATCAGCAGCACAACTCGTCGGTGTTTCAGCACAAGGGCATCCTTCACCTTGGCAAACAATTTCAGCACAGATACCATCACCACAGGTATCTTCACAAATAGCAATATTCTCTTTTATCTCAGCAACAAAGGTATTCTTTCCATCAGAACACTGTTCTGGATAACTTTCCATAATCGCATATCCAGCATCAGAACATTCTTCAAAGGATGTAACAGTACTTAGACTCCTATCAAGTCCATTAGTAACAATACTCCCCACACACCCAGACCCCATAAAGATAAGACAAAAGGAAAACGAAAGTATAAAGGATATTTTCATATAATACAATTATTACATATACGGCACCAGTATAACCAAAAAGGGGCTTTTTTTCAAGCCCCTCTTAATAACAAAATATTTACCCAATAAACCCACCCGCTTGAAGTTTCCAGAGGCGTTTATAGACCCCTGAACGCTTTTTTAAGAGCTTTTTATGCGATCCATCCTCAATGATAGCACCATGATCAAGAACGAGGATTCTATCCATTTTCATGATCGTTGACAACCTATGAGCAATGACAATAACTGTTTTATCTTTCATGAGATAATCAAGTGCATCTTGAATAAAAGCTTCAGACTCAGAATCAAGACTTGATGTTGCTTCGTCAAGAACAAGAATAGGAGCATTTTTCAATATTGCTCGAGCGATGGCAACTCGTTGACGCTCTCCACCAGACAATTTCACTCCTCGCTCTCCAACAGACGTTTCATACTTTTCAGGAAGTTCATTTATAAACTCATGACAATGTGCCAGCTTTGAAGCTTCAATAACTTCTTCCTTTGTCGCATCTGGTTTTCCATATCGAATATTTTCAAAAAGAGTCCGATGAAATAAAATAGAATCTTGTGGCACAAATCCAATTTGTGAACGCAAACTTTCTTGAGATACTTCGGTAATCTTTTGCCCATCAACATAAATCTTTCCACGACTAACATCAAATTGTCGCAAAAGCAATTTTACAATCGTAGATTTTCCGGCACCGGAAGGTCCAACAAGTGCAACCCGTTCTCCAGGGCGAAAAGTGATTGATAAATCTGCCACAATTTTTCTTGTTTTATGATAAGAAAAATATACTCGATCAAAAGAAATTTCACCACCACTTACAACAAGATCTTTTGCTTTACGACGATCTTTTATCTCGTGAGGAGTGTCAAAAATTTCTGTCATCTCTTGTGCATCAGCAACAGCCTCATAAAATCGCCTAATTGTTCGTCCAATACTCCAGAGTTTATGAAATATACGAATCAGATATGCTTGGATAAGAACAAAATCTCCAATACTAATAGTTCCATCAGCCCATAATCCAATAGCCAGGTATACAACACCAATTTCAAGAAAAATCATGAGAAGCACTTGAATAGCTTCAAAAATCTCTCCTAAGTTCCAAGCAAATAAACGGATATCTCGTAACTCTGTCGATACATCAAAAAATCTTTTCTTTTCTTGTTCGTATTGCGCAAACAATTTAACATTTTCTTGATTGGTAATAGTATCAGCTAATACCCCTGTAGTTTTACTATTAAGTTCGCTTCGTTTAAAGTCGTATTTAAGCTTAAACTGACTAAACCAATAATTAATAGAAAGTACCACAAAGACCCAAACCAAAATACCAAGGCTCAAACGAATATCACGAAAAGACAAAATAATAATAATTGCCGTTACTTCGATGATAATACTTAATACATCAAACTTTAAAATATCATCAATCGTTGAAAAAGAATTAGAAAATCTATTCACCTTCTTTACAAGAGATCCAACAAAATCATCATGAAAAAACCGAAAAGAATGTTTATGTAAATATGCAAATGACGTATTTGATAAATTTCGCTTCGTGGTTGTTTGAAAATAACTATTTAAAAAACCAGCAGCTCGCCAACAAGCCCAAACACCAAGCCAAGCCAAAAAGATAAACCCTAAAATAGAGAAAAGTTCTGCCGTCACAGTGTCAGCAGGTTTTCCACTCGCAAGAATGTCAAAAAACTCTTTATATAAAAGAGGTGGAATAAGACCAATACAAGCAGCTGACACTAATGAAAGAATGGTTAACAACCAAACCCATTTATGCTTTTTAATATGTTGCCAATATATTTGGTATGTCTTTTTTGTTAATCGATTCATAAAAAAATAAAAAGGCTATATGTAGACAGCCTATAGGTATTATCTCACCTTTTAAGAAAGACTATTTCTTATAAAGATACTGTAAAGATAACCCGCCCACTCCAAAAGCCTCTAAGAGAACAAATAATAGTGTATACACACTCGTTCATATATATAAGACGATAGAAACGCAAAAACGTTACATTTTGTTGACAATTAAGGCAAAAATAACTAATATCAGAATATAAGGAGTATGCGATCTTCAACCCACAACCGAAGGTGTACCGTGAAGAGGTTCATGGATTACCACAAGTTCCCGGTGAGGCAAATCAGACAAGCTCGTCTGAGATTCAACATCAAGAGACAGGGCGGTATCTGGTACCACGTCAGAGGATGGTACCCACGAAGAATGGTAGGAAAGGAAGAACAGCACCTCGAAGTGTTCTGTTCTCAACCATACATGATGTGGATGATCGAGAACAACTGCACGGACAAAACCTTGGCAAGCCAGTGGAGCGATGGCAAGGACTACTATGGAGAAATCTACCTGTACCAAGAAGGACAACAACAACTTAGTGTCTACATGGTCTGGGTGAATCCACAGTTTGGGCAAAAAGAGGAAAGACCTCTTCCCCCAAAAAAGGACTTGCAACTCATCGCAGCAAAGCGAGCAACAAGAGGTCCAGGAAGTGACATGTGGGAATACATCAACAACAACCACCCACGTGAAGAACTCGACGACTGAGAAGATCGCGCCCCGAGGGACATTGTCCCCCGGGTTGCGAATAATATTAATAAAACCGGCAAGTAGCCGGTTTTATCATGTATACAAACAATGTAGATCTATGAACTCGCTTCACCACCTTCAGACTTATTCGCCTGACAACTTCCACCACAACAAGGTTTACACGCACCACAGTCACACATCATGTCAGCTTCTTTTTCAGTATTACAGTTTGAACACATCATAAAGATATATGTTACTTAATATATTAAACTCCCTTTGTATGTATTATTATAAAGGGTTTTATCTAACACATCAAGAGTTAAGATAATGCCTTATTTTTAAGCATTTCTACAAAACTATCCACATCCTTTTTTTGATTTACTTGAAATACAAATGAAAATTTCCCTTTTGATGAGTCGATCATAAGTGTTGGTTGTTTTCCTTCTTTAAAATCAACCTCAGTAATGTCAGAAAAAGACAATTGAGCATTCTTTTTATGAGCAGACAACATACCTTCTGGTCCTTTTTCCATTAAAGATTTTTCATTTCGAGCAAGTTCTTCTTGAAACTTTCTAATAATCGGTGTTGCAGCAGCTATTCCAACGGCGGCTCCGGCTCCCCCAACAACACCACCACCCGTAGTAGCACTATTAATATGACTAAAGGCTTCTGGTAATCCTCCAACATTCCCGGTATATATAATGGATAATCCAGTGTCAGAAAGCACGAGACTAAACACCTTTTTAAACCCAAACGACAGTTTCCTTACAACTTTATGAAGATACATATATCGTATGCATAAAAATAACCTTTCTATAGTAACATAAAAATATGATATGCATAAAAATAGCTTTACTTAGCCAAATAAATGCAATACACTATTGACAAAGTCATTATTTTGTGCTATAGTGTGTTGTTACAATGAATGATTCGACAGGACCAATGGGTGACGTACATTAATACGTACTCTATTGGTTCTGTTGAATCAAAGAAGACCGAGATTTCTACGATGCGAATAAAGCATACCAATCGTAGACCTTACTCGCTGTATTTCCATACCGTCACTCAAGACAGGAATGGATAAATACACCGGATGCAGGAAAAAATCTCACAACCAATCAAGAATATCCCCCCTTATGTATCTCGCTCGATACAAAAGGCATCCTAGAAGGCATGACAATCTAGGTATAAGTCGGATGCCCGTCTGGTAAACGGGACTACCTCCCTCGGAGGTTATCATGAGCACGAAGGTTACAGGAGAAGAGCTCAAAGAGATGTTCGAAGGAATGAACCCTCCCGAAGGTTCACCAACATGGACAAAATGGGACCTTTTCCTAGGCATCCTCGGAAAAGAGTACCAATGGTACAAAGCAGATCGAGTGGGAAGAAACCCCCACGATTTCTTAGTCTCGTGGATGAGCGTCGACGGAAATCTCATCGAAATCGAGTCCTCCGCCCCAGACTTCAGTTGGGAGCTCCAGGTCATGAGGAGCAACCAACCTCACGTGTGGATGGTCCTCGACAAAGAAGACAAAGAACGTGAAGAAAGCGCGTTCAGCATCCTCGCCGAGATCATCAACGCTCGTCTCACATGACCAACTGCTTAGCTCAAAGCATAAATTGAGCGGGTAGACGTATAGCTGTATTGCTGACAATCCTTGTCAGTCCGATACAGATACGTTGCCGAGTACCCGTGAACATCCTTCACAAAAACTCGGTCCTTCCAAAATATCTTTCTCTCTATAAAAAAGAGGAAGCCATTTCAAAAGGCCTAGAAATAAAAAAGACATTGCTCACACAATGTCTTTTTTTAATTTATAAAATAGATTAAACATTCCGATACTTTCTCCCAACACTTGAACGTACAATTTCTTTTTCTATCTTTGCTTGAAGCCGTGCAAAATCGATATCAAGCATTTTTTCTTCTTTTGCAAATAATTCTTCTGCTCGTTTTTTCGCAAGTTCAGCGCGATCAACATCAATCTCATTTGATCGTTCAGCAGTATCAGCTAATACATAGACAATACTATTTGGTCGAATTTCAACCACTCCGGTAGAAATAGCCAAATTCACCACATCATTACCTTTATGGATATTCAATTCTCCAGCACGAAGAGCAGACACAACAGGAATATGCTCTGGGTATACGGTAATCGCACCAGCTTGAGTTGGAATTGTCACTTTATCAATTGAGTCTTTATATAAGACTCCTTGAGGGGTAACAATCGTAAAAGTAATCATATAAATCTTTATTTTGCTTCCTTAGATGCAGCAATAACCTCATCAATATTTCCTTTAAGATAAAATGCTGATTCATTCTTATCGTCATGTTTACCGTCAAGAATCTCACGAAATCCTTGTACCGTATCAGAAGCACTAACATATCGTCCTTCTTGACCAGTAAATTGTTCTGCCACAAAAAATGGTTGAGACAAGAACTTTTGTACCTTACGTGCTCGAGCAACTAATTGCTTATCTTCGTCAGACAATTCTTCTAGACCAAGGATAGCGATAATATCTTGAAGATCTTTATACCGTTGAAGCACTCGTTGTACTTCACGAGCTGTTTCATAATGCTCTTCTCCTACGATTTGTGGATCAAGCATTGTTGATGTTGAATCAAGTGGATCAACCGCTGGATAAATTCCGAGAGCTGCTAACGATCGGTTTAGTACTACTGTTGAATCTAGATGAGCAAACGTTGTAGCAGGAGCTGGATCGGTAAGATCATCAGCTGGTACATACACTGCTTGGACAGAGGTAATAGATCCTTTATCAGTTGAAGTAATGCGTTCTTGCAATGCTCCCATCTCTGTTGCAAGTGTTGGTTGATACCCTACTGCTGACGGAAGTCGCCCTAAAAGAGCAGACATTTCTGAACCAGCTTGAGTAAATCGGAAAATGTTATCAATAAACAATAACAAATCTTTTCCTTCATTATCACGAAAGTATTCAGCCATCGTAAGCGCAGTTAATGCAACACGTGCACGCGCTCCTGGTGGTTCATTCATTTGTCCAAAGACAAGTGCAGTCTTATCAAGCACACCTGATTCTTCCATTTCTTTATATAAATCATTTCCCTCACGAGTTCGTTCTCCAACTCCTGCAAACATTGAATATCCACCATGTTCTTGGGCAATGTTTCGAATCAATTCTTGGATAATAACCGTTTTCCCTACACCCGCTCCACCAAACAATCCAACTTTTCCACCTTTTAGAAATGGACAAAGAAGATCAATTACTTTAATACCTGTTTCAAGAAGTTCAGTTTCTTTTGACTGACTTTTAAAGTCTGGTGCTTTTCTATGAATTGGCCATCTTTCTACTTTCTTTGGTGCTGGTTTGTTATCAATAGGATTTCCAACCACATCAAACATTCGCCCTAATGTTTCTTTTCCAACAGGAACAGAAATTGGCGCTTCAGTATCAATCACAACTGAACCACGACTAAGTCCATCAGTTGAACCCATGGCAACAGCGCGAACACTGTGAGACCCTAAATGTTGCTGCACTTCAAATACAAGTTTTGTTCCGTCTTCCTTCTGGAACTCAATTGCATTATAAATCGCAGGAATGTCCCCTTCAAAATGGGCATCAATCACGACCCCAATAATTTGTCTAATTATTCCTTTATTCATATCTTTTGTTTAACAATATAAGTGACAAACGTATGCTCCCACATAAGGAGCATTGGTTTACAACTTATTAAGAAAGTGCCGCAGCACCTCCAGCAATTTCAGCAATTTCTTGGGTAATTGCAGCTTGACGTGCTTTATTATATTCTCGGGTAAGGTCTTCAATTAAATCTCCGGCATTATCACTCGCATTTTTCATGGCAACCATCCGTGAACTATGTTCACTTGCGGTTGATTCAAGGATTGCTTGATACAATTGTACCTCAACAAGTTTTGGTAAAATTGTTTCAATAATTGTTTCAAGATCTGGTTCAAATAAATACCGTTCAATTTCAGCAGTATCAGCCGTTAATGATTCTCCTTTTCCTGAAGGTAATTCATTTCCCATTTTTTCTAAATCATGAGGAGAAACAGGAAGCACTTGACGTACCTTCACTTCTTGAGATAATCCACTAATGTAATGCGTATAAGAAACTAACACTTTGTCATACGTTTTATCAATATACCCACGAATAGCCATGTCACTTACTGACAAAATATCTTCAATCTGTGGTTTTTCGTGAAGATCATCAAATACAGCTGGCAAGTTATACCCATGTTTTTTAGCAAACCAGGCACTTTTTTTTCCAACACCGAGAATATCAATCTCAATATCAGTTGTAAATTCTGGGACATCTCTATTTTCAGCAACACGATGTTCTCCGAGCCGTTTAGTGTTCTCAAGAACAGCTTTTGTATGTTTAAACACATTGGCATTAAATCCACCACAAAGCCCTCTATTAGAGCTCATCACCACAACCAACACTTTTTTCACTGGTCGAAGTTCAAGTAACGGATAATTCGGTTCATCAAGAAAAGCTAAGCGATGCAAAAGTTCACGCGCAAGTGTTGCGTACAATCGAGTATTTTCAGCAGCCTCAACTGCTTTACGCATCTTTGCAGCTGACACAAGTTCCATCGCTTTCGTGATTTTCTTTGTGTTCTTTGCTGATTTGATCCGTTGTTTTACGGCTTTTGCATTAACAGCCATATCTTAACTAAGCGTTTTAAATTCTTCACAAAGGGCTTTCAATCCTGTTTGTACTTCTTCACTCCACTCCCCAGCTTTAATACTTCCTAAAATCGGCGCATAACTTCTATCAGCAAGTTCAAGTAATCTCTTTTCTGCAGCCTTCACATCGTTAACAGGTATCTCATTAAAGTGTCCTTGTCCTGCAGCATAGATTGACACTACTTGGTGTTCAAC
The DNA here is from genome assembly GCA_018651085.1 of Candidatus Magasanikiibacteriota bacterium. Lineage (GTDB taxonomy): Bacteria > Patescibacteriota > Patescibacteriia > Magasanikbacterales > UBA922 > JABIEQ01. The sequence continues at coordinate 127,467 of JABIEQ010000014.1, forward strand.
ACTAAGCGGTGCATATTGTGCTTGTTTCAAAAGTTCTGTCATCCGACGACCAAGATCAATTTGTCTTTTTGTGTCAGCATCAAGATCACTAGAAAATTGCGCAAACGCTTCAAGTTCACGAAATTGAGCAAGTGTTAATTTCAAACTTCCTGCTACTTTTTTCATTGGTTTAATTTGCGCAGCTCCTCCAACACGAGATACTGAAAGTCCTACATTAAGTGCTGGTCGAATTCCTTTATAAAACAAGTTTGTTTCAAGAAAAATCTGTCCATCCGTAATAGAAATAACATTTGTTGGAATGTACGCTGATACATCTCCACCTTGTGTTTCAATAATAGGTAATGCAGTGATTGATCCCCCACCATTTTGATCATTTAAGTTACATGCTCGTTCAAGTAATCGTGAGTGAAGATAAAACACATCCCCTGGATACGCTTCACGCCCTGGTGGTCGTCGTAACAATAGTGACATTTCTCTATATGCCCAAGCTTGTTTTGTAAGATCATCATAAATCACAAGGACATCTTTTCCTTTATCAGCAAAATATTCTGCCATCGAACAACCAGTATATGGTGCAAGGTATGACATAGGAGCGGGTTCACTAGCTCCAGCTGAAACAACAATGGTGTAATCCATTGCACCAGCTTGTTGCAATACTCGTACTGTTCTTGCTACTTTTGATTCTTTTTGTCCAATAGCAACATACACACAAATCATGTCTTGCCCTTTTTGGTTTAAAATTGTATCAATAGCAATCGCTGTTTTACCAGTTTGTCTATCACCAATAATAAGCTCACGCTGCCCTCGTCCAATTGGAATAAGTGCATCAATGGCTTTAATCCCAGTTTGCATTGGCGTATCAACCGGCGTTCTTGTCATCACGCCCGGAGCAATTCTTTCAACAGGATAAAAATCATCTTCTTTTATATCCCCTTTTCCATCAATTGGAAGTCCAAGTGCATTGACCACTCGACCAATCATTTTTTCTCCAACAGGGACAGATAAAATCTTTCCTGTTCGCTTAACGGTTGCTCCTTCTCGAATACTTGTAAAGTCACCTAAAATAACAGCTCCAACAGTCTCTTCTTCTAGGTTAAGAGCAACACCAATAGTACCATCTTCAAATTCAAGCATTTCTTGTGACTGACATTTGGTAAGCCCACTCATACGAGCAATACCGTCCCCTACTTCAACAACAGTTCCTACTTCTTCTGTTTGTACATCTGTTTGAAACGATGCAATGTGCTTTTTGAGTTCTTTTATAATTTTATCCGTGTGTGACATACAATATTCTTAAGCTAAACTACGTGTTAATTCTTGTAATTGTTTTTTAATACTTGCGTCAAAGATAATGTTTCCATCCCGAACGACAACACCACCAATAAGACTTTTATCAACAGAAACGGTGGTTTCAACATTCTTTCCAAAGGGTTTAACAATCTCAGTAATGCTCTTAGCAGATAACGCTCGTGCACTCGTAATCTCAATCTCTCTAATACCGTCCTCTTTTTTCGCATGTTTTTCAAATGCAGCAATAATGTAATCAATCTTTAAAAGCATTTGATCTTTATGAAGCAGTGTCACAAACACCTTCAACACATCACTTACTTCTTTATCTTTCGCTTCATGAAGTAAAGTATAAAGAATTTTGGCATATTGTACTGGAAGCAATGTTGCCATATTTACTTAATTGAAGAAACCATCTTAGAAATAAAGGCTTCATCTTTTTTCTTATCAAACTTTTCACCAATAACTTTTTCAACCGCAGCAACAACAAGTTGAGCAGTTTCTTTTCGTAAATCCTCTCGCATTTCTTCTTTATCAATATCAATATTTTTCTTTGCTTGAGAAATTAACAATTCAATTTCTTCTTTTGCTTTTTCTTTCATAGTACCAGAAAGCTTTTTCGCGTGTTCATGCGCTGCTTCTACTACACCATTCGCTTCAACTTTTGCTTCATCAATAAGTTGTTGAGATTTTTGTTGAGACATCTGAAGCTCAGTTTTTGCTTTTTGGATATTTTCAACACTGTCACTTACTTCTTTATGACGCTGCTTTAATACTTTCATCACTGGACCAAAGGCATATCGCTTTAAAATCCAAAACAAAATCAAAAAGTTAATAAGATTAAATAAGGCCATTTGCCATTCAAAACCAATTTTTCCGAGTGTATCTAAAATAAATTGCATACAAAAGTCATAATTAAATCGTTGTAAGGAGGGTGTAGATGAAATTCAGTTTCATCTATACCCTCCGCGCAAACGCGAAAGAGGATGATTTAGATGATGAAAAACGCCACAAGTGCGTAAATTGCAGTAGATTCTGCAAGTGCCACACCAATAATCATGTTGGTGAAGATCTTTCCTTCAAGCTTTGGATTTCGTCCCATAGCTTCAATAGCCTTACCAATAAGGTATCCTTCTCCGATTCCAGATCCTCCCATAGTAACGGTACAAAGACCTTTGGCAATAAGCCGTGCTGAGTCAATATCAAGTGCCATACACGTATATATTAAATAACTAAATAATTAACTTAAACTGGTAATGCTTCCCCGGTCACTTCTTCCATTTGCTTCACGGCTTGAGTGTAGTACGCTGCAGATAACGCTCCAAACACCATAGCTTGGAGCACGCCAACTAACACATTCATTGCAAGCCATACGGTTGGGACTGCAAACGCAAACGCTCCAAGAAGCACCGCTGCCAAGACTTCCCCGGCATACATGTTTCCAAACAAACGTAGCGATAACGATAATACTTTTGCAAGTTCAGAAACCACATCAAGTAAACCAATTGCAAAATCAATAATAGAAATAAGTCCTTTTCCAAATCCTTGACGAAAACCAGCAACCACTTCTTTAATCTTTACGTATTTTCCTAAGTGAGCAAATAACCCAAATGATTTAATGCTCATCACCTGACTTAAAAGCACAATCCCTAACGCAATGGTAAAGGTCATGTTAAAATCATTTGTTGGCGACCGAAAAAGTGGCACCTCATTATAGGTAATAGACGCAAGTCCTGGGATAAGAGTAATAAGGTTTGAAATACCAAAGAAAAGGAAAATCGTTCCAATCAATGGCAAAAGCTGCTCTGCGGCCTTTCTGTTTCCAGTAATTTGTTCTATAAGGCCCAAGAAAGCTTCAACCATCATTTCAAGAAACGATTGAGAACTTGTTGGTTTCAATTTTAATCGTCGTGACGCAACAAAGAAAAAAACAAGGACACTTATGGTAATACATGCTCCGAGCATCATGGCATTCGTTACCGTCAAACTACCGATTGAGAAAATAGCTTCTGGCTGAACTGTCGGTTGTGCGGCATCTACTTGAAAAAACATGTCATTTCTTTATTAATTCGTTACGCGTCAGGGGCATCCTTCGGATCTTCTTTTTTTGAAGCATCTCGTTCTTCTTTATCAAGTGCTTGAAACTCACGCCTGAGTCTCATATGCATACGGATAACCAGCGTCCAAGAAAGTAAAAACGCAACAATTAAACAAATAAGTGTCCCATTTGAGCCTACATCATAATTCGTATCCACCCAATCCCCTAAAAAATAAGCAATAAAAGCTGGTATACCAAAAATGAATAATACGCGAAGCATCAAACGAAAGGTCTTTTGAGTAAGGGCTTGTCGTCTTTCTTCTATATCCATATAGTAAAATTTGAACGGCACTATTATACTAAAAAAAACACAATACGTCAACGTATATAAAATATTGGTGTGTGTATAAAAAAACGGCTTATCTCAGCCGTTTTTACATATATTCAGATCTGTATGCGAGAAAAGAGGGTTTTTGCATTTTTAGTACTCAATAGAGCCACTTCTTCAACAGACAACCCTCGAAGATGAGCAATAAAATCGACCACTTCCTCTACCATCCACGGTTCACATCGCTTTCCTCTATACTTTTGTGGGGCTAAAAATGGTGAATCTGTCTCTACAAGAAGTTTTTCAAGAGGAATTCTATGTAATACATCTATAAGCGCTAATTGAGCATTAGGATCTGTTTTTTTCGGAGGAAATGTCACAACCCCTGTAAAACCAAGATATAAGCCAAAACCAATATATGCCTCTGCTTGTTCCCAGTTTCCAGTAAAACAATGAACTACCCCCTTAACAGGTTGAGGAAGTGTTTGTAATAATGCAATCATTTCATCATGTGCTTCTCGAACATGAATGACTAAAGGAAGATCATGACGAACAGCAAATGCATGGTGCGCTAAAAATACAGCTTGTTGTGTTTCAAAAATAGATTCAGCTGATACATCTTTAGGAATATGATACTTATCAAGTCCAGTTTCACCAACCGCAATAACTTTAGATGATGTTGCTAGTTCATCGTAATACGTCACATCAAATGCTTCTCCTCGAGATTGGAACGTCGTATCTTCTTCAACCACCTTTACCACATGCTCTTGAATGGGATGAAGACCAATCGTCGCATATATATTATCATGTGCTTCAGCAAGTTCAACAGCTTTTTTACTCGTATCTTTTTGCGTACCAACAACATTCAAAACAATACCTTTTTCAAAAGACCTTCTAAGCACATCGTTACGATCTTCATCATACGCTTTGAATTGTACATGACAATGAGTATCAATGATCATATTACTTTACAACCTCCGTTGCTTGCTCAATAAATTGTGCTGCTTGAGGAATAAGAGGAACAACAACGTTAGCAACTGCTTGCGCATATGGGGCAATAACTGAATCAGCAATTTTTTCAGTTATGGTCTCAGAAAAAGGAAACCGTTCAATAAAATATAACACTAAACCAATAGCAATAAGCCCTTCAACAAGCCCAAGGACAGCACCAAGTAATCGATTAAATGATTTTACAAATGGCAACCAAGTAACAATACCGGTAAATTTTTCAATCAAATAAAATAAAAAACCAATCAATCGATTGATAATAAAAAATAATAAAACAAACACCACCACCTTCACAAGATTTTCACTCCACCCTGTACTTGAAATAAGCCACGAAGAAATAGGTTCATAATAAATACTCGCAAGTATGGCACCAAGAACCGTTCCAACAAGAGACCCTAATGTATGAATAAGACCAAACCAAAGACCAAATAATACAAACCCCACTATAATAATGAGTAATAAGACATCAAAAAATGCCATAAGCCTATATATAACTATCTATAAACGAGGAAAAAGTGGATCTCCTTTTGTAAGTATAGCATGTTCCTTAAGTCTTCCCCATTCTTTTTCTTCAGCAAAAGAAGAAAGATTATTGTGATCAATGCCAAGAGCTAAGAAAATTTGTTCTGCTGCACCAGGAATAATAGGTAAAACAGATAGAGCAATGTGACGCAAACATTCTGCTAATTCATATAACACTGATGAAATGTCTTCTCCAGCATTCGCCTTTTCCCATGGTTTTTGTGCTGAAATATATTTATCGCACTTCGCAACGAATCCATTAACAAGAGACACTAACTCATCAAACCGGTATGTTTCAAAAGCCCGATCATACGCTTCCCAAAAAGTAGCCGTAGAAAAAACATCCGGGACCAAAGAAGGTACTTTTCCTTCATTATATTTTTCTACCATGGTAAGAATACGACTTGTAAGATTCCCTATTCCATTTGCAAGGTGAGCAGTATAAAATTCTTTAAATCGTTCTTCTGACCAGTCTCCGTCGTCATATGCTGGGAGTGCACCCAAAAGATAAAACCGTACAGCATCTGTTCCATATTTTTCTACCACATCAAATGGGGCCACAACGTTTCCAACACTTTTGCTCATTTTTTTTCCTTCTGACGTAATAAATCCATGGATAAAAATTTGTTTTGAGGGTGAAAGTTTTGCTGACATAAGCATGGCTTGCCACATAGCAGATTGCTGACGAAGATTATCTTTTCCAGCAACCTGTACCCCAGGCCAATACGCATTAAAGTCCCCTTCTTCTGGCCAGTTAAGCGTAGAAATATAATTTACAAGGGCATCAAACCACACGTACATAACGTGATCTTCATCATTTGGAACAGAAACGCCCCACGGCATCTTTGATTTCAATCGAGACACACTAAAATCCTTTAATCCACCTTCGACAAAATTTTTAATTTCTTGCAATCGATTTTTTGGAACAACAAAATCAGGATTATCTGCATACAACTTCAAAAGTGGTTCCTGATATTTAGAAAATCGGAAAAAATAATTTTCTTCATCAATCAATTCAATTTCGTACGTTGGATGAATGTCACATTGACCATCAACTAACTCTGAATCTGTTTTTTCAAGTTCACACCCAACACAATACTTTACTTGATACTGTTCTTTATAAATATCTCCATTATCAAAACATTTCATCCAAAATGCTTGTGCAGCTTTTTTATGTTTTTCATCCGTCGTCCGAATAAAATTTGTATAACTGACATTCAACGCACCTTTAAGGGCATCAAACTTTGCAGCATACTCGTTAACATAGTCTTGCGTGTCCATACCGCATTCCTCGGCCTTTCGATGGATCTTAAGCCCATGTTCATCCGTTCCAGTATTAAATACCACTTCCTTTCCAAGCATTCGTTGATACCGACAAATTGCATCAGCCTGCACAATCTCAAGAGCAAACCCAATGTGTGGATCTGAATTAACGTACGGAAGAGTTGTTGTAAGATAAAACGATTGTGGCATATATATAATTAACCTTTTTCAAAAGCAAACCCTTTTTTAATAATCTGTTTAGCATTAGGCCATAAAAATGTATATTCATCAAGTTCATGAAGGTCTATCCAAGCAAAAGAAAGATGCTCATCACTAAGGATAACAGGATCATTACTTTCAATAAAAGAAATAATTGCACAAATCGATGTCTTTGTACGCTCGATATACCAGATATCAGAATCAACAAGACCGAGATTTTTATAAGTAGTACAACCAATTTCTTCTTTCAGTTCACGAGAAAAAGCAACTTTTGCAGATTCCCCTTTATCTATACGTCCCCCTGGAAGTCCCCAATAACCAGGTGAACTTGCAAATTCAAGAATAAGACATTTTCCTTCATGCATAATAATTGCAGCTTGTGAAATTTGAAAATATTCAAAATTATTTTCCATATATATTATATATCATGATATACTTTGTATCGAGACAACGTTGGTACACTTAAACGAGTTCCCATACGAAAGTATGGTCCTAAAAGCTGCCGCCTGTAACAAGGTGTGAAAGCACCACAGGAAAGGTGAACGCTGTATAGGTACGCCAACTGGGGGCTGAGGGAATTGTTTCGTATGGTCAAAGGCACTATCACGGAAGAACACTTACCAAAGAACCTTTTTGCACCACGAGAGAGCGTCTTCTCCCCCACGTCTCTCTCATTTTTATGAAACGACAATAACAAATTCTCCTTTCGCGGGAATATTCATTTCAAGAATTTCAGACATTGTTCCACGATATATTGTTTCAAACTTTTTTGTTAATTCTCGACACACACAAACTTGTTTTTTTTCATCAAGTCCCTCGGCTAATTGCTTGAGGGCTTTTTCTATCCTATGACACGATTCATAAAACACGACCGTATGTGTTGTAGCACAAACCCTATCAAAAAATTGCTGTCGACGTTTCTTATGAGGTGGAAATCCTAAAAACGAAAATGAATCTAACCGAAAGCCACTAATTGATAGGGCTGTTACAACGGCTGAAGCACCAGGGATAGGCACAATAGACACATCAGGAAGTTCATGCCTAACCGCGAACACTAGTTCACCACCAGGATCACTAATTCCGGGAGTCCCAGCATCAGTAACAAGCGCAACATCATCTCCTTGGCGAAGCATATCCATAATCTCATCCGTTTTCTTTTGAGCACTATGCTGATGGTAGCTTCTTGCATGAGTATCAATATTATATCGAGAGAGTAATCTTGATGTCACTCGTGTATCTTCACAAAAAATCACTTCAACTGCTTGAAGTGTATCAATGGCTCTCTCAGAAAAATCCCCAAGATTTCCAATAGGCGTAGCGACGATATATAAAGTAGGATTAGTCATAGTTAGGCTTAGTGTAGCAAAAAAATAAAAAACAGGCAACCTTCTCCTATAACTAAAATACAGAAAATTTGCTATACTGTAAACATCAATAACACTATAATATTTATGCAAAAATATTCCATTGCGTTTTTTATTACACTTTTATCTCTTCTTCTCATCCCTCTTTCCACAAATGCGGTGAATTGTAGTTGGTCAGAGTTTAATGAAGCCTGCATTATAGCGGACAATGAATTTCAAGATTGGGAATCTATGTCGAGAAAAGATATTTCCCTCTTTTTACAAAATAAAGATAGTTTTCTTGCAAAGTATAGAGCAAAAGACCACGAAGGTATTTCACGCCCAGCGTCAACAATCATTCAGCGTGCAGCAAAAGAATATAAAATCAATCCAAAATATATTCTCACAACACTTCAAAAAGAAAAAAGTCTCATAACAGCAAAAAAACCAACGGAAAACCAACTCAACTGGGCCGCTGGATATGCGTGTCCTGACGGAACGTCTTGTAACCCAAAATATCGAGGCTTTGGAAACCAAGTTGATGCAAGTGCCGCAGTCATGCGCTGGTATTACGACAATGTAGAAGATAAATCATGGATTAAAAAAGCTGGACAAAAATACAGTATCGATGGAGACTCAATTCGTATTGCAACCCAAGCAACAGCAAATTTATATACCTATACACCACACAAACACGGAAACAAAAACTTCTGGAAAATATGGCGAAGCTGGTTTCAAAATACCTACGCTGACGGAACGATTGTAAAAACACAAGGAAGCCCAGAGATTTGGCTTATTCAAAATGGAAAACGAAAAAAGTTTAAAAACCTTGCCGCGTTTACGACAAGATATAGATTAGACCAAGTCATTACAATTGAAGAAGTTGAACTTGAAAGATATCAAAGAGGAGAGGCAATTGATCTTCCTAACTACGCTATTGTAAAACTCAAAGGAACAAACCGTTTTTTCCTTCTTGATTACGAAACATTAAGAGAATTTGAAACAACTAACCCATCAAAAGTATTTGGATATCATCCAAGTGAAATTATTGAAGTACAAACAATTAATGGATACACACTTGCACGAGAAAAAATAGCATCATCAGTAGCATCCCCTCTTGGAACACTTCTTCAAGTCACAGACAAAAACCAAATATATTATGTACAAGGAACCACAGCAAGAATCATTCATCAAACCGTCGCAAAAGTAAATTATCCTTTTCTCACAAAAGAAAAAATTACAAGAGAAGACTTTGAAGAAAAAAGATATAATATAGAAACCTCTCCTATTAAATTTAAAGATGGAACCGTATTTAGGGTAGAGGGAACAAGTAGAATCTATGTAGTAGAGCATGGAAAACGAAGACATATCCCACAAGAAATTTTCACCAATCTTGGATATAAGGAAAGTGTCATTATTACTGTTGATAAACAATCGTCACGAATCCATAAAGATGGCACATCAATCCGTATTTACACACAAACAAACCCTAAAGTTGAAACTCCGAGTGAAAACACACCAACAAACATAACACCAGAAGAACCCACAGATGAAAAAGATGAGGATGATCCCCTTCTTATTACCCCAGCACATGAAACCACGTACATTGGGACCTCTATTAATAATGACATCCAAGCGTACGCCATTGTAGATTACGACACAGGAGAAATATTAGCAGGGAAAAATGTTGATGTACAAAGACCTATTGCTTCTCTTACCAAAATCATGACAGCATATCGATTAGCAAAAGAAGGCATAAAACAAGATGCAACAATCACCTATAATAGAAGGAAACATCAAAGTGCGTATAGCTATTATAGAATTGCAGAAGGAGAACAAGTCAAAGTCCATGACCTTTTTGATGCCATGCTTGTGTCATCACTAAACATTCCCCCACGCATGCTCGTTTCACACATAGAACCAGATGAACAAAAGTTCATCAATCGAATGAACGACCAAGCAAATACATGGCGACTACCAAATACCAATTTTACAGAACCAGCAGGTATTGATCCAAACAACGTTTCAACAGCAAGAGAGTATGCCCAACTATTTAAAGCCGCTACAAAAACAAGAATTGTAAAAACATTTGCTGCTAAAAAATCATATACATATACAGAAGTAAAAGACATTGACGACAGACCTGATCATCAAGATGTACATACAAACGATCTAGTAAACAAAGATGGACTTACATTCACTATTATTGCGAGTAAAACAGGATATCTGCATAAAGCAGGGGCTTGCCTTACCATGATTATTGAACGAAAAAGTGACAAAAAACGCTTCACTATTGTGACTCTTGGAAACCCTGATAAAACAGATAGATTCAACGAACCAGAGCGCATAGCAAATATTGCCGTGAATCAGTTTTGACAAAACCAAAAAACAATGAAATGATACCTCCAATATAATATCTTTACATATGGCTCTTGTCTTCGCAGCAATCACTCCTCACCCTCCTATTTTAATTCCTACTATTGGTAAGGATAAACTTGAAGCACTCGAAAAAACAAAAACTGCGTTAGAACAACTCGAGCAAGACTTGTATATAACAAAGCCTGATCTCATATTTATTATTTCTCCTCACACAGGAGCATTTAAAAATACCTTTACAATAAATGCCCACACTGAATTTGAATCATCATTTGATACATTTGGAGACCTTGTAACAAAAAAATCTTGGAAAGGATCCCCTGACACAGGTGCCGTCATTAGTCATGAAAGTCACAAACATGATATCCCTGTACGCCTCATAAGTGAACCAAAGCTTGATCATGGAAGTGCGGTCCCTCTTTTGTATCTTACAAATCATCTTCCTGATACGAAAGTTATTCCTATTGGATATTCTGAAGGAAATCCAAAAGATCATGTTTCCTTTGGAGAATTTCTAAGCAACATCATAGCAAACCAAGAGAAGCGTATCGCCGTTATTGCTTCCGGAGATTTATCTCATGAAGATAAAGATGGTGGAAAAAAACTTGATGAAAAAATCCTCTCTATTTTAGAAAATAAAAATACTGTTGGAGCAATAAATCTAGAAAGTGACAACCCAAACATAGAAAATGTCTGCGCATATAGATCACTTCTTATCCTCCTTGGTATTATAAAAGAGATGGAATATACATTTAAAGAATATAGCTACGAAGCACCTTTTGGCGTAGGGTATGCCGTAGGTAATTTTATGCTCTAAGAAAATGATTGCAAAAATTATCCCGCTTAAACGGCTTCCGAAACACATTGACATTCTTGATTACACTATTCCAAAAACACTCGAAGGAAGCCTCAAAGTCGGACAACTCATTACTATCCCCTTTCGCACGTCCAATATTTTTGGGCTTGTTTTATCTATAGAAAAAAACAGAATCATCCAAAAAAAACTAAAAGATATTATAGATATTGTTATTCAAGAACCATTACTAGAAAAACCACACATTCATTTTTTACGCACCATTTCGTCATGGTATGGAACCCCACTTGGAGCCACTATCAAAATGGGCCTTCCTCCCTTACAAAAAAGAAAAAGTAAAGAAATTGTTATACAACAAAAAGAAAAAACGATAGATAAAAATATCACACAAAAACCAACCTATCATTTGTATACAAATGAAGAACATCACAAAAAAATAATAGAAACCATCACAAAAGGAAGTACACTCTTTATTGTGCCAGAAAAACATGACATAAAAGAAATAAAAAAACTCATTCCAACAGAAAGAAAAAACGATATCATTGTTTGGCACAGCACCTTAAGTACAAAGCAGAAATTTGAACGATGGATGACCATTAAAAACACTAAACATCCAATACTTATTGGAACAAGAGGCACGATGTTTCTTCCTATAGAAAATCTAGAAAATATCATATTAGACAAAGAACACAGTGAACATCATAAACATTGGGATCAAGCACCACGATTTCATACCAAAGATGTTGCTACGTTATTATCATCTATATACCAAAGCAACGTACATCTCATGAGCTTTTCAAAAAGTGCTGAGAGTTATTTTCATATTCATAAAGGTACATACGAAGAACAACCTCAAAAAAATAATACACAAAAACAACAGCCAACACTACTAAGTATGGCTGACGAAAGACGAGGAAGAAATTTCGGTGTATTTGCCAATGCCTCTGAAGAACTTATTACAACAGCGAAAGAAGATATATTTGTACTAGTAAATAGACGCGGCTTTGCAACAATTGCAGGATGTAATGCTTGTGGGTTTCATGAAACATGTAACACATGCGAACAACCGTATGTATTTCATGAAAAAACAAACAAACTGCACTGCCATTATTGCCAAACAAAAAAAGATCTCCATAAAACATGCCCAACGTGCCATGCACCAATAAGCCAACTGAAAGGTGCTGGAACAGAATTTGTCGAAAAAGAAGTACAGAAACTACATACCAATAGAAATACTCATCACATTGTCCGTATTGATGGAGATACGCTAAAAATTCATCTAGAAAAAGATAATAAACCCCGTATTATTATTGGGACAAAAAAAGCTATTCCCTATGTACGCTTTACTCAAACAACGGGAATCATTATTACAGATATAGATAAACAGCTGAGCATGCCAGAATATCTTGCACAAGAACAAGCCTGGCACACGATTCAAACACTCAATTACAAAAGACGAGAAGATAGTGCATATTATATTCAAACATGGAATAAAAGACATATTGTCCTTCGAGGGATAAAAGAAAACGATCGCTGGTATAGAACAGATCTTAGTGCTAGAAAAAAATTATCCTACCCACCGTACACATATCTCGTTCGATATTTTTATGGAGATGAGGTAGAACAATCATCTAAAAAAGAAGCAGTAAAGGTCTACAATAAGCTAAAAATTGCATTGACAACACACCAAAAAGACAGTACCATAACCGCGCCAATTGCCATGCATCCAAAGTATATGAGAAAGAAATATTGGTACATGATAACAGTAAAGTTACCAATAACATCATGGCAAAAAGATCTCCCCTGGATTAATACACATATTCCACAACACTGGAAAATTGATCCAAACCCTATTTCATTCCTTAGCCCATAGCATTATGGACTTACCACTTATTTTTCACCCAAACTCAGATATTCTTCAAGTTGAATGTACCCCTCTTTCTACAGAAGATATTGTAAGTGAAAAAGTGCAAACAATGATCGATAACATGATCCCAACGATGTACCATGGACAAGGTATTGGTCTTGCCGCACCACAAATTGGAACAACCATACAGGTATGTATTATTGGAAAAGATGCCTTCCCTAAAAAAGTCATGATCAATGGAAAAAAACATGATAGATCAAAAGATCTTATCCTTATAAATCCCGTCTGGGAAAAAACGGCAAGACGCACATATTGGGATACAGAAGGATGTTTATCTATCCCAAAAATATATGGAAAAGTAAAACGATATAAACATATCCGTATACAGGCACAAAATAGACTAGGTGAACCAATTACTCTTGACGCAAGTAACTTCTTTGGTAGAGTCATTCAACATGAAATAGATCACCTCCATGGTATTTTGTTTATTGAAAAAGGAAAAGATATTTATAAAGTAGAATAATAATATGTCAGAACCCAAAGAGAAAAACCTATCTGTCATTTTTTTTGGGACCCATATTTTTGCAACAGTAATATTACAAGCACTTATTGATCATCCACATATTGATGTACAAAAAGTGATCACCCAACCTGATAGACCAGTAGGAAGAAAAAAGATCATTACCCCTCCTCCAGTAAAACTATTAGCACAAAAACATACCATTCCTGTTGATCAACCAGCATCACTAAAAACATATACGTTAGAAGAAACGTACGATATTGGTATTACCGCACAATACGGTGGCCTTATCCCCCCTCATATATTAGATAGTCCAACGCATAATATTTTAAATGTCCATACATCACTCCTTCCTAAATATCGTGGTGCAACCCCAATTCAGTCAGCATTGATTCACGGAGACGATAAAACAGGTGTGACCATTATGAAAATGGGGGTTGGTCTTGATACAGGACCTATTCTTCTTCAAAAAAGTATCGACATAGATAAAGATGATACATACCCAATGCTAGACAAAAAACTTGCACAAATAGGTACGAAGGCACTTATTGAAGCAATATTTCCATATGCAGAAGGAACATTACTACCACAAAACCAAGATGAACGTTTGGTAAGTCACTGCAAGCAGTTTTCACGAGAAGATGGTCGCATTGATTGGAATAAATCAGCAAAAGAAATCTATAATCAATATAGAGGCATGACCCCATGGCCTGGTATTTGGACAACGTGGAACAATAAACGTCTTAAACTTATAGATATACAACCAATAAAAGATATTGATATACCTTCAGGGAAAGTACATAGAGAAGAAAACATTTTATATATTGGTTGCACAAATGGAGCCATTAGTGTTCTTCATATTCAGTTAGAAGGAAAACCACAAATGGATATAAAAGCCTTCATTACCGGATATAAACATATTGAAGGAGAAAAAGTAGTATAAAAAAACACCCCTTAAGGGTGAACAAATGTCTGTGCAGGAACCCCCAAGCCGCTACACAGACGGTGTGGGGTTGAGGGTTTCTGCGAATTGCGGGCTGTTCGAGCGGCCGACCTTAGTTGGTCGGGTATTCTTTCAGCTGACGCAAAGATCTTTCCGTGAAGTCCCACGGACGCCGGGGATTGCTCATGAAAACAACCCAGTACGTCTCAGTGACCTTGCCAGTGTCGTCACCATCGCCAGTGTCGTCACCATCGTCAATGTCGTCACCATCGTCAATGTCGAAAGTCATCGCGCCCTCTGCACGACAAAAATCGATGAGATCATCATGATTAAGAGGGAAATCTCTCTCCCTCAACACGATGACTCTGGCAGGGCAAGGACCGGACGAAACCGGCCGGAAATCAGCGAACATAACGTGCCTCCTATGGGCTTCTAGAGAAAAGCTGACAAAAAAATATACCACAAAAACCCTCTTTTGTCAAGAGGGTAAAGCTAAAAACATGCTACATTTAGCCAAAAATAAACAAATTTTAATATTTTTAGGTGTCTATACCCTTATACGGGTACTCTCTTTTAATATTATTAATGCGCCACATATTCAAACGCTTATTGCAGTACTTATTGTAATAACACTTATATACACAACACTTCGCTCCCCTATTCATGGATGGTATATACTCATCGGAGAACTCCTTCTTGGAGGAACAGGACACTTTGTAGAATTGAGTATCGGTTCACTAAGCCTCGCCATACGAACAATACTTATCTACAGTTTCATCGGAACATTTTTTATTAAACAATACACACAAAAAAATATAAGACTCCCTCGCCCACTGCTTATAACAATGCTTATCCCAATAATTATATCTATATATAGCGCACTCGTTGGTCTTCTTCATGGGCATGAAACGACAGCCATTATTCAAGATCTCATTCCCTACACTTTTTTCCTTCTTATATTTCCTACGTATCTACTGCTAAAACAATATGCACACTCTAAAACAATAAAAACATTTTTTTATACATTCATTATAGGGACAAGCATATTTGCCATATTTACTTTTATTCTCTTTGCTCTTGGTATAGCTGAACCACAAGACCCAACCTATTACCGTTGGTTTAGAGATATTATCGCTGGAAAAGTAACTCCCATTGGGCACAACTTTTTTCGTATTGTAGAACCAATACATTTGTGGCTTACACCAATAATTATATATCTTGCAGCAAACATCATAAAAGGAAGCAAAAATAAAACCAACTGGATATTTCTCATCCTTCTTTCTTTTCCTTTCATGATGAATTTTTCACGTGGGTACATGTTGGGATTAGCGGCTGGACTTCTCTTTTTATTACTGTTAAAACAACCAAAAAAGTGGCTATATACTTCCCTTGCAATTGGTATTATGTTTTTCAGTTCCTTTACCCTAATGCATCTTACAACAAGTAAAGGAGCATCTCCTGGATGGGACTTATTTGGTATACGAATAAGTAGCATTGTAAGACCAGAAACAGAAGTAAGTGCATTAACAAGAAAAACACTTCTCCCGCCAATTATAGAAAAAATAAAAGAACATCCATTTATCGGTCACGGATTAGGGGCATCTCTTACATTTACCGACCCCCTAACAAATACAATAGTAACCACAAGACAATTTGATTGGGGCTATCTAGAACTCCTAGTAGAATTAGGATTCATTGGAACACTTCTTTTCATGGGGAGCATTCTATATACCATAAAAATAATGTACAAAAAGATGCCCTACAACAAAGCGACTACTGTAGCGGCAACACTTATAAGCATATTAGTCATAACCATAACTGCTCCAGCCCTATTTCATACCATAGGAGTATTATATCTAGTGTATATACATGTCACTCCCTATGTATTCACAAAACAAGACAAAAATGCTATACTCTAGGCGTATTTAATCATTATTTTATTCATTCTCATTAACATATATCTATGGATCCAAAAGAACTTCCATACGGAGAATCCCTCAAGGCAGGATGGGCAGCCTTTAAAGAACGCATCGGGTACTTTATCGGTGCTATAATCCTTACAGGGTTAATATGTCTTCCATTGTACATCGTGTATATTGCAACGATAGTACAAGGATATAATGCTGTAGCAGTAGTAGCATACATATTATTCCTTCTTTTGATCATGTTCTTCTCAATGACATGGACAAAAATGTTCCTCATGATCCTTGATAAACAAGCTGTATCAATGAAGACACTCTTTCAAGGAAATGGAATGTATGTAAAATATTTCCTTTCTGAACTTCTCTATGGACTTATCGTTCTTGGAGGAACAATCCTCTTCATCATTCCAGGTATTATCTGGTCACTTAAATACATGCTTGCTCCATACCTCGTTATCGACAAAGGAATGAAACCAATGGAAGCAATTAAGCTAAGTGGACAAATGACAAAAGGATTTAAATGGCAACTATTTCTATTTAATATCTTAGTTGTTATCATTAACGGACTGACTGTCTTTACTTTATATCTTGGACTATTCATTACTATTCCACTTACAGGAATAGCTTCTGCATATGTCTATCGTCACATTATGAAGGCGTCTGGAGTAAAAGCATAAGAACAAAATATACATATTAAAAAAGCCATGAAATTCATGGCTTTTTTGTTATCTTTAATGCAAATGATGTTTTTCATAAATAATATCCTTTGCTTTTTCAAAAGCAAGAACTCGAGAATGAATGCCTGGTATCCATCGAAAAGGTGCCGTGTAACAAAAAGAAGGAAGCCAATGACTAATACCCCCTTTACGAGGAATTGCTTCATATAGATACTCATCAAGTCCAAAACCAATGTGCCCTTTTTTTAAAAGAGATAACCACAAATCCCAATCCTGAAATCGCTTCAAATCTTCATCCCAAGGAAGAACAACTTCTCGCCTAAGAAGGACTGTTGATGGAATATAGTTATATGTGTTAAGACGTTCAGAAGAAAAAAGTAATGCCGGAATCTTTTTATGCCCAAGATGAAAGCCAGCGTACACGTATGACGCCTCAGGGTGGCTTTGTAGCGTGCTAATCATGTTTTCAAGCATATGTGGCTTAGAAATAATATCAGCGTCTAAAAAGAGCACATATTCACCAGAAGAAAGAGAAAAACCATGATTTCTCGCAGCGGGAGCCCCTTTATTTTCTTGACGAACCACTTGCACAGGGATATCTATTGATACTTGTTTTTTAGGAACACGAAGAGGTTCATTACTACCGTCATCAATAATAATAATTTCAATTGGGCGATATGTCTGACAAGACAAAGCAAAAAGAGCCTTAAACAAGGCCTCTTTATGATTATAAACAGGAATAATAATACTAATGAGAGGCTTTTGGTCCATAGGTTAATCAATCCAAGAAGAAATAACACCTAATTGATGTTCCCAACGAAATTGTGCAGACATACGTTCTTTTGCTTGTTCACCAAGTTTTTTGGCATAAGTAGGGTCCTTAAGAATCTTAACAATAGTGTCAGCAATAACAGCATCCCCATCCTGACGAACATCCACCATAAGACCAGTTTGCGTATGCAACACAGCTTCTTCCACTCCCCCACTTTTTCCAGCAACAACAGGAATACCAGCAGCGGCAGCTTCTAAAAATACCAAACCAAGCCCTTCTTCTTGTCCTTCATCTGGATGTGTAAGCAAAGTAAATAAATCAGCAAGATAATAATACGGAACTAATTGCTCATGTGGGACTTCACCAATAAAACGAACAACATTTTGTAAATGATGTTCACGAATCAATTCAAGGATATAGGCTTGTTTTTCCCCAGAACCAATAATACACCACACAAGATCTGGCACTTCTTTTACAACACGTGAAAGGACTCGTACAAGATGAGGAAACCCTTTGCCATCAACAAGTCGAGAAACAGAAAGCATAACCCGCTTACCAACAAGAGCATATTGAGCTCGTAAATCATTCAACATCTGATCTTCAGGTTTACTAAAAAACATTGCATCAGGGCAAGGGTACAGCACTTGAGATTTGTTCTCAAATTGTGGGAACACTCGTAAAAATCGTTTCTTCAATGACTCACTATTAAAAATCATTTGCTCACTCTTTTCAACAGCAACACGCATCATCCGACGTTTCCATGTATTTTTAGTGCCTAACAGTACATCTGTTCCATGAGAAAAAACAAGGTAAGGGACCTTTAGTGCTCGTTTAAGCATTCTGGCAACATACCCAACAGGAAGAACATGATGAACAAGAACAAGATTAATCTGATACTCTTTAATTAATTTTCTTGCTGTAAAAAATAATGGAAACCAGCGTGGCCAAATAAACTTTGGAGATAATTGTTTTTTTCTCACAATAGTATACGGTTGTTTATCGTCCCATGCTTTTGTACCTTCAGCTATAGGCGCATAGACGATGATATCTTTGGCAGATAATGCTCCTGCGAATTGATGAATATAGTTAGCCACACCACCAACATCAGGATAATAATCAAGGGTGATAAGTAAAATCCGTTTCATATAATAATTATCGTTTTAAAAGAAGAACAGCTTCACGAAGTTGAGAAATAGTAATTGATCGAGTCATAAATAGCATTATCGGGTAAATCAACACACCAAAGGCAATTGCCACTAAAAAATAGACATATTGATTTATATACCACACCAATAATCCCATGACCACGCCAGAAAACCCCACACGAAGGATGACTGAGATGATATACCGATATGATACCACAATAACTTGCGGAACAAACCACCACCCTAAGCAAACCAATAACACATCACTTATAAGCGCTGCACTTGCCGCCCCTACCACGCCATACCGAGGAAGAAGAAAAATATTACAACAAATATTTACAACCATAACTACCCCGAAGATACTGGTTTGCGTTACTTGTCTATCACAAGCATTTAAAAACGCTCCAACAAGGAAACTAATAAATGAAAATGTTAAACCGGTAATTAAAATTTGAAGTGGTAACACTGATGGCAAAAACGTCTCAGTGTATACTTCTAATACAATGTCATTTGCTAAAACAGCAATACCGATAGAAATGGGTATAGCCACAATAAAAAGATATGTAAATGATCGTTCAAATAGATGCTTAAGTTTATCTTTTTGATATAAAAAACATTCACTAAACCGTGGGTACAACGCAGCAATAAGAGCAAATGGTAAAAACTGAAATGCAAATGTTATTTTATACGCAATTGCATACCAACCAGCAGCTTCTGTTGAAATAAATTTGGGAAGAAGTAATGTGTCGATATATGCATACACTCTAGCAAAAATGGCCGCTAACGCAAATGGTGCAGCAATCTTTATAAGAGATTTAAAAATAACTGGATCATACGAAAATATAACTTTAACGCCATACCGAAGAAAAAGAATGAGACTCACATACAACACATTAAGTGCACTAGGAATAGTAAACGCAAGAATAAGCCATACCATTGGCCAACCTAAATACAATGCGAGCCCCCCTATAATAAGGGTAATAACTTGGCTTACAACAATACCAATTGCTTCAAAAGATAATGTCTTATACACACGAAGGACACCGTATAAAGATAGATGAAAAGAATCAAAAAGCATGGTAATACCAGAAATATATACCAACTTTTTAATCAACGGATCATAATCAAATACATTCACGACAACAACAAGAGTAATATAACTTAATAATCCAAATATAATTTTAACAGAAAGAACTGTCGACAAGTATGATTGAATCTTATCGCGATATTTTGCAGCTTCACGAATTAAAACATTACTAAGCCCAAGATCAACAAACACCACAAATACTACAGTAAAAGCAAGAGCCGTGGTATATATACCAAGTTGGGTATCCCCTAAAAATCTCGCAATAATGGTAAAATAAATAAACGAGACAATCTTTTGTCCCACAGAGGCAAGCGTCATGAACGCAGTATTTTTTGCAACAGAAGTCGACATATATACTTTATAGTGTACCAGAAAACAAAAAACCCGCAATCGCGGGTTTCGATAATATACTGTTTAACGCTTTCTCCACTGTGTTCGTTTTCGCGCTTTCTTCAAACCATACTTCTTTCGTTCAGATGATCGTGAATCACGAGACAAAAATCCTTCTGCCTTAAGTAGTGGTTTTAATGCTTCGTCCCATTTCACAAGTCCACGAGCAATACCATGACGAACAGCTTCTGCTTGTGAGTTTACTCCCCCACCAGCAACTTTCACAGATACGTCCATTGAATCAACTCTGTTTGTTACACGAAGTGGATCAAGAACTTTTTGTTGAGAAAGTGGCATTGGAAAATAATCTGTAAGCGCTTTACCGTTCACAATAATTTCTCCTTTTCCAGGAGTAATACGAACACGTGCTGACGAAGTTTTTCGTCGCCCTACTGATCGTTGCATTGTTTCATCTTTTTTAGCCATATATATCAAAAGTACGTTATACGTTAACGGTAAGCCGCTTCATCATTTCATTACGAAGTCTATTTTTTGGAAGCATACCATACACAGCACGACGGATAACTTCACCAGGACTTTCATCAAATACTTTCTTCATTGGTGTTCGTTTCAATCCACCAGGATATTGTGAATGATGAAAATAATCCTTTTGTACAAGTTTTTTACCAGTAAATTTCAATTGCTCAGCATTAATTACTGTCACAAAATCTCCAGCATCAATATGTGGGGCAAATGTAGGTTTATTTTTTCCACGTAAAAGCATGGCAATTTGAGTTGCAATTCGTCCAGGAGATTTCCCTGCGGCATCAATAGTATGTATTTCTCGTGTTGCATCCATATTATACAAGTTCAATTCGTGCTATTGGTGATCCATCACTTTGACGAAAACCAAGCTTAATAATACGTGTGTATCCGCCAGCACGATCTTTGTACCGTGGCGCAATATCATCCATAAGCATATTAAGTACTTTATCTGTATAAAGAACTTTAATAAGCTGACGTCTATTTGCTAGAGTACCAGTTTTTGCTTTTGTAATAAGTGGTTCAACAAATGGACGAAGTGCCTTCGCTTTTGCAAGAGTCGTTTCAATACCACCGTGCAAAATAAGACTTTCAGCTAAACTTCGCATCAACGCTATTCGTTGTGCTTTAACTCGTCCTAATGTTTTTCCTTTCTTTTTATGACGCATACACTATTATTTCTTATGCTTCTTCCGGCTCTGTTGCTGGAGCTTCTTTTGAAGAAGGCATTTCACCACTTGCTCCCAAAACGAGCGTAAAGTGATCCATTAAAATTGTTGTAGCTTTTGCTACTGCTTCTTGCGCATTAATCGTACCGTTTGTTTCAATAGTAATCGTAAGTTTCTCGTAATCAGTAACATCACCTACACGAGTATTCTCTACACCATATCCAATATTTCTTACTGGAGTATAAAGTGAGTCAATAGCAATAGTTCCAAGATCCATTCCTTTTGTTTCTTTTTCAGAAACAGGAACATATCCTCGCCCTTTTTTCACCGTAATATCCATTGATAATGTTTTACTTGCATCAGTAAGTGTTGCAAGAACAAGCTCTGGATTTACAATTTCTACATCACTATTTTTTTCAAAATCTCCTGCAGTAACAGGTCCTTTTCCTTTTTTATTTAAAGAAAGAGTAATAGGTTCGTCAGAAAAACAACGAACAGCAACCAATTTAGCATTCAAAATAATTTCAATCACGTCTTCTTTCACACCTTCAATAGCAGAAAATTCATGCTGAACACCGTCAATCTTAATAGAGTCAATTGCGGCACCAGGAAGAGATGATAAAAGAACTCTTCGAAGCGCATTCCCAATCGTTGTTCCATATCCTTTGTGACATGGAGTAACAACAAGTTTACCGACATTTGGTTTGTCAGTCTCCTCGAAAGCAACGGTTGTTGGCAATAAAATTTGCTCCATACAAGAAAATGATTATGCAATA
The DNA here is from genome assembly GCA_018651085.1 of Candidatus Magasanikiibacteriota bacterium. Classification (GTDB taxonomy): domain Bacteria; phylum Patescibacteriota; class Patescibacteriia; order Magasanikbacterales; family UBA922; genus JABIEQ01. The sequence continues at coordinate 149,915 of JABIEQ010000014.1, forward strand.
ATATCCGTCAGTGTGACAGGCAGATACTACTGATAAATTAGCGTGTTGAGTAGTACTCAATGATGAGTTTTACATCAAATGTTTTTTCAAAATTTTCCTCTAACGGGGTGTTCAACACTTTTCCTGTTTGCGCTTTCGCGTCAACAGAAAGCCATCCAGGAACTTCCACATGTGATAATCTTTCGGTTAACTCATGAAATACCCCTTTTTTCTTTTTATTTTCTTTTAATGCAATGACATCCCCTGTCTTTACTAAGTATGATGGAATATTCATCTTCTTTCCGTTCACCGTAAACATGTTATGGCTTACAAACTGTCTTGATTGTGCACGAGTAATCGCAAAACCGAGACGATACACAACATTATCAAGACGAGATTCAAGAATTTGGTGAAGATTCACTCCAGAATCTCCATCACGTCTATTTGCCTCTTTCATGTACCCACGAAGTTGTTTTTCACGCAATCCATAGACAAATTTCGCTTTTTGCTTTTCAGCAAGTTGACGTCCATATCCAGATAAAGACTTTCGTCGTTTAGTAGGACCATGAACACCCGGCGCTTGTTTAAGACGACGAGAAACCTTAGCTGGATTTGATTTTAACCAAAGGTTAATACCAAACCGTCTTGCAATTTTATTTTTTGGCCCAATATATCTTCCCATAAAAAATCATTATACCCGTCTACGTTTTCGCGGACGACATCCATTATGAGGAATTGGAGTAACATCCTTAATAGATAATACTTGAATTCCATTTGTATTAAATGCACGAATAGCCGCTTCTCGACCACCACCGATACCTTTTACAGATACGGTTACTTCTTTAAGCCCATGATCTTTAATAGCTTCAACAACACGTTTCACCACTTGTCCTGCAGCATACGGCGTTGCTTTTTTAGGTCCTTTAAACCCAACCATACCAGCACTTGCCCATCCAAGAACATCACCATTTTGATCAGCAACACTTACAATAGTGTTGTTAAAGGTTGCTTGAACATAAGCACGACCATGTCCAACTTGCTTAATGATCTTTTTCTTGTTTTTATTCTTTTTTCGAACAACTTTCTTTGCCATATATCAAGAAACTAGATTATGTTTTTTGTGCAGAAGGTTTTTTCCCACTTGATGCACGGTTACGAACGTTTCCACGAGAAGTACGTGAATTTGTCTTCGTTCGTTGTCCTCTTGAAGGAAGACGACGAGTATGACGTATACCTCTATAACACTTAATATCACGAAGGCGTTTCACATTCGAAGTAATTTGACGACGAAGGTCACCTTCAGTTGTGTATTGACTTTCAACAATGCTTCGAATCTTATCTTCTTGATCACGAGTAAGATCTTTCACTCGTGTAACCGGATCAATCTGAGCAACATTCATAATGTGCTCTGCTGATGTAGGACCGATACCATATACATAGGTAAGGGCGATAAGTAATCGTTTTTGTTTCGGTATAGTTGTTCCTGAAATACGCATAATCAATAATCTTACGCAGCCTTTACACGCTGCTTTTTCTTTCCTTGACGTTGCTTGTGACGAGGATTTTCACATATAACATGAACAACGCCTCGACGACGAACGATTTTACATTTGTCGCATCTTTTAGATACACCAGCTTTTACTTTCATATACAAGGAAAAATTATCATCAAAAAAATACCAACCCACTGCCGCGATATCGTTGCGTCGCCTACGAGGGTAACGCTCCACCGCAATGGTTGATACTCTTTATTACAATTAAATCAAAATCGATAAGTAATACGTCCATTTTTCAAATCATATGGACTCAACTCTACTTTCACTTCATCTCCTACGCTGAGCATGATTCGAAACCGACGTAACTTTCCACCTAAATAGGCAATCATTTCATGATCATTTTCAAGTCGAACACGAAACTTTGCTCCGGGAAGCATTTCTTCAATCGTTCCACGAACTTCTAGTACGTTTGACTTTTTAGCCATGAATCTAAAACTATTAATCTGGCGCTATTTTACAAGAAATAATCATCCTTGTCAAGAAAGCCAGGTAAATAAACAAAATAATAAAAATTTAGCTATATACAGGTAAAAAGTATCACAACCTTATCAATCCTGAATAGTTATACACACCTACGCCGATATCTCAATCTCAGTATCTTTATACACCCAATACTTATATAAAAAGAAATTCCATGAGACCATAAGAGCAATGGTACCAATGCGAACTAAGCGATAATCATATGAAAGAAGATCATGAAAGATGTACATGAGAAGTACGGATATTCCATAATTACAGGCAGCTAATATAAAATATCTCACCAATTGTGTATGCGGAATAGCCGTATTTCGAAAAGACCAATATTTATTAAGTGTGAAATTATACCCAAGAACAATGGATTGATTAACAATCACAGCAAAAACAGGAGTCCATCCAAATACTGTCGTAAAAAAAATAAGCGTCGAAAGATCAATAACGAGTCCAGATACTCCAACGACAACATATTTCACAAATTGATGCCGAAGTGACCAAAAATAATCACATGTTTTACGAATCATAAAAAAAGTATAACACAGAAATAAAAAGAAAGAAAAAAGCCCTAATATAAACAATTTGTTTAAATGAATGCACTATTTACAAAAATAATTGCATAATCAACCATACCTTGTATGATACAAATGACACGAATACACACATCCATTATTATTGTCTAAGGAGGAAGTATGATTACTCATCTAAGTGATTCGCTCAAAGAAAACGTCGTGGTACTCCTTGGAACAAAGGGAGCATTAAAGGCAGAAGACATTTATCAAATATTTAAACAAAACAACACCCCCACCACAATACAGGGAATATACCGTCTATTACGACAACTCCAACAATCCGGCGTCGTCATAAAAGAACAACATAGATACAGTCTACGAATATCTTGGGTAACCAATATGAGACTACTTGTAGAAAAAATGGAAAATACATATTCAGACACAAGCTATCTTGAAACATTTATCCCCACACATCGCGAAGAAAAACGTATTTGGTATTTTAATGATCCAATACGAATGATCGATTTTTGGCACCAAATCCTTATCGTTATTGCTCAATTCACTTATCCATCAACAACGCTACACTACTACCCTCATACCTGGCCAGAATTACTTACCCCAAAAAGAACACAACAATTTTATAAAACATATCACCAGCTAGTAAATCATGTGTGCACTGTCATTGGTGGAAGAACAACACTTGATAAATTCACACCAAGAGAAATTTCAAAAATATATAGAAAAAACCACTATTACTCCCCACCAGAAGATTACCCAGAAGAAAGTCGTTCAATGTACATTAGTGTTCTTGACGAATACATTGTAACTATGCGAATAAATAAACGCACAACAGAAATGATTGATACACTCTATCAGTCAACTGAAAGCCCGGATAAGAGTCCCCTACTTATTAAGGCTATTGCAACACAAAAAACAAAAAATAATATCACATTAAAAAGAGACCCACAAAAAGCGCGAATATATCAAAAAAAATTCACAAACCTCTTTGGGCCTCTTTATACATCACGAAAAAAATCTCAAGAAGACATTCCTGCTTGAACAAAGGCTAAAAACAATGGATGTGGAGACAACGGACGAGATTTAAATTCTGGGTGAAATTGTACCCCTACAAAAAATGGGTGATCTTTTAGCTCAACAATTTCAACAAGATCTGATTCTGTATTCATACCCACAATTTCTAAACCAGCGGCATGCATTGCATCTTTATAAACATTATTAAACTCATATCGATGTCGATGACGCTCTGAAATATCTTCTATTCCATAGGCTTCAAAAGATTTCGAACCTGATACAAGAGTACAATCATACGCTCCAAGACGCATAGTTGCTCCATATTTTTCTTCGCGTATATTCTTTGCTTGATTTGGATTTAAAATAATAATTGGATCAGAAGTATTAGGATCAACTTCAATCGTGTTAGCGGTGCTTTTTCCCATAATATTTCTCGCAAATTCAACACAAGCAAGTTGCATACCATAACAAAGACCAAAATATGGAACCTTATGTTCACGTGCATATGTAATTGCCATGACAATTCCTTCAATACCACGAGATCCAAAACCACCAGGCACTAAAATAGCATCATATGCTGAAAGATTTTCAATGGATGTTGGATCTTTTTCAAAATTTTCTGAATCTACCCACTCAAGTATAGGTTTAACCCCAAGCTTCCAAGCCGCATGTTTGGCAGCCTCAATAACTGAAATATATGAGTCTGATAAGGTAAATGCACCTGTAGCAAAATATTTTCCTACAACAGCAATCTTTATTTCTTTATCAAATGATTTAATCCGTGAAGACAAATCTCGCCATGGTTCCATGTGAGCTTCTCGTAATTCAAGACCAAGAATCTCTAATAGTTTTACATCAAGTTCTTGTTCGTGAAACAATAATGGCACATCATAAATTGAATCACAATCTGGTGCAGCGATGACAGTTCCTTCCACAAGGTTACACACTTCTGTCAATTTATCACGACGACGTTGATCAAGCCTTTCAGGACCACGGGCAATAATAAAATTCGCTTGAATACCAGCACCATTCAATGTACGCACAGCATATTGCGTTGGTTTGGTTTTCATTTCTCCAATATGTGCTGGAAGTGGTAAATAACTTACTAACACAAAAGCAACATCATGAGGATACCGCACTTTCATAATACGAGCAGCTTCAAGGAAAAGAAGTACTTGATACTCTCCTACAGTTCCACCAATTTCAATAATAGTAATATCAGCCTCCGCCTTTTCTTGAGCAACCATGATCCGTCTAATGATTTCTTCAGGAACATGTGGAACAACCTCAACATCTTCTCCACCATATTCAAGATTTCGTTCTTTTCGGATAACTTCTTGATATACCTGCCCGGTCGTCACATAATTCGCACCAGTCATTTTGTTACCGGTAAATCGTTCATAATTACCGAGATCTTGATCAGCCTCAATACCATCTTCTCCAATAAATACCTCACCATGCTCAGTTGGACGCATGGTTCCAGCATCAATATTCACATACATGTCACATTTAATATTTGTAACATTGTATCCACGTGTTTTCAAAATAGCAGTGATCGAAGCAGAGGTAACACCCTTTCCAACACTACTCATCACCCCACCCACAACAAAAATGAACTTCGGCACTTGCTGATCTAAATCCATAATAAAAAATTAGATGATAAGTGACGAAAGACAAGAATATCTCCCCTCACACACCATCTAAAATATAAAATACACGCCCAGTATAACATGATTATATCCATAAAAAAACTCCCCAAGGGGGAGCTTATATTTCAGTAACAAGAACACGAATATCGGCCTCAATACCGGGTCCAAAACGAATCTTTACATGATATTCTCCATAATCTTTAATAGCTGAAGAAATCTTGATTTGTTTTGCTAACACCTGTACATCACATTGTTTTTTTATAATTTGAGCAATCTTTTTTGCACCAAGTGCCGCATATAACCTACCAGAGGCATTCCCCTTCACCGGTATTTTTATTTCTACACCATCAAGAGTACTTATCATATTTTGAGCCTCCGAAAGTTCACGTTCTTGAAGCTTTTTTTGTTTATTGTCTTGCGCTGCGATGAGAGTAACTGAAGATTTTGTTGCTTTTTTAGCAAGTCCTTTTTTGAACAAAAAGTTACGTGCATATCCATCAGCAACCTCTTTTATATCTCCTCTTTTACCTGTTCCTGGAACGTTTTCCAATAGAATAACTTTCATAATACTCAATAATTTACTATATATAAGAGTATACACAATACTTGATAGAGAGACAAGAATATGCTATATTTGGAAAAGATTGATACTAATATTTGCTTAGTTATGGGATTTTTCAAACAATCACACCGATTACCACAATCTCCCTCACTGTAAACCAACCCAGATCTGTGCACAACCACCACCAACATGTAAAAATAAATAACATATATGAAATCAGGCTTTATTGTTCTTGTAGGAAGATCAAACGTAGGAAAATCCACACTTATTAATACACTTGTTGGAACAAAAATTGCTGCAACAAGTTTTCGTGCACAAATGACAAGGCATGCAATTCAAGGAGCCATGAACATGCCAGCCTTTACAAATAAGCTAGGAGAAGAAGTTCCAGAAGGACAAGCTGTGTTTATTGATACCCCCGGGATATTTAAAGACAAAAAAAATCCTCTTTCAGCAAAACTTACACAAAAAGCAAGCCAAGCACTTCAAGGTGTAGACCTTATTATCTACGTTGTTGACCCAACAAGAGAAATTGGACAAGAAGAACGAGCTGTCTATGGAATGATTAGACATCTTGATATCCCAAAAATTCTTGTCATGAATAAAAGTGACTTATCTCCAAAAGAACGAGCTCACGCAAAATCATACGAAATGTGGGGTCCAGATTTTGAATCAGTATTTTCTCTTTCAGCACTTAAAGCAAGTCACATCACCCCATTAAAACAAAAGGTTATGGAACTCCTTCCTGAAGGAGAAATCATGTATCCAGAAAAACAACTAACAAATGTCGACAAAAAATTCTGGATTTCAGAAATTATACGAGAAAAAGTATTTTCAATTCTAAACAAAGAAGTTCCTTACTCTGTTACTGTAGAAGTGGATGAGGTGGAAGAAAAAAAAGACATTACTGTTATAAAAGCACGAGTACTCACCAATGCAGATAGATATAAAAGAATGATTATCGGAAAAGGAGCAAGTACAATCAAAGAAATAGGAAAACTCGCAAGAAAAGAATTAGAACAAGCTACAAATCACAAAGTATTTTTAGAACTAGAAGTAGAGGTGGACACACATTGGATAGAAAGAATATAACAACAGCATAATGCACATATCTATGGAAAACATAAAAAAAGCAGCATTTGGTGCTGGATGTTTTTGGGGAGTTGAAGAATTATTTAGAACAAAAGAAGGGGTCACAAAAACACTCGTTGGATACATGGGAGGAGAAACTGACGCCCCTACATACGAACAAGTGTGTAGCAAAAAAACTGGCCATGCAGAAGTCGTCTATATTGAATATAATGAAAAAATAGTTTCTTACGAAACCTTATTAAACCTCTTTTGGGAAAATCACAATCCGACGACAATGAACCGACAAGGACCTGATATTGGTAGTCAATATCGATCAGTTATTTTCTACTACGATGAAAACCAAAAAAATATAGCAGAAAAAAGTAAAACAGATCTTGAAACATCAGCAAAATGGCAAACACCAATTGTTACTCAAATAGTAGATGAAAAAGGGCTTCCATTTTATAAAGCAGAAGAATATCATCAACAATACCTAGCTAAACGAGGAGTAGGTAGTTGTCACATATAAGATATGATGACTTTAAAGGAGCAGTTCAAATTTTTTATTATCCCCTACCACTCTGGGATTTTTAATCTATTTATGCACGCTCTTAGTGGATTTACTCATTACATCGCATTTTCTGAAAAAAATGTATCACTCATCCTTGCAGCCTTTATACTCGAAGAAATCGGCCACGGGTATGATTACTTTTGTAAATTTGATAAAACAAACAAAAAAAGATGGATAGAAATCATTCCACTAAAAATTGTCTTATGTACTATCTTTGTGATTGTTATGATGTGGATTTTTAATTGGTTTTAGGTACTCTCATATAAAAAACATATATGGACACAATTACATGGGAAGAATTTGAAAAAGTAAATATACGTGTTGGAACAATCATAGAGGCAACCGATTTCAAAGAAGCACGGAAACCCGCATACAAATTACAAATTGATCTAGGAAAAGAAATCGGCATAAAAAAGTCCAGTGCACAAATAACCACAAAATACACAAAAGAAAGTCTTATAGGAAAACAAGTCCTTTGTGTCATTAATTTTCCCAAAAAACAAATAGGCCCTTTTATGTCAGAGGTATTAACAACCGGATGTATTACTGATAAAGACGGGACCATTATCTTAATAACCCCAGATCAAAAAGTAGCCAACGGCTTAAGACTTGCTTAACTCTCCAATAATGAGTGCACACCATAAGCAATAAAAAACAAAAACATACCCAAATGATGGGTATGCTTTTATTTGTGTACAAATTATCTTGCGTATTTTTCTTTCAAATAAGAAATAATATCATCACTTTCATACATAGTGACGGGCGCTGCAGGATTATCAGTATCAACCAAAAAAGGTACTTGTTCTTTTCCACCAAGAGCCACTAAAAATTTTCGCTTTAGACTTCCCTTAGGAACATTTCTAGCAATAAAATCAATATCCATTTCTTCCATCGCCATACGCACCTTTGCACAATATGGACAATGTTCCATTTGATAAAGCTCTACCATATGTATTACATTTAATAATTATTTTGAATGACGTAACAAGGCCATTTCAACTGCGGTAATTCCCCATTCATATCCATGATTATGATCATCAGTGGAACGAACGATAGCCTGTTCTTCTGTAAACACAGTTAAAACACCAAATACAACAGGAATACCAGTATCAAGGTTAAGACGCATAATTCCTTGAGTTATAGCTTCTGCTATATACTCAAAATGCATTGTTTCCCCTTTTATAAGACAACCAAGAGGGATCACAGCATCAACCTTCCCTGTATCAATTAAATGTTTTGCAGCTAAAGGTAACTCATATGCACCAGGTACTTCAATAACAACAATATCTTCTTCACGAATATTAGAATCAATAAGTGCGTCTTTACACCGAGTAAACAAAGAATCCGTTATATGCGCATTCCATCTCGTTTTTATAAGACCAATACGAAGTCCAGTACCATCAACGGCAGTAAGATCTATTCCTTTTCCCATATATATTATGCTGTTAATAAAAAATCACGGACAAGTAATACATCAGAAGCGATCTTCTTTTGCAAATCAGTAACACGATCAAAAGATTCGATCTCGCTCACTTTTTGTATAGGATCCACTTCAAGATAAGTACCATAAAAATTATCACCATCGTACCCAATAAGATGCACCTCCACTCGTTTTGGTTCACTTTGAATGACAAGAGCCGCTGGATAAGAAATTTTTTCTAACAGTACATGTACTGCATACACACCATCTTTGAGACGCGTTTTATCAACTGAAATATCAAGATTAGCTGTTGGATATCCAAACTGCCTTCCCTTCTTTTCACCATGGATCACAATACCTCCAAACATATTAATTAATACGTGCTTCTAATAAAGTAAGTGCTCTTTCTAATCCAATATCACGAAAAGCCTGTTCATCAAGCTCATTCTCTATTTCTTCATTTCTCACAAACATATCTCCCTCAATAATATCATCAGGAACAATACCATTTCCATTAATCTTTTGTCCATTTGGGGTAAACCACTCAGCAATAGTAAGTTTTAATGCTGAACCATCAGAAAGTGGCTGTACGTCTTGCACAGTTCCCTTTCCAAATGTTTTAACTCCAACAATTGTAGCTTTTTCATGATCTTGAAGAGCCCCAGCAACAATCTCAGCACCAGAAGCCGTTCCACCATCAACAAGAACAACAGTAGGGATAGAAGAAAAACGATGAGCCCCATGTGTACTATGTGTATCTGTGTTTCCATCACTATATGTCTCATATAAAATATCGCCATCATCTATCCATTCACTAGCAACATCAATAGAAGCATTTAAAAAACCACCTGGATTACTTCGAAGATCAAATACAATCCCACGAGGATTTTCGGCGACTATTTCTTTAACAATCTTACTGAAATCACGAGAAGTTTCTTCATTAAAATAACTTAAGCGAAGATAAATAATACCATTACCCTTACCCTCCCAATCAACAGTAGGAATATTAATCTTATCTCGCACAATTTCTACATCATATGGAGTCCCACCATCTCGAACAATAGTCAAAATAACAGTAGTGCCACGTGTCCCTCTAATATGCTCTACAGCCTGCTCAATAGTAATTCCAAAAGTAGATTCTCCATCAATAGAAATAATACTATCACGTGAACGAAGCCCAGCTTGTTCAGCAGGAAACCCCTCAAGTGGAGCAACAACAATAAGTTGTTCTTCATTAAAACCAATTTCTGCACCAATACCAGTAAATTCACCAGATAAATCACTAAAAAAATCTTTAAATTCTACTGGGGGGAAATACACTGAATAGGGGTCATCAAGACTATTAACCATACCTTCAATCGCCCCATAAAACATCGCAACTTCATCAGCTGGTTGAATAACATGGTTAGACGTAATTTTTTTCCAAACATCCCAAAACTGATCAAAACTAACTTCAGAAGAACGAGTCTTACTGTATAAATCTACCACTCGTTCAATACGAACATCATCACCTTCAAGGATAGATGATTTAATACTAGAACCAACTCCTATAAAAAAACCTAGACCAAACACAATAAGTATCCCCAAAATAATAACACCAGGACGTACACGCAAAGAATGTGATGTTTTTTTCATAATTTAATTATCAATACGTTCAATATTAACTCCCACTCCACGTAACCGTTCAATAATACGGTCATACGCACGTTCAATTGGATAGGCTTCTAATAATACAGAGGTACCTTTAGCAGCAATCATTGCAATAAGAAGAGACATTGCAGGGCGAATAGCATAAGGGGCAACAATTTCTGCGCCTTTAAGTTTCGTAGGCCCTTCAATAAGCGCTCTATGCGGATCAAGAAGAAGAACATTTGCTCCAAGTTTTTTAAATTCAAGATTATACAACGCCCTATTTTCATAAGGCCAATCATGAATAAGCGTTTTTCCTTTTGCTTGAGTAGCAATAGGAGCAAAAAACGGAAGGTTATCAATATTAAGACCAGGATATGGACGACACGTAATCTTGTCAGAGAGGGCTTTAAGAGCTGATGGAACAATTTTAATGTCAGCCACGGGAACATGCCCATTGGTGCTCATCCGACGATTAGTCAACTTAAATATCTGTCCCATAACTCGCAATTTTTCAAGTTCAAGTTCTAAAAATGGAAGCGGACAATTTTTCACAGTAAGCGGTGACTTTGTTGTAATAGCAAGAGAAATCCAAGCCATAGCATCAATCGGGTCAGGAGATATATAGTATTCCTTAACATCATGAAGACGTTTCACTCCATGAATAGTTAATGTGGTCGTTCCAATACCAGTAATCTTTGCTCCAGCCGCAACTAAAAAATGACATAAATCTTGCACCATGTAATTAGCAGAAGCAAACTTAATTACAGTGACTCCTTTTGCAAGAACAGCGGCCATAATTGTATTTTCCGTTGGAGTATCTCCCGATTCATACATGACAATTTCTGTTCCAACAAGTTTTTTATTTTTAACCAAATAATGCCCTTTTTGAGAATCAATTGAAATACCTAATTTCTGAAGAGCATAAAGATGTGGTCCTACAGTTCTTTTCCCTAATTTACATCCACCAGTTCTATAAATTTTATATGTTTTTTCACGAGAAGCCAATCCTCCTAAAAGAAGAAGGGAAATACGGGTAGACGCAGAAGCTTTTTTATCAAGGGTTGCCATCGTAAGCTTCTTTGAAGTATCAATTAAAAGTGAATTTTCACTCATCCATTCATAACGAACACCAATACTCTCAAGAATTTCTAAAACACGAAATACTTCAGCAACCTTTGTAACATCCTTAAAGAGAACCTTTCCCTTTAAAAGTAAAGATGCAAAAAATAATGCAATTGTTGCATTTTTACCTGAAACTACAGAAATAGTTCCACTAAGTTGTTTACCCCCTTGAATTATGTATTTACTCATGAAATAGTTGCATTGCTAGGGCTATTTAGCTATAGTATAGCCGGTCTAGATAAATAACGCAATTAACAGATGTTTCACACAAAAACCATCCTTACCTTAGGGGTACGACGATTTATCATGGTGTTTTTAATCACACTGTTTTTTATTATATCCCCTATTATCATCCTCTACACAGCAGGATATACCTATGATACAAAAAACCATCAAATAAAGACGAGAGGAACACTCAGTATAACTGTCGTTCCCAAAAAAGCAAGCATTACCCTAAATGGTATCCCCCTTCCAGAAAAAACGCCACTTCGACTAAAACACAGAAGCCCAGGATCATACCATATTATAATTAAAAAAGATGGATACAAACCATGGGAAACAAACAGTATTATAGAAAGTAATAAAACAACATATCTTCATAATATTCAATTATTCAAAGATCAACCATTTACTTTAAAAATAGACGTTGAGAAAAACCAAATATATCCATCACACAATGGAAGTCATATTATAATTAAAAAAGATAAAGCGGAAACACAAGAAGGACTTCTTTTTACACCCCAATCAATAAATCCTGTTACTCTTTTTAGAGTAACAACTAAAAACACACCAATAATAATGTGGTCTCCATTTAATACACATACAGCACTTATACACGAAACAAAAAATGGGACAGATGTTCAAATTATTGATCCTAAAAATATTGATAAAAAAAGAACATGGCACACAACAACAACACCACAAATTCAATGGGCAAAACAATCAGGAAATCCGACTATCTTTATAAAAGAAAAATCACAAATTACAAAATTTTCTGACAATTCGACAATCATACATACAGAAATTGCCTCTGACATTTGGTATGTTGACGAAAAAGAGCACGTATGGGAATACGACAACCAAAAGAAAACACTTATTAAAACAGATACTGACTCTAACCAAGATGAACAGTATATCTTAAATGAAATCATCACAAATATAATTGATGTATTTGATACACATGTGATTGTACAAACAGCAAATGCAACAAAAAGTATTCCAAGAAAAAAAGAAAACACAATCCAAACCATAAGTGCAAAAAATACGACCTATAACCCTATTGATGACACCTGGATTATTTGGTCAGAACATGAAATATGGAAAATAAAAAATACGGGAGAGGTTGTATTACTTAATAGAACTGGTGAAAAAATAAAAGAAGTAACTATTATTGATAAATACGAAGGGCTTGTAGTACTTACAGACAAAGGCTTATTTGCGTTTGATCCAAGACACAATGTAAAAATAGCACTAACACAAACACCTTTTACAGATATACAAAAAGTGCGTGTAGACAACAAAAAAAGAAGAATAATCTTCTTTGGTAAAACAACTGAAAAACAAGGAATATTTGAATTACAATTTTAAACTTCAATAACGGTCTTGTCTCCAATAATCATTTGCCTCGCTTGAGCATGAACAGCAGGACGTTGTACCAATCGAACAGCTTTTCCAATAATACTATTTTCAATAGCAATATCCCAATCAATAAATGCATTTTCAAGAATAATAGCATCTTGAATACTTGCTCTTCTAATTTCCGTACCACGACCAACAGTTACATTTGGTCCAATCACACAATTTTCAAGTACACAATTTTCACCAATAATCACCGGTCCTTTAATTGTAGCATTAGGTCCAATACGTGATCCAATACCAATGTGAACATTTCCTTCTAGGGTCACAGTATCGTCAACAATTGAGCCATGATTTGGAAACTCATGGGTTTCCATATTTTCAAGCAAGAGCTTATTCGCAAGAAGAAGATCTTTTGGTTTCCCTGTATCTTTCCACCAACCAGTAATTTCTTTATACCCAACCCGATAACCATTCTTAAGAAGGTATGAATAAATACTTGGAATTTCATATTCTCCTCTAGCACTTTTTTCAATGTTATCAAAAGCCTGAAAGAAAAACTTTGGTCCAAACAAATAAATACCTGTAACAGCAAAATTATTTGGTGGATTTTGTGGTTTTTCAACCATATCAACAAGATTTCCATCATCCCCAAAAATAGGAACACCAAACCGTCGAGAATCTTCAACCTCAGATAATGCAACCATAGCATGATGATCTCCTTCTTCAAAAGAAGTGACAAATTCTTTCAGACCACCTAAAAGCACATTATCTGACAAATAATATAAAAATGGATCATTACCAATAAATCGTTCAGCTTCTTTCACAACATGAGCAATACCTTGTGGTCCACCAGTTTGTTCAAAGTATTCAATATTAATACCCCAGTGTCCCCCATCTCCAATATATGTTTGAAGATCAGTTTCTCCTGGATTTACATTAATAAATATATCAGTAATACCCGCTTCAACAGCCTTTTCAATAGCATGAAAAATCATCGGCTTGTTTGCAAGCGGAAGAAGGTGTTTATTAATAGTAATGGTAACTGGGTGTAACCGAGTACCACGTCCCCCACCGGTTAAAATTGCTTTACGTATCTTCATAACCAATGTCTAATACAAAATCGCATTCTACCACCAAATTAATCCTCGCACAACCACACGATAATACAAACGCATAACGGGGTTCCCAACATAAATAAGTAATGGATTCTTCATTGAAGGATCCTGAAAAAGAATATCAGCCTTAGCAGCCTTCATAAGCATCCGATCAGTCACCTTATTTTTCTTACGAATGGCTTGAATAAAAGAGCGCTTTTTAAGCCATAGTTTCCAACTTGAAGGTTTAAGCCAATACGCATAAATATCAAGGCGTTTTTTAAACCAACCACCTTTTAATGCAAAAATAGCAAGTCCTACTTCAAGTGCTAATTCCATTGGAATAAGTAAAAGAAGTGTCCGCCACTTAAAAAACATCAACATCACGCCATAGCGATTCCTTTCCATGTAATAAAATTTGGTAATGCTACGGCTAAATTGATATTTGTGATAAAACACAGAATCACGGACAAGCACAGTCCGGTACCCAGCACAACGAAGTCGAAAAGAATATTCAAAATCTTCATGATATAAGAAAAAATCTTCGTCCCAAAGACCATATTCTTGCAAAAGACTCGTTCGCATCATAAGAGCAGCACCACTGGCATATGAAATATCTTTTACAGGAGGAAAATCAAGATCTTTCATTTTTGTACGATATTCATCACAATAACCAAATCCCATAAAATGAAACGAGTTCCCTGTACTGTTTACAAGATCAGTCTCAGGGTGAAGAAGCATAAGTGATTGAGAAACACCAATGGTTTTATCTTCCTCCATGACCTTTGCAAGCGGTTCAAGTGCATTTGCAGCTACAAAACCATCATTATTATGAAAATAGACATAATCAAAACCTTGGTCAATTGCCCATTTAATCCCTTCATTATTTCCACCAGAAAAACCAAGATTTTCTTTTTGAGCCAAAAGAGTTACATGAGGAATAATCCCTTGCTCACTAAGAGGTAATACATGATCTTCAATATATCGAACAGAGGGACCATGCGTTGGATGAGGGTTATCTACAATAATAAACTCTACCTTATCTCTTGGATACGTCAATTTTTTAAGAGCAGAAACAACATCATCCATGTATGGTTCACAGTGAAAAGATAGATAGACAATAGCTATACGTGGATAATGCTCCATACAATTTATATTTTATATCGGACAAATTTGTGCTTCCCTCGCCACTTCCAAATATATTTACACCAACTCGCAAGATGTAGTCTTGCTGTTTTATTCTTAAGCAACGCACGAAATATACCAGGAACCTTAGAAGAAGCTCGAGCATGGACATGCTCAATAACAATATCATGAACATAGTAAACTGGCCAGCCGGCATCCCACATCATATGACACCAATCACAATCTTCAAGATACAAAAAATATCGTTCATCAAAAAAACCAAGATCATCAACTACTTCTTGTCGTACAATCATAGCAGCACCAAGCACCCAATCTACAGGGCGAGTATCCATATGATCGAAATCTTTCATCTCTAATCGATCAGCATATTTCTTCGCAATGGCATACTTTTTTTCAAAATTGAGATGCTTCAATGGTTTAACTAACATTGAAGAAAGATCAAACCGATAACACGAATATTGGAGTGTCCCATCAGTATTGAGCAACTTAGGACCAATACAACCAATATGTGTATGCTCATCCATAAAACGGATAAGTCTTTCAATGGTTTTACTATCTGATGGAATAATTGTATCACGGTTAAGTGCAAAATAATATCGTGAAGGTGTATGAGTAAAACCTATGGTATTAGCCTTCCCAAAACCAACATTACCACCACAATCAATATAATGGACACCAGGAAATGCTGTAAGCGCTTCTTTTATATTATCAACATTTTCTGAATTATCACACACAGTTATTTGTATATTAAACGAACAATCCGAAATATCTTCATAAATAGAAGCAATCGCACGAAGGATATCATCCTTCATAAATAAATTTACAAATACGATAGTGATGTCTTTCATATGTATTTTTATCATTTCCACCAACGACGAATATCTCGCCAAGAACGTGTCCGTGTTTTTATAATAGCCTTACGTTTCTCCTTAATATCCTTTCTCCCTGAAAAAAGCTCAAAAAAACCTCGGAGAACAGCTCTATCAAACAAAATAAACCATATACACTTTTTTATTTCATACCATATAATAAAAGGAAAATCAAGAAGTATATTCTGCCAATACATGTTTTTCCATAACGTACGAAGGTGATTTTTATAACTATGATATTTAACCCACGATGATTGTTCTCGTTTATTTTTTGCAGCTCCTCTATCATCAAGCCCTTTTGGACCAGCACCAGACCGATCGTGATGAGACACCACATCAAGAAGTACATATGAATGATACCCAGCAGAAAACAGACGATATGCTAAATCGACATCCTCCTTATATGAATGGTACGTTTCATCAAGAAATTGATCAGGAGTAAACTGTACTGACTCAATAGCAGATCTACGAAACATAGGAAGAGCACCAGATACACCAAATACAGGCAACACTCTATCAGAAAAAGAAGAAGAAAGTTCATTCCAATGATATTTGGTATATTGTTCAATCACACGACGACTACGAAATATTTTAAGCCCCAAAGCATCAACAACATTAGTGAGACTTTTTTCTATTCCATTTGTTTCTACAACAGGAAAATCCCAACGCATTAGCCGAGGAGATACAGCTGCAGCTTTTTGATTTTTATCAAGAAAAGAGACAAGACGTTCAAAACACAACGGATCAAGATACATATCTTGATTTAAAAGAAGAAAATATTCAGATGATCCAGCATGAAAAAATAAACGATTATGCCCACCAGCAAAGCCAATATTATCCTTATGAAACGTAGCATGATGTGGTACGGGAAAATCAGCCAAAAGACCTCGAAGAACAAGCGGTGTTTCATCTTGTGAATCATTGTCCCACACAAACAATTCCCAGTCTTTATATGTCTGTGCACGAAGAGAATCAAAAAGATATGGAAGATAACGAACTCCATTCCAAGTAACAAGGTGGACTGATAATTTTATAGATGATGTTTCAATTGACATAGATTATGTAACTTTAGTTCTAAGCCATACAAGAAAAATTCCAATCGGTCGACAAACCGCAATCCACATCCATTTCCACCACGGTTCCCATTTTTGAAAATACTGGAGCATACTTAAACTAAATGCTTTTTGTTTCCATAAACTCGTATGCTGTTTAAAACTCTGCCCTACATAATCGACACAAGTAATAATAGGAGTATACACCACACGATATTTCAAACGCTTCACCTCACGACAAATATCGACATCTTCATACCAAATAAAATACCGAGGATCAAATGGCCAACCAAGAGCATCAATAACATCTCGACGGACAAGCATAAAAGCACCTCGTACAGAATCAACATCCTGTTCTTGTGTTGGATCAAAATCTTTCATGTGATACTTATTGAGTAGAGACGGAAATAAGTGATGCACCTTTAAAAGAAGACACACTTGTTCCCATACACGAGGAAATCGTCTTGGTGTAGCATCCCAATTAAGCATACCATGCTCGTCAACCAACATAGGGCTTACAATACCAACATCTGTATGAGTATCCATCCAAGAGACTATTTTATCAATACTCAAAGGAGAAACACGCATATCTGGATTTAAAAAAAGCAAATACTTTCCAGATGAACGCTGATACCCTTGTATATTGGCAGCAGAAAAACCTTGATTTTTTGCATTTGCAATAAGCAAAATATTTGGAAAATGTTGAGTGACTAATGAGACAGTATCATCAGTTGATCCATTATCAATAATAATTTGTTCATACGTCACATGCTCACACCCAGCAAAAACAGAAGCAACCTGTTCTTTAACAAGAGCAGCTGAATTCCATGTAACAGTGATAACAGATACATCCATAATTATATTTGTGTTTTTGAAAGTTCAGCATCAAGGGTGAGATTATTTCCCTTCCCTGACCGACCATAATCGTCAGAAAGTTTAACAACATCATCAAGATGGTTCGTAGACACTTCAAGGATTTCCACATCATCAACTCCTTCAGCTCTATGAATAGTTCCAGGATAAATATCTAATTTTTCTCCAGGACCCAAAATAACTTCCTTTAAATTATTTTCATCTTCCCCAAGATAAAACTTCACCTGCCCTTTCAATACGTATTGTGTTTCTTTTTTATGTTCATGATATTGCAAAGAGTATCTATGCCCTTTTTTAATATACAAAATTTTTCCAACATATTCATCTTGAAGAGCAAACCACAATTCTTTTCCCCAAGGTTTCATAATAACACGCATTTCTTTTTGTTCATCCATAAAAAATAATTATGTAATTGGCGATGAAATAACTCCCCCACCAAGGCACACACCATCTTTATATAATACACCAAATTGACCAGGAACGATTGCTCGTTGAACATCTTTTGTGTGTACTTGAATCAAATCATCACTATATCGTGTTACCACAACATCTTGAAGTGGTTGCCTATGCCTAAACCGTGCCTTACATGCTACAGGATAATGAAGATCAACACCACTAATCAAATGAAAGAAAGACAAATATACATCATGTGTGAAAAGCTTTTCACAATCATCATATCCAACGACCAACTCATGCGTATGCGCTCTCTTTTCTACAACATATAAAGAGCGAGAATCTCCACCTTTATTAATAGAAGAAACATTTCCAAAATGACTTTGACCAATAGTATATAAAGATAAACCATCATGCCTACCTATGACTTCATCCGTACCATAAAAAACAATATTACCTGGTGTAAGTGAAATATGTTTTTTTAAAAAATCTTTCATAGAAACATTCCCTACAAAACAAATTCCCATACTTTCTTTCTTTTTTGCTGTAGGAAGATTAAAAGAAACAGCAAGTTCGCGCACTCTTTGTTTTGTATACGTTCCTACAGGAAAAAGTACTCGAGATAATTTTTCTTGATTTAATTGATGTAAAAAATATGTTTGGTCTTTATTATCATCAATACCTTGCAATAGAAAATACTCTTCTCCTTGCTTTTTCACTTGAGCATAATGCCCAGTTGCAAGCATATCAAATCCAAGCTCCCGAGCTTTATCTAACCAAACACCAAATTTAATATACGTATTACACAACACATCTGGGTTTGGCGTATTTCCTGAAGAGTACGAGTCAAAAAGATAAGACAATACATGCTCACGATATTCTTTTGTAAAATCAAATTTCACAATAGGTATACCAAGAGAAGCTGCCACACGAACAGCATCACGATATTCTTCTATCCAACAAGATTCTTGAACAGCAGGATCATCATACATAACCATATACGCAGCAGTTACATCATATCCTTCTTTTACAAGAAGAGCCGCAGAGACTGAAGAATCTACTCCACCAGAAAGAGCTATAAGAACCTTCTTTTTTTCTATAGATGTATCAAAAAACTTCATAGGATAAATAATAGCGCCCCCAAAAGAACGCTATAGAAACCTTACAATAAAAGGAGTTAAAAGACAAGAAATCACTATTTTGCACGACTAAACGTCTTATCAAACTCAAAACCAGCCCAAAGACAAAGGAGTATAACCTCAACAAATCCAATATAAAGCTTCCAATCACCAAAAAGAAGTAATGCACCATCAGCAAATGTTCCCCCTTGTGTTTGTGGTACTAAAAAGAATGGAACAGTAATCAATACATCAAGTAATACACCAATAACGATACTACTAAGCCCTAAAACAAGACCTCGACTAATACGAGGCTCTCCTGCTTTGAAATACCATTTTGTAAGCCCAATAACAATAGGAATAAGAAGAATCCAAAATACAACATGAAGCAATACATCTCGACCTCCCAAAAATGGAAGAGAAAGTAAAATAGAATACAATACAAATATACTAATCCAAAGCATTACTCCAAAAGCTAATGTGCGTGATAGTTTCATAGAAAAATAGATAAAAATAAGTATATTATGAAGACGAAGGAGAAGGAGGAGACGATCCAGAGGCCCCCTTTCTCTTTCTCTTTCTCTTTCTTTTTCGTTTTCTTTTAGGTTTTGCTATCGATCCTTCTTCCCCTATAACAGGTGATTCAACCACAGAAGGCTGTTCTAAAGAAGATGATTCTTCTTTTTTTTGTATCACAGATAAAGGGGTAGAAACGGACTGGACATTTTGTATACTGTCTGGTAATTCATTAGAGGCTTCAAGCTCTTGAAGTGATACGGACAATTCTTCAAGAGCAGCAAGACTTTCCTTACGAATAACATCTTGAACAACAACCTTTTGTTTAGGCACTTCCTTAGAATCAGATTCTTTTGAAACATTTCCTGACACCTCTTTTTTCTTTTGTTGAGGTTGAGACGGTTTATTTTGATCTTTAGATAATTTAGTTTCCCCTTCTTGATCTTCTTCTCCGACATCCATACCACTCCAACGCATAACTTTCTTTTCAATAAGTTCACGTTCTTTTGCGTATCGTTCACGAGATACACGAACAACTTTTTCTGCACTTCCTGTTGGAGAACCAATGGGAGGCATGCTTGTTGCACTAAAAGGTAAGGATGCTACCCCATCAATCATTAATTTCAAAAAAATATGAAATTTCGACAAATTTACAATATCTTCTTCAATAAAAGTCGGCGTAAATTCTTTTACCAACAACTCAGCATCTATCCCACCAACTCGAAAAGTAACCATGGTTCCGACATTTCCAAATACTGCATCAGCCACAACCTCATCAAGTTGTTTTACGTATTGGTGTGCCAAAATAAGACTTAATCGATATTTTCTCGCTTCTGACAAAATATTAGCAAAACTTGGTGTAGCAAAGTTTTGGAACTCATCAACGTATAAAAAAAAGTCCTTTCGTTCTTCTTCTGGCGTATCAACCCGACTCATTGCGGCAAGTTGAATTTTTGTAATAAGCATTCCTCCAAGCAATCGACTATTATCTTCACCAATACGTCCTTTTGAAAGATTCATTAATATAATCTTCTGATCATCCATCAATTGACGAATATCAATGGTTGATTTAACTTGCGCAACCATATTACGAATCACACTCGCAGATAAAAATTGACCAATTTTATTTTGAATCGGCGCAACAGCTTCAGTAGCATATCGTTCAGAATACCCAGCAAATTCAACCTGCCAAAACGATCGTACAACGGGATCTTTTGTCTGTTTTAAAACTTTTTTTCGATATTTCTTATCAGAAAGCATTCTGTTAATTCCAAGAAGCGTAGACCCAGGATAATCAAGTAATGCTAAAAGTGTATTATTTAAAATATATTCCATCCGAGAACTCCAGACATCAGGCCAAATCTTTTGAAACACAGCCATAAGCCCTGATGCAATAAGATGTTTTTCTTCTTCTGACTTTACTTCCAAAATATTAAATCCAATCGGAAATTCAACATCAGATGGATTTATATATACTACATCATTAATCCTATGAGATGGGATATAATTAATGACTTTTTCCGCAAAATCTCCATGTGGATCAACCAGACCAAGACCATGTCCATGATAAATGTCATGAAGAACCATGTTTTCCATCATGGTTGTTTTTCCCATTCCAGTTTTCCCAATGATGTACATGTGACGACGACGGTCGTCAGTTTTTATACCAAAACGCTGTGGTTTATTACGAAAATTTGTTTGCGCAAATAAACATATCTCGCCATGAGTATGTTTAGGAGCATTAATTGGTTGAAGATGATGAGTTGGCATACAAAAAGTATCTACAGTATACCATTAAAGAGTATAAAAAGACATCTCTATTATGAAATTTCACACACCAAAGGCTTTTGAATTTTTTTACCTAAAAGATAAATAGAAATACCAAGGAGTAACACACCTAACATACTAAATTCTTCACCACCAAAGGGTAAAAAGCGAATCACATAACCACTTGCAGAAACACCTAAAAGACTCGTAAGAATAACAGATCCACATGATGCACATCCAATACCTAATATCCCACTAAACATACCAATAAGACCAACAGCTCCTCCAGTATAGGCCTTAGATCGTGCACGCATATAATAGACTAGCATGGAAATATTCACTCCAATCAAAAAAGAAGTAATCACAACAAATATTGCAGACAACAAGGTAAAATTAGAATACAACGAAGAAAGAGATAACAACAATAACTTTCCTTTTATAAAAAAAGAATAGGTATCACTAAAAATAATAAAAATAATAAGTTCTCGTATAGGAAGCCAAATAGTAATCAAGAAAAATATAAACGTAACCAAAACGGCCAGGAAGATATATCCTGGCCGCATAAATACTTGTTTACATGAACGTATTAAGGACTTCATAACAACACCTTATAAAAGAGGAGCAATAAGCTGAAGTACTGACGCTGTAGGAACAACACCATCAAGTGGAATTGGTGCGTCACCATCTTTTAGAATAAAACTACATGGTGTTCCACGACAACCAGCAGCAAGTGCCTGATCAGCATGTTTTTGAACCTTTGAATCAAATTCACCTTGTGCTATACAAGAATTAAATGTAGATACATTTAAACCAAGTTGTGCAGCAATAGTGTCAGTATTTGCTCCACCAGCAGCATTTGCTACAAATACAGCATCAATAAATTCCCAATATTTCCCTTGATCACCAGCACATTCAGCACCATTTGCTTTTCGTCTTGCATCTGGATGGATACTTTCAAGCGGCCAGTTACGATAGACCCATTTCACATTATTATTTTGAGCAATAACTTCTTTTGGCGTTTCATGAAAACGACCACAGTATGGACAATCAAGATCACTATATTCAACAATAGTAATTGGAGCATCTTCATTCCCTCGAATATAATCATCAGCAGCAACAGGAGGCACCACACGTGCAGAAGGTGCTGGTGTAGGTGTTGGAGCAGTATCACGAACAGCAACGACATCATTACCATTAGAACCACTTGAAGACACATCTACTCCTCCCTTAAGAACGATTCCAAGAAGAATAAAAAAACCAATTGTACACAAAATCAATACACCTATACCAATCCCCGCAAGAAATGTCTGTACAGGAGAAAGGGTAAAACCAAAATGTTGAGAGTTTTTTTCCATAGTGTTCTTTAATTACAATAGAAATAATAAATAATTACGTTGGTAGAGTATATCACTTAGTAATTTTCCAAACAATAGTTAAAGAAAATTACGCTTGTTCTCGACGTTTTCTTTTAAGAAAAAGCCCAACAAGAATACCGAGAAGAACAAGAATACCAAGTCCTATCCAACCCCAAGGGGCTCCATCACTCACATCTCCAAAACCAAGAAGCTTTTGTTCTAAGTTAAATCGTTTACGGAGTAAATCTGTTTCATCTTCATTAAGATCATCAATACGTTTTTGAATACTCTGTGCTTTGTCTTGTAATATTTTCGCCTGTTGTAAAAGATCTTCTCTTGGAATATCACTAATACCCTCTCCAGAATTAATAATATCTTCTAATTCTTCAAGGATTTGTCGTTGTTCATCTTCAAGATTCTCCCGTTCTTCTTCTAATTCTTCAAGTTCTTCTTCAACATCATCAATATCATCTTGAAGTGGGTCATCTCTTTGCCCACCGCGACGAAAAGGATCCTCATTGTTATCATCTTCGTCAACATTATCCTGTCTATTTTGTTCATCACGCTCTTCTTGACTTATAATACGCACAAGAAGTCTTGTTTGTGTCACTTCGTCTCCTACTTTGGGATATCCACTTGCAATATACTGTGTTTCCCCTACTTCTTCAGGGACTCCAATAAGCACACCATTAATAGTATCAAAACTAAATCCAGGTAATAAATCTGGTGTAATACCATATTCAAAAATGCCTACATTTCCACTTCCATCATTTATAATTTGATTTGGAGTAATCTGTTCTCCAACAACATACGTTACATCGTCACCAGTAGAAAATTTAATAAGCGGAAGCCCTCCACGATTATTTGGATCACGACCATCTTCACTCACAACCACACGAATAGACGCTTGTCCACGAGGATGATCATCATTCCAAGTTGCAAAAATTTCTGCAACACCTACAGCAAATCCTTTAATTAATCCAGCATCTACTTTAGCAACTTGAGGGGCATCACTCGTCCACACGTCACCAAATTCATTAATATTACCTAATTGGTCATTTTCAAAATGTAAAATACCTTGTACCTGACGTGTTTCTCCAGGTTGAAGAAATATAGTGTCAGGTGGTTCAATAGACACAAACTGAAATGGGTCATTATTTTGGTTCTCAGATTGAAGAATAGTAATCTTCAATCGATACGTAAGCTCCACAAGAAGCCCAGAATCCTGCCGTACCAGCGTATAATACCGAGCAGGGGTAGCTACAGTAGGAATACCGGAAATTACTCCTGTATCAACATTAAGTGATAATCCAGAAGGTAATGCATCTTGATTAATATATCGGTAAAACGCTTGAGGGTTACCTACTGGTCTATTAGGAGTAATAGATTCACCAACCCTATACACCGATGGTTGAGTCGTATATACAAATGGAACAAATGCATCTTCATCACCTTCATCTTCTGAAGCAATAACAGTAATGCTAACGTCTGTCGACACTGTTTCATCTTCTGTTGATGCAAAAATAGCATGTACTTCAACTCCATCAGTTACAGCAGTTGGTGTACCAAAAATGGTACCAGTTTCTTCATCAAGATCAAGTCCGTCAGGAAGAGGGGCAAGTAGCAAGAAAAAATTATTAAATTCATCATCAGTTACAATACGATTCAGTTCAATTTCTTCTCCAACAGTATATGTCACAAGAGGACGAGTATATGTAAAAGAAGGTCGATTGATATCGTTAGGATTAACAACTTCTACAGCAACAGAAACATGACCTTCTTGATAATATGCACGAATAATTGTTTCCCCAATGCCAATCCCTTCAACTAATCCAGGATCAAGAAAACTATTTACATCAGCAATATTACGATTATCTGAAACCCAGGTAACATCATTTGTAACATCAACAGCAACGTCTTCGTCAACGTAATGCGCCATAACTTGAAACTGCTGCAATCCACCAACAGCTAAGCGCCAAGGTCCAAGTGGTGTCATTTCTAAACGTTCAAGATCTCGTAATACAGGGCCGTCGTCAACCACTACAACACGGACACTATCTTCTTGTTCAAAAAGTGATGCTTGAATCGATGTTTGACCCCGAAAACCAGCAAAGACACTTCCATTTTCGTCTACCTGAGCAATAAATGCATTACCACTAGACCAAGTAACTTGATCAGTTACATCAACTAAACGATTCTCAGTTAAAGTTGCTAACACACGAAATTGTTGAGTATCTCCAGAAGAAATAACAACAGGATCAGGTTGATCAATCTCTATAGAAAGAAGTTCTTCAACAGCCACAACAAATGCCTGATCATCATCAATACCAAACACTTCGACAGGCACAAAAACTTGTGCACTTACGTGATCATCAACTTCTTCAGTGAAAATAACTTCAACAACAGTTTGTCCAACTCCAATCGTTTCGAGCATACCATCATTTGAGATACGAGCAATATCATTGTTTTGGGATACAAAAGACAATTCTTCTCGAACCTCTCGAACTTCTCCGTTTGTATAATGTACTGTCCCAAAAAAAGGAATACTATCTCCAATAAGAGTACGCACCTGATCAGGATGGACATCAAGCCTATCAAACACTCGTACATCATTTCTAGGATTAAGTAATGGTCGTAATGGCACAAAATTTTCGTCAAGAACAATATTACGTTCAAGATCAAAAATAAAAATATTGTTTTGTTCATTTGATTCTAACGTAGCATCCTCATAATCGATAGGTATCTGTAAAAAAGCATTTTCTTGATTTGCACGGATAGTTCTAAGAAGAAACCGAAAACCTTGCTGTTCCCCACCATTTAAATCAACCGTAGGAAAAATATTCCTCGCATTAAGAGGATTTCGATTACGATCAAGACGTTCAAATTTAGTTGTTATGTCAAACACCTCCACTTCACCATTGTTTTGTTTAATAACATGAAGCGAATCATCATTCTCATCGTACCGAATCTCTAACGTCAAATCAGGAAGAGGAATATCATATATTAAAACATTATTATCTTCATTTGTTTCCGAAAAATGATTTTCTGGATCGATTTCTATTCGAGCAGTCGTAATTCGCCGATTTCTAAAAAAGGTTAAACCATATAACCGTGACCTTTCACTGTTTGCATCAATGTCCCCACGAGAGGTAAACAACTCAGTTCTTACTAATTCTTGTTGATCATTATATAATTCAAGAGATACATCAGGATGACGAAATGGAAAGTCGGCATCATTATGCACAAAAAGACGAAGACCATCAGTGATATTAGGGTTATCGTCTGTATGTATATACGATACAGATGGCCAAAAATCTGGAAAAACCTCATCATCAACAAGATCGTCGTCATTAGGGTCATTAGGACCATCTTCAGCTATCACAACAACAGATGCTTCAGCCTCTCTCCAACCACTTGTATCTTGACCACGTACAGGATCTCCTACCCCATGGTTTTGGGCAACAATAGTAGCATTTCCAGGAGAAATAGCCCTAACAGTACCTTTCCCTCCAAAAAACAGAAATCTTGATCGATTTGATACCGTGGCTACATCAGGAGATCTTGAAAACCAAGTTAAATCTTGAGTCATTACTTCTCGTGTTCCATCAAGATAAATACCTGTTGCAAAAAAATCCACTGCTTCTCCGACAGACAGTTGAGACCTTTCCTGGTCAATAACAATACGATCTAAAATAGGTTCCACCCCAGGCAGAAAAACAATTTTAACATTATCATTTTCGTTTGATTCTCGTACAATATTTGAAGAATCTATTGTCGCTTTTATAGCAACCGCATTTTCAGGAATACTATCAATAGAAAAACGTTTTTGGCTTGTTTCATTAGATCGAGATAAATCCGCTTCCAATAGCAATTCTCGACGATTAGTCCCATCAATAACAGTTCCTCTTTCATCAATAAAAGCAATATCAACAAATACATCTCGCCTAGTTACCATTCTAAAACCAGGTTCAGATGAATAAGTTGTACTTAACACAACATGTGTATTCTCTGCATTTCTATCCCCAGGAAAAGGGAATAAATTAATATCTACTGGAGTTATATTTACAAAAGAGAAAGTTTTTACATTATTTAACTCATTAGTTTCTTCAACTACGTTATTCGGATCAATAGTTACACCAACAACAGAAATCCCCTGGGGAACACTATATCCACGTGTCACCAAAGTATTCACGGGCACGTCAAAAATATATTGCTGTCTTCTATAAATATCAAAAGATTGTGCTGGATAGAAATGTAACTTCACAGTTACAAGATCATTGTAATGTAATCCATTATTTCTTACTAAAATATCAAAATTTCCAGTTCCCCCATTATAATCAAAAGATTCCAAAACCAAATCTACGGGTAAATCAATCTCTGGATTAAAAGGCCCATCTCCAAAAATAGCTCCTGTTATTGAAGGAATAAATAAAAAAACAAAGACGGCACAAAAAAATACGACGAGTAAACGAGTAATTTTCATATATAACATTGATCAATTATATTGACAAAAAAGTAAAAGAGACTGATAATACAGTACCATAACACAACAGGTAAAACAACAATATATGAATACACTTATAAATACCCAAATACAAGAACTTTCTTGTGAAATATTTCACAAAAATGCTACAAAAAAAATACACCTTTCAGACTACAAAGGAAAATGGCTTATTTTATTTTTCTACCCAGCTGACTTCACCTTTGTCTGTCCAACAGAACTTCTAGACATGGCTACACATTATAAAGCATTCACTGAATGTAATGCAGAAGTTCTAAGCGTAAGCACTGACACCGTGTTTGTCCATAAAGCATGGCACGACAACTCCCCTACTATTTCAAAAATAGAATTCCCAATGGCAGCTGATCCAACAGGAGAAATATGTAAAGCATTTGGCACATATATAAAAGAGGAAGGATTATCTTATCGCGCATCATTTGTTATTGATCCAGATGGAATAATAAAAGCATACGAAATGCACGACAACAGTATCGGGCGCTCAGCAAAAGAACTTTTACGAAAACTAAAAGCAGCAATCTACGTTAAAGAAAACGGTGGCGAAGTATGTCCTGCAAACTGGTCACCAGGAGGAGATACTCTCACACCAGGGCTTGATCTTGTCGGAAAAATTTAATTTATTATTCTTATCCCTCTATGTACACTCTTCCAGAGCTAGAATACGCCTACGATGCACTTGAACCACATATTGATGCACGCACCATGGAAATCCACCACAGCAAACACCACCAAGGATACACAAACAAACTAAATGCTGTTCTTGAAAAAAACCCAAATCTGCTAGATCAACCAGTAGAAACATTGTTACAACATATAGATACACTTGATATTCCAGAAGAAGACAAAAAAGCATTACAAAATAATGGTGGCGGATATCTCAACCACAAACTCTTTTGGGAAATAATGAACCCACAAAACACTACCGATACTGACCTTGTAGAAGAAATAACAAATACATTTGGATCAATTGAATCATTTAAAGAGCAATTTGAAAAAAATGCCCTTACCCAATTTGGAAGTGGTTGGTCATGGCTTGTACGAAATACTGAAGGAATATTAATGCTCTATAAAACAGCAAACCAGGATTCACCACATCTTCAAGGACATACCCCAATATTAGGTCTAGATGTATGGGAACATGCCTATTACCTCAATTATCAAAATAAACGAGGAGAGTACGTAAAAAACTGGTGGAATATAGTGAAAATCATCTAAATCACTCATCCTAGAAACCCTATTGAAAATATAGGGTTTTTTTGTTACGATAGCCATATTATGACTACATTAATCTCTGTTGATTCTCTAGAGACCATTGTTGCCTTTAGCCTCATTTCTTGTGTGGCTGCTTTTTTATGGGCACCAGCACTCATCAAATTCCTCTACAAATACAACATTACAAGAAGAAATCCCCATGATGTCACCCTCACCATGGAATGTAGAAAACATAAGAAAGGAGTCCCTATTATGGGCGGGCTTCTTATTATCGTAACCGTAGCAGTCATTACTCTTCTATTTAACTGGGAAAGACGATTTACCTGGGTTCCTATTGGCGTCATGCTTATTGCCGCAACCCTTGGAGGCGTAGATGATCTTCTAAATATCTTTAACGAAAAAAAACGGCGAAACAGAAAACTTAAACATCTTCTTCGCTTAATCCGCGTTCATAAATCAATAAAACATCGTTTGTGGTTAATTATGACCTTCCCGTGGGCAGTGTTTAAAAGAACATCTCTTTGGCTTGGATCTCATCCAGGAAAAGGCCTTCATGTTCATGAAAGACTTATATTACAATTCATCGCAGGCGCACTCGCTGCCTGGTGGATCTATTTTAAACTTGGAGACTACTGGCACAATATTTATATTCCCTTTGATGGATTTATAGATATTGGCTGGCTTATCATCCCTCTTATTATTCTTTTTGTGATGGGAACAGCAAACGCCGTAAACTTTTCTGATGGCATGGATGGGCTTGCTGGAGGATCTCTTGCTATTACTTTTTGTGCACTTGCTTTTTTAAGTTGGATTGAAGGATTTCAAGAACTTGCCATACTAAATAGTACTGTTGTTGGGGCTCTTATTACCTATACCTACTTTAATATTAAACCAGCCCGTTTCCAGATGGGAGACATTGGCTCCCTTGGATTAGGGGCACTTCTGGCTATTAATGCCATTGCCATAAACAGAATGCTACTCCTTCCTTTTCTTGGATTTATTTTCTATGTAGAAATAGCAAGTGTTATTATTCAAATTCTTGGTCGCTATACATTAGGCCGTCGCATATTTAAAATGGCACCAGCCCATCATCATTTTGAACTTCGAGGATGGAGTGAAGAAAAAACAGTAATGCGTTTTTGGGTTATCCATGCCGCGGTTGTTATTCTTGGCGTATGGATTGGATTAGCATAAACAAATGAGTTATTTGCGTTTTGACAATAAAATAGTGACTGATCTAACAGACACATCTATTACATCCTTGTACAATCAAGGATATGTTTTTATACGAACAACAAAAGGCGCAATGGATCAAACAAGAAGTGTGCGTATTGATCTTTCCGTATTTGAACCCTCAAGTGAAAACCGTCGTATCATACGAAAAATGACAGAACAACACATTACTCTTCAAGAAATCCCACTCCCTTACGTTGCATATCATTGGGAAATTGGAAAAATGGGAAAAACCTTTTATGACGAAAAATTTGGTCCAAAAACCTTTAGCGCCAATAAAATAAAAGAAGTCTTAACTAATAAAGCAAAAAGTAATTTCACAACACTGTTTGTCTACAAACAACATGATATTCCTGTTGGATATTGTATTGTGTATCAAAATGAAGACATGATCCACTATTCATACCCTTTTTATAATGAAGAGATACAAAATCTTGGCATAGGTATGATGGGATTAGCAATTGCAAAAGCAAAAGAAGAACAAAAAAAACACATCTACCTCGGATCAGCACAGCGCCCAAAAGACATATATAAACTTCAGTTTAAAGGACTAGAATGGTTTGATGAAAAAAAATGGGATAACGATTTAGAGACACTTAAACATACTCTGCAAATATAATATGGCACAAACAGCAGTATGGGAAAAAGAGTATAACGATAAAAAACTTCTTGCGTTTCATCATGAACCACAAAAAGACACATTACGATTTATAAAATACCTTAAAAAAACACACAAGGTGCAGCTTGATGGAAAAACCATACTTGATCTTGGTTCAGGGACAGGGAGAAATGGAAACTACATGGCAAAAAAAGGAGGCACCGTACATGGGATTGAAATATCACAAACAGCAATAAAAATAGCGAATGAACAAGCACATAAATTATGTGTAGAAAAACAAGCGTCCTACTACTTTCGTAGTTTCGGAGAACCATTGTCTTTTGAAGATAATACTTTTGATATAGTGATTGACGTTACATCATCAAATTCTCTAAATGAAAAAGAAAGAGAAACCTATATAAAAGAAGTGCAAAGAGTACTTAAGCCTCAAGGGTTTTTCTTCTTAAAAACACTGTGTAAAGACGGGG
Organism: Candidatus Magasanikiibacteriota bacterium; assembly: GCA_018651085.1. Classification (GTDB taxonomy): domain Bacteria; phylum Patescibacteriota; class Patescibacteriia; order Magasanikbacterales; family UBA922; genus JABIEQ01. The sequence continues at coordinate 181,302 of JABIEQ010000014.1, forward strand.
ATAAAAATGCAAAAAACCTTCTTAAAATGCATCCAGGAAAAGAAGTCAATACCTATATCATGCCTGACATAAATTTAGTAGAACGAGTATTTTCTGAATCAGACATTATATCTCTGTATGGAAATCATTTTGAAATATTAAAAAAAGAAAAGAAAACCACTTACTCAAAAATAAACAACCAACCATACAAAAGAAATTTTTGGATTGTATACATGCAAAAGAGCTAATCTTATGAAAAACAAACATATACATTTTATCGGTATTTGTGGTGTCGCAATGAGCGCTATCGCTATTGCATTTCAAAAAAAAGGATGGACCGTTACAGGGTCAGATAAAGGATTCTATCCACCGGTATCAACACATCTTAAAAAAACAGACATCACTTTTTACCCAGGATGGCACGTAGAAAAAATGACCAAACATGGTGATCCTGATATTGTAATTGTTGGGAATGTTGCAAGTTCAAAAAACGAAGAATGGTTGTATGTGCAAGAAAAAAATATTCCATATAAATCATACCCAGAAATAATCGCATCACATTTCATACAATCAACATCTATTGTCTGTGCTGGAACCTATGGTAAAACAACAAGTTCAGCATTACTTGCTTGGATATTTGAACAACACGGTAAACAGCCAAGCTATATGTTTGGTGGGCTTACACAAAATGATTTTCCTGCAGCACAAATTGGAGAAGGAAACATAAGTATTCTCGAAGGAGACGAATATAAAACAGCTCGATGGGATAATAGACCTAAATTTAAATCATACTCCCCTACCCATCTCATGTTAACCGCAGTGTCTTGGGATCATGCGGATATATACCCTACCGAAGCATCTTACATGAAAGAATTTGAAGATCTCATAGAGATGATTCCAAAAGAAGGAAACATTACCGTGTGTATTGATCATAAAAAAGCTCTTGCGTTAGCAAAAAACACAAAAAGTACTGTTACAACATATGGAAAAGATCAAACCGCAGCATATCGATATAGCAATTTAAATGAATCTCAGATAGGGATGGATTTTACTATTACACATAAAGACGAAACACATACAATAGAATCCCCCATGATTGGATCATACATTGCAGAAAACATGACGGGAGTATTTGCTATGGCACATCAATTAGGCATTCCTACAAATGATATCATTACACATATAAAAACATTTCATGGAATGAAACGCCGATTAGAAAAACGCTATGAAAAAGATGTTATCGTATTTGATGATATTGCTCATTCGCCAGAAAAAGCAAAAGCAACATTACAGACAATACGGAAAGTATATAATGGAAATATTATCGCCGTGTTTGAACCAAACACAGGAAACAGAAAAAAAGAATCATTTCCACAATACAAAAATGCATTTACAGATGCAAACGAAGTAATCATTGGAAGACTCACAAAAGTAAAAAAAGAAAACAACCCCGAACATCAAGAAGCATGCAACGAACATGGACTAGCCGACATTATTAAAAAAAGCCACACACAAGTCACTGTTATTGATGACGATGCAATGCTTGTAGAGCACATCATTAAACAAACAAAGAAAGACGATGTTATCGTCTTTCTTGGAAGCCACGGATTTAGAGGAATGATTGAAGAAACAATAAAAAAACTAGAACACTAATTTATTTTCCTTCTTCAACAATTTCAACAACAATTGAACCATCATCTTTCTTCTCCATAACCATAAGAGTGATACCACAAGTCTGACATTCAATAACTTGCTCTTTTGCAAGATCTCCATAGATAGAAAGATCCACTTCATTTTTACATTCTGGACAAACCAACTGCATATGCTACTATAAAATTATGAATGAATTGAATAAAAGTATAGCAAAAACCCTTACTGAGTTCAAATAATAGCTATGAAAACACCTCAACAAACATACAATACACTCAATAAAGCAATCGGTATAAAGGACATATACCTTAAAAGAGAAGATCTTCATAAATATGGATCCCATAAAGGGCGATCCATTCCTATGATGATTAAATGGTATGTGAAAAAAGAAAACAAGAGACACTTCGTTATCTCTTCTTCAGGCAACGCTGCCCTTGCAGCAATTCATGCTGTAGAACAACACAATAAAAACAACCCTGAAAAACAAATCAATCTTCACATCTATATCGGCCAAAAAATTAATGACAAGAAAAAAAGAAAACTTGAAAAAGCCATTACACAATCAACGACCACACTTGAACAAGTTGAGCGTCCCAAACAAATGGCTTTTCAAAAAGAAAAAGAAGGTGAAGCAATATACCTAAGACAATCGACAGATGATCTTGCTCTTGAAGGATATATGGAGCTAGCCCGTGAATTAAAAAAAATACCCAACCTCCAAGCAGTATTTGTAGCCACTTCATCAGGGACAACAGCTCAAGCACTTGGAGATATCTACAAAGAAGACAAGCATCCTATTCAAATTCACATAATACAAACAACAAGTTGCCATCCAATAGCAAGCCTATTTGACACAGAGATTGAATCAAAAGACACATCAACAGCTGGAGCTATTGTCGATCACATTGCTCATAGAAAAGAACATGTAGTAGCTGCCATAAAAAATACCCATGGATTTGGATGGGTTGTAACAAATGAAGACATTAAAAATGCTAGAAACATTGTACGCGAACATACAAAAATAGATTTTTCTTCTAATGGGGTACTTAGTATCGCAGGATTACAAAAAGCTATAAAAAAGGGTTGGTCATGGAAAGGCCCAGTTGCATGCATTATTAGTGGAGAATAAAAAATACCAATCACGCATTGGTATTTTTTTATTTGACAATACAAAAAAAAACAGAAATAATACAATAGTCATGGCGAGGGTGGTGTGTTGAGATACGTTCATAGATGGAGGTGGTTGTATGATCCATTCTAGAACTGGTGGTTTCCCACCCCCTCGCCATGACACACCGAGATCATTTTTTCCAAATACTAATAATATTTTCACCAGTATCGATCTCTACTCTTTTCCCTTTTTTTGCATAATATTGATCTTCAACAATAAAGCCAACAGATGAAGCAAGATCATTCAACTCTTCAAGACTATAGCCATAATAGTATCGTTTCGCTAAAATTTCCCCTGGTCCATTTCGCCAAGGCACAATAAAATTTTTCTGATCTTCTGTTGTATACTTCCCCTTTGTCACTTTATCCTGCACCCATCCATTAAATGCATTCCAGTTCGTCATAATAAAACATCCCCCCGGACGAAGGACACGAAACATCTCTTTAATAACTTGTTTTTGTAATTGTGGCGGAATATGACAAATAACGGCCACAGCATACAACGCATCAAAAGAATTATCTAAAAAGGAAAGTGTACAAATATCTTCTACAACAAATGTCTTATCCTCATATCTAGAACGAGCAAGAGTAATGAGATTTTCACTTTGGTCCACTCCTGTATACGAAATATCTTTATCGGAAAAAAGCATAGACAATCGTCCATTCCCACATCCTACGTCTAAAATAGTATCTCCATTTTTAATAAAACGACCCAATTTTTTCAAATCATCCCACAAATAGTCTCGTGTACTTGAAAAAAGATGAGATACAGCATCATAAGCCTCTTTATTTTGCAGAACATAGCGATAATCTTGATTTTTTTTCATATATATGCAATACTTATGTCCGTCTGTCATTGCGACACCCTAAACAAGGCTCTTTCGGTTTTGGGTGATATGAGGTGCTTTACAACTACTCATTTTCCTAGGGTGTCGCAATGACAACACAGATTCTTATGACTGAAGAAATATTAGAACAAATCATGGCATTTATTGTTGAGAAGCAACCTGAAAGTAAGGTTGCTTTTGATGATTTACGAAGAAAAAAATGTAGCGCACTCAAAATATCTCAACCAGCCAACAGAAAATTACTCAAAGCCTATCATAGACTCATCAAAAAAGGAAGTATCACAGCAGACACACAAATAGAACATTTCCTTAGAAAAGCCAATATTAGAAGCATGTCTGGTATTGCAGTAGTAACTTCCCTTACAAAACCGTACATGTGCCCAGGAAAATGCGTCTATTGCCCAACAGAGGTACGTATGCCAAAAAGTTACCTTGCATCAGAACCAGCAGCCGCTCGTTCTATGCGTCTTGATTTTGACCCATATGAACTCATGCAAAAACGTATTGAGATGATGGAAGATAATGGGCATCCTTGTGACAAAATAGAATATATTGTAAAAGGAGGCACATGGAATGCATACCCTTTAAAATATCAATACTGGTACATCCTTGAATCATTCAGAGCATGTAACAATTTAAAAAGTGACACCCCCTCAAAAAGAACATGTGAAGACGATTGGAAAGAAAAGACAGTAAAGGATCTTCAAAAAGAAATGCTTATTGAACAAGAAAAAAATGAATCTACAAAATATAGAATTATTGGTCTTACTTTAGAAACACGTCCTGATGCCATTTCCCCAAAAACCATTTGGCACATGAGAAATATGGGATGTACTCGAATAGAACTTGGTCTTCAAGCACCCGACGATAAGATCCTTGACCTTATTCAAAGAGGACATAGTGTCGATCAATTTAGACGAGCAATGCACCTTCTAAGAAAAGCCGGATTTAAAGTAGACCTTCATTTCATGCCAGATCTTCCAGGGTCAACACCCGATCACGATGTCGAGATGTATAAAAGTCTTTTTACTGATGAATCACTTAAACCAGACATGGTGAAAATTTATCCGAATACGGTAATCCCTTCAGCTGAGCTATACGAATGGTATAAAGATGGTAGATACACTCCATATAAAGAAGAAGAACTATTTGAAGCACTTCTTCAAATGAAAGAAGTGACTCCTCGATACTGCCGAATATCTCGACTTATTAGGGATATTCCAGAAAATGAAATCATGGCCGGAAATAGAATTACAAACCTCAGACAACATCTTGAAACTATTCTTCATAAACGTGGAAAAATATGCCAATGTCTTCGATGCCGAGAAATAGGCAGACAAATGAAACATGTTCCAAAAGATACCACACCAATACTATTTATTGATGAATATCAAACTGTTGGAGGAAAAGAATTTTTTATTACGTTTGAAGACCCTAAAAGAATTGCCGTATTTGGATTTTTACGACTACGTCTTCCTGAAGAAGTACATAAGGACATCAATTGGATATCACAAAAAGAAGATACAAATAATGGAAAAGAACTCTTTTCACTTCTTCCAGAAATAAAAGATTGTGCCTTCATAAGAGAACTCCATACCTACGGCCAGCTTATTGGTATTGGACAAAAAGGAAACAGCGATGCTTCTCAACACAAAGGCCTCGGGAAAAGACTTATCAAAGCAGCTGAAGATATTGTACAAAAACATGGGTACACAAAATGTGCAGTCATTTCAGGTGTGGGTGTAAAAGGTTATTACGAAAAGTTAGACTATAAAAAAGAAGGTACCTACGTTGTAAAACATTTCAATTAAAAAAACACCCTGTATAGGTGTAGAAGTTGTCTGTAGCCCGAAGCTGAGAAGTAGCAGAAGCTACAGACAACTCCGGGGGTCCTTGTCCCCCACTCTCGCAACAGTTGATCTAGGACCATCCCCCTCATTAAGACACAAGGGGGTACAGACAAAAAAAATATCACATATAGACTTATTTGTCAATGATTAAAGGGATTGGTACAATAGCAATACAAGAAATCTATGGATCTACCAGCTAATACAATTATCGCTTCAGGCCCTGTTATTATAGAAAATAATAAGGTACTTTTGAATAAAGAACAAAAAAAAGACATGGTAACCCCATGGCTCTTTCCTGGTGGCGAAGTAGAAGATATTGATATTTCATTAGAAGAAGCCTGTAAAAGAGAAGTGTTTGAAGAAATGGGGCTAGAAATAGACATTATTCGTGCAATTAAGCCTATGATGGTCTATAGACCAGAATCTCCAAAAAAACTAGTTATTTTGATCCACTGGCTATCTTCAAGAAAAGGAGAGATTACTCCCGGAGAAAATGTGGTACAATGGGGATGGCATGATATCCATAATCTTCCAGATGATTGTGCACCAAATATCTATGCTGTTATAGATAGCTATATTCAAGAACAAAGCAGGCTATGATCCATAAAACATTAGAATTCAACTAAAAAACACGAATCATCGTATATATACATTCTTCGTGTTTTTTAATACTTACTATTTATGAATAAACAATCCCTTAAAGACTTTGATCCCGTTATTGCAAATGCCATTAAAAATGAAATCAACCGACAAGAGTCTGGTTTAGAAATGATTCCATCAGAAAATTTTGTATCAATTGCAGCCCTTGAAGCACTTGGGTCAGTTGTAACAAACAAATATTCAGAAGGATATCCAGGAAAAAGATATTATGGTGGATGCGAGCACATTGATACTATTGAACAAACTGCCATTGATAGAGCAAAAGAACTCTTTGGGGCAGAACATGTAAACATTCAACCACTGTCAGGAGCTCCAATGAATGTTGCTGTCTATTTTGGTCTTTTAGAACCAGGTGACACAATTTTAGGAATGGATTTATCTCACGGAGGCCATTTAACTCATGGACATCCAGTCACTCACATGGCGAAAATATTTAATTTTATTAGATATAAGACAAACCAAGAAGGAAACATTGATCTAGACAATCTTCAAGAAATGGCAAATACCCACAAACCAAAAATGATCCTTGTTGGGTATAGTGCCTATTCAAGAGATATTGATTACGAAAACATCAAACGCATTGCCGATTCAGTTGGTGCAATCACCATGGCAGATGTATCTCATATTGGAGGGCTCATTGCCGGAGGAGAAATGAATAATCCTGTTCCTCTTTTTGATGTTGTTACAACGACGACGCACAAAACACTTCGTGGTGCTCGCGGAGGAATGATTATGTGTAAAGAAAAATACGCAAAAAAAATAGATAAAGCAGTATTCCCGGGTCTTCAAGGTGGTCCTCATGAAAACAATATCGCAGCTTCAGCAGTTGCCTTTAAAGAAGCACAAGAACCAGCCTTTAAAGAATATTGCAAACAAATCAAAAAAAATGCAAAAGCTCTTGAAATCGTATTCAAAGAAAAAGAATATAAAATCATGTTCGGAGGAACAAGTAATCACTTACTCCTTATTGATGTAACACCAAAAGGAATTACCGGGAAAGAAGCACAACAAGCATTAGATAAAGCCGGCATTACAATAAACAAAAACATGATTCCAGATGATCCTCGTCGACCAATGGATCCATCAGGAATTCGACTTGGAACACCAGCACTTACAACAAGAGGTATGAAAGAAAAAGAAATGGAACAAATTGCTCATATGATTGATGAAGTGATCATGAACCATCAAAATGATGAAATATTAGAAAAAATTAAACAACAAACTGAGGCACTTGCAAAACAATTCCCTCTTTATCCAGAACTTCAAGTATAAAAAAAGCCGGCCTTGTGCCGGTTTTATACTTAAAAACATTACATCTTCCATCCTAACCAGGACTTTGCTTCTTCTTCTGAAAAAAAGAATTCTATTTTATCTCTATGTTTTCGAAGAAGTAATTTAAGGGCAAGAATCTTTGTATATCCAAAAGCATTTCCCACACAAGCAATCTTATCAAAATATTGTAATGCATTATGTTCAAGATACCATTGATAAAGTTTCTTGAACTTTAATGTTAAAGGAACTTTACTAATATCAGAATGTACATCCAAAAACATGGTAAACGATAATGGTGAAACTTTTTCACACTTTGGAAGCATAATACCTTGTGACCACTCCATTTCTTCTTGTGCTTCTTCAAAAGAGGTTGCTGGTTGATGAATATAATGAATTTTGCCTAAATCAAAAAAAATCATTTTGCTCTTTGTTGGTTCAAATGTATATTGTTCAGTAGACATAAAAAGTTGCAAAAAAAGAAAAAATACCGTACCCTCCATACTGTATGATGAACTATACCACAACTACAGAAAAAGAAACAAAGTCCCTTGGGGAAAAACTAGGAAAAGACCTTAACCTAGGAGAAATTGTTATATTACAAGGAGACCTTGGGAGTGGAAAGACCACCTTTACAAAAGGAATGGCTAAAGGCCTTGGTATTACAGAAATAATTACAAGTCCGACTTTTTCTCTTATGAATATCTATGAATATGGAGAAAACTCACTTATTCATATAGATACATACCGACTAGAAAATGAAAGAGACCTTCTTGATATTGGTATTGAAGATTATCTTGGAAAACCAAATACAATTACTATCATTGAATGGCCAGAAAAAATAAAAAATCTTCTCAACAAAAAAATGGTGACTGAAATCACCATTACTCACAAAAATAAAAACGAAAGAGAAATAACTGCATCACGAAAAGTATACACGCTGACCTAGCTCATCTGGAAAATACGTTTGCGTGACAGACCCTTTAAAATCTGGATTATATTTATACCCTTTTCCATATCCAAGATTTTTCATAAGACCTGTTGGGGCATTTCGTAAATGAAGTGGCACACCAATGTGAGAAGTATCTCGGGCATCGGCAGCAGCCTTCTTATATCCAATGTACAGTGCATTGGATTTTTTTGATTTTGCACAATACACGACAGCTTGTGCCAAAATAACATTACATTCAGGCATCCCAATCTTATGACAAGCATCATACGCCGCATTTGCTTGGATTAATGCTTCACCATTTGCCATACCAATGTCTTCACTTGAAAAACGCACAAGCCGTCGAGCAATATATAAAGGATCAGCCCCCCCTTCAAGCATACGAGCAAGCCAATACAACGAAGCATCTGCATCTGAGCCACGCATAGATTTATGTAATGCAGAAATAGCATTATAAAATTCTTCTCCTCTTTTATCGAACACGACATGTGTTCGTTGCATTGCTTGAAGAATATCATCAGATTGTATATGAATACGTTTTTTATTCTTTTTAGAACATGTCTGAAATGCAAGCTCCAGACCATTAAGTGCTTGACGTGCATCTCCACCAGAAAGAGAAGCTAACTGGATCAATACGTCGTCTTCAATAACAACAGGCCATTTTCCCAATCCATCATCCTTATCAATCAAAGCTCGACGAAGAACTAACACAATATCATCAGTGGTTAATGCCTGAAGTACACAAACTCGGGAACGAGACAAAAGCGCACGAATGATCTCAAAAGAAGGATTTTCTGTCGTTGCCCCTATGAGCGTCACAACACCTTTTTCTACATATGGTAAAAGGGCGTCTTGTTGTGCTTTTGACCACCGATGAATCTCATCAACAAAAAGAAGGGTCCGTTGATTTTTTTCAGATAAAAGAACTCGAGCTTCTTCAACAGCTTTACGTAAAGCGGCCTTACCAGTGTTTACCGCTGATAACACCACAAATGCACAATCCATTTTTTGAGAAATAATATGTGCTAGCGTAGTCTTCCCTGTTCCCGGAGGTCCCCAAAAAAGTAATGAAGACAGTTCATTATTATCAATCAAAGTTCGAATAAGTTTTCCTTTTCCAACTAAATGAGACTGCCCCACAAAAGATTCAAGATTTTTTGGACGTATCCGATCGGCGAGAGGAGTTTGGTTTACCATAATATGCTTTATTGTGCCAAATACGATACAAAAATACAGATATATATTCTCGCAGACGATGAATCCTTCCTCGACGTGCCCACTGTACATCATCTATGTGTTTTGCACCCTTTATCCAACGAAGTAAAATATTTTTAAGAGGAGTAACAAAAGCCTTATCTTTTATTTGTACATTTGCTTCATGCAAATCGTAAAAACTTGCTTGTTCTAAATTACTGCTTCCAATCATAGCCCATTCATCATCCACAATAACACCTTTTCCATGCATCATTTTATCCGTAAGGTGCAAATGAACCCCAAGAGAACGTAATGTTAAAAACCATGCATAGGCAACATATGTTGCAATCCGTAAGTCAGTCCGAAAAGGAATAAGTAAATCAATACGGACACCTCTTTTTCTTGCTCGCCATAATGCACGCAAAAATTTACGATCAGGAAAGTAATATGGTGAAAATAAAATTACCCGTTCACGTGCTTTAAGTAGAGCCTCAACATACTTTTTTCGTACAGGGGAATGACGTTTTCTTGGTCCATCATAAACAAAATCAATCAAACTATGATCTGTCCTATATCGATATTTAAGCAAATGATGCACTGCTTTTTTCTTTCCTCCACTTAAAGTATACGATTTAGCGAAAGAACGTAACAAACTACGAACTACTTTCCCTTGCAAACGAACATGAATATCTAACCAATCTTTCGTTTCTTTAGAGATATTCACTCCCCCAATAAATCCAATGGTTTCGTCAATTACCAATACTTTTCTATGTGTTCGAGAACAAAAACGTTTCCACCATCCACGAAATCCTTTAAGTCCTGCTTGAAAAAAATGAAAATCAACGCCCGCAGCTTTTAATGACTTAATACGTTTTGAAGATAACCAAAAACTGCCAAATGAATCAACAATAAGTTTTACATCTAACCCAGCCTTTGCTTTTTGTTCTAATACATCAAAAAAAGATTGACCAACCTCGTCGTCAATAAAAATATACAATTCCCAATAAATTGATTTTGTTGCCTTCTGCAAGGCTAAAAACATTCCATCCCAAGCCTCTTGGGAAGACGAATAAATTGTATATTCAGAAGATTTCATATATATGTCAGTGTAGCGAAAAAAGCCACATACGTAAAGGAGGAGGGTCTTCTCAAAATAGGATCTATAGGCTATACTTAGCCCAAACAATAATATATATTTTTATGAGAACACTCTTTCGTTGGCTTATAAATACCCTTGTTCTTCTCGCTATTGCCTACTACCTTCCTGGTATTGGGGTTGAAGGATTCTATGCCGCTCTTGTCACAGCATTTTTCCTTGGTCTTATAAATGCCATTATTCGTCCCCTTATCATTGTTCTTACCCTTCCAATTACTATTGTGACGCTAGGGTTATTTACTTTTATAATCAATGCTCTTTTATTCTGGTTTGTAAGTAGCTTTGTAAAAGGATTTGAAGTAGCAGGATTTTGGCCAGCATTTTTCGGCGCATTGATTATGAGTATTACAAGTTGGATCACAAGTACGCTACTTATACAAAAGACTCGATAAATATGAAACAACAACGAAAAATTATGTCTGTGGGAGGATCAATCATTATCCCAAAAACAGGCTTTGATATTCCCTTTCTTAAAAAATTTAGAACTCTCATTCTTCAACAAGTAAAACAAGGAAAAACATTTATCCTTGTTATTGGTGGTGGTGGCACATGTAGAAAGTATCAAGACGCTGCAAAAGGAGTGACAAAAATGACCGATAATGATCTCCATTGGATTGGTATTCACACCACAATCTTTAATGCACAGTTTGTTCGCATGCTTTTTAAAGAACATGCATATAAAGACGTTATCACAGATCCTACAAAAAAAATAAAAACAAATAAACCCATCATTATTGCAGCAGGATGGAAACCAGGATGTTCAACTGATACTGATGCAGTACTTCTTGCAAAGACCTATAACGTAAAACACATATTAAATCTTTCAAATATCAAATACGCCTACGATAAAGATCCAAACAAATTTAAAAATGCAAAAAAAATAGAGCGCATGGATTGGCTCACCTTTAGAAAACAAGTTGTTGGAATGAAAGCAGAATTTGGTCCTGGAGGAAATGCTCCATTTGACCCAGTGGCAAGTAAAATGGCACACAAGCAAGATATTCAAGTAGACATCCTACAAGGAACAAACTTAAAAGAAGTAAGAAACGCCATTAACTGTAAAAAATTCATAGGGACAACCATTCACCCATAAACAAAAAAGGATCTAATAAGATCCTTTTTTTCTTTGTTTTCGAAGTTTCAATATAATAAGAAAAAACTCCACAATATCTTTTTTAGACAACTTTGATTTCCCTTCTTTTCTGTCAACAAACGTTACAGGAACTTCTTTTACAAAAAATCCTTTTTGCTCAATGCGAAATAGGACTTCTTCTTGAAACGCATAGCCATTACTTTTAATCGACGGAAGATCAATTGCTTCCAACACATGACGCTTAAAACAACGGAAACCAGCAGTAACATCCTTTGTTTTAAAACGAAGACATAATCGAGAAAAAAACATTGCCCCAGCACTCATACCTTTACGAATACTCCCCCACCCAACAATCTTTCCTCCCATAATTTTTCGTGAACCAATAGCCACATCAAATCTATCCATGTGAGATACCAGTCGAGAAATGTCATCAGGATCATGAGAAAAATCCGCATCCATCTGAATCACACAATCAGCTCCTAACGATAACGCCTTTTGAAACCCTTCAATATACGCTGTTCCTAATCCAAGCTTCCCAGCGCGAGAAATAAGATGCACTGATGCATGTTCCTTCATAACATCTCGGACAATAGAAGATGTCCCGTCTGGTGAATTATCATCAACAACAACAATAGACACATTATCTATTGGAAGGCGCACAAGATGGCTCAATAATCGAGCAATATTGTCTTTTTCATTATAAGTTGGGGTAACAATCACGTTTTTCATACGCGCCCATTGTAACATACCTCATAAAAAAACAAAATCCCTAGCATATTACTAGAGATGTTTGTCATCGATCACTACCTTCTTACTATAAAAAAGTACTGATCGATGAGCTCCACGGGGGTATTGCTCAATCGACCGCGCGTTTGCGCAGCTCGAGAGCACCTCCCGGGGAGCTAATTCCCCTTTGTTTTGTTCACCAAGAATTCCTTCTTCGAGACCCTGGCCAAGAGGGTCCAACGGTTTCCGCCCTCTTTCCCCCAAGAGAACTTTCGGTCCCAGAGAGAAAGGTCACCATAAGCGTCTTGCCTCACCTGAAAGTAACGGTAATATCCGCTACCCAACGGAACCAACGCCCCTTGGCTCGAGAAGATGGCCTTGCTAAGACCATCGCAGACACTCCCCGTTGCACCTTCATAGCGCAACATAGTTGGCGTCTCCATAATCCATGCGTAGCAGCTCCGAGTGTCAAACACCCAGACCGACTTGTCGCAAGAGTCGTCGAGACCGTCCTTATCGAGGTCCTGATTAAGATTCCTCTCCATAGGGCAGCTGTCTCGGTTGTTGGCAAGGCCATCACCGTCGATGTCGTCGTCGCAGGCATCTCCAAGACCATCCACGTCGAGATCTTCTTGATCGGGGTTGGCCACCTTGCGGCAGTTGTCCCAATCATCGGAGATACCGTCCTCGTCGAGGTCCTCGCAGACGTCTCCCAAAGGGAGCCCCCCGGAGTCACGTTGCATCTGATTGCGGATGTTGGGACAGTTATCCCACTTGTCAGGGATGGTGTCGCCGTCGGTGTCCTTCTCCACTTGGACAATGAGGCTCTTCGATGCCGACGGCAGGGTCAAAGTGGCCGGCGTCGTCGGGAGAGTGCACCCGGACAAGACGATAGCACACGAAAAGATCAGAACAGTTGCGGTACGCATGGCATAAACCTCCAAGGCTTGCCGGTGTGTGAACAAATAAGGGCTAATTACTACACAAAGAAAAAATATGTACTATTTATTCTGTACGTAGTAACCAACTGATAGAATGAACATTTCTCACTATCCCCTTTTATAAAAAAGAAATACTGGGCAATGGGGCTGCACACATAAAGCGCGCAGCCCAGTTTCCATAAATACGACATGTATCTGGAACCCCTACTAGGCAAGCCGTTCGGGGTATTTGTTTTTCTGTCATCTCGCTTTTGCGAGGCATCTTCTTTTTATCGCTAGAATTCCGAGGAAGAAGGTCTCCTCATATAGAAATCACTCTCACGGACTATCCGCGAGAACATATCGTAAGCTCAATGCTTCGCGATACTCGCCTCCCTGTCGGGGAAGTCGTTCGTCACGCCGAGACCGGTTTCGAGAACACTCTGACCATCGAGGGCCAAAACATCCTCACCGTTCTCTTGAAGTTCACCACCAGTGCGGTGAACGGCGTAACGATTCTCGTCGGAGACATCAGAATCATTACCGAACTTCACCAAGGATACCATCATGGCCTTCTTACCACCCGTAGACACGTTCCACGTGCCAACGGGACGGTTGTCCTGGCAGCGGCCAGAGACAGCGAATTCGGCATCGAGGTAGCGGACCACCTCGAGAACCTGGCCATTGGCCTGGGCCTTGTCGCACGACACCATGTCCACGACTCGACGCTCAACACTCAAAGGAAGCTTGGGCGTCGGGAGACTCGCGAGGAGCTCCGCGTCACCCTCTTCCTCGAAGACGTTGAGGTCGTTGAAGTTGAAGGTTTTCTCCGAAGCCTTCTTGGCCACAGGAGCAACACCTCGAGTGGACGCGTATGCCTGTGCTTCACGCTCGGCATGAACCTCGGCTTTAGCGCTCACACTCGTAAGGGAAGTGATCGGCGCCTCGATAACCCGCTTACGCTGCTCGCGCTTCGGGGTATTCTTGACGCTAACTTTCCACCAGTTCGTGACGAGCCGATTTTTCTTATCGGTCGTCATCTGAGCCGGCCGACCTCGACCACGCTGCGTCTTCTTGACAGCAGCAGGACGAGGATCCGAATCGAAAGTATCTCGATGCCCAAGGGCTTCTGCCAAGAACGTCTCGATTTCTTCAGCAGAGGGCTCTTGGTTAAGCGCCTCATACACATCGAACTTTTTCGCGGCGGGCGGATCAGCGGCCCGGCGGGCACGCTCACGGCGGAGTCGCGACTCTTCGAGCCACGCCCCCTCGTTGCGCTTCACGCTTCCACCCTGACTGATCAGATCTCCATCGGTCACACTGAAGGAAGGTCCTCCAGCGATCGCTGACGAGATAAAGCTCAGGTTCAGGGCGATGACGATGGCCACGAGGAGAGCGATGTTCGGCTTGTTCATGGTAATTCCTCCTTAAGGAATCTGTAGTAGGATGCGCAGCTCAAATGGCGCTACCCTACAAAGGTTTGTTACTCTCACAACTCTAGACTCATATAGAATGAGTACTACTCAACCTATATGAGTCTAGAGAGGAATAACAGAAAAACAAAATGTAAAGAGCAAACGCAACTGATAGATTCATCTATCATGGAGAAACAGGGAATATCCATGCTCTTCCATGCGGACGAATTCGGGAAATATTACTACTTTGTAACAAAAGACTATACCATAAAAAAGCAACGTTGTCAATACACACAACAAAAATAATGGCTTTGTTAAACCATTATTTTTAAACTACGCTCAACGTAGCAAAAAACAAAATTACATTTTGTTAAATAAGTTTATACAATTTTATTGTGGTAGTTTTATATATTTTCTTCCTTTAATAATAAGCCCATCCTTGGCTAATTTAAGCACAATTTCATTAAACCGTATACTATCTATATCAGAAAAACGACTCTGTAAAGAATGAATCAACACCCTTTTTTCACCCCGAAGTATATCCACTATTTGCCCCCTATAATATCGATCAGTATCTTTAAATCGAACAGATTGTTTTTTCTTCTTCTTTTTAAATACCTTACTAGTAAGTATCTTTGGATATGCTTTACAATGTTCCTGAAGTGGACAAATTCCACATTTTGGTACTCTTGTAAGACAAATTGTAGACCCAAAATCCATTAATGCCTGATTCCAATCATATGCCCGACACTTAGAAAATACTTCTTCAGCTGTAATTAATAAATCCTTATCAGACACATCTTTTATTCCATAATACACTCGCGTATAAAACCGTCTATGATTTGTATCCATCATTGGTACTTTTTTTTCAAATGCAAAAGACATAACAGCACGAGCAGTATAATCTCCTACCCCAGGGAGTGTTATAAGTTCTTTTAAAGTATCAGGAAACACACCAGAAAATTCATCACACACAACTTTCGCTGCGCGTTGTAAAAATAATGCTCGCCTATTATACCCAAGCCCTTTCCACATACGAATAACATCAGCAGTCTTTGCATTAGCAAGAACCTTCACCGTTGGAAATGCACGTAAAAACGCGTGATACTTTGGTATCACGCGTTCCACCTGGGTTTGCTGAAGCATTATTTCACTTACTAAAATAGTATATGGATCTCTTGTATGCCGCCAAGGAAGATCTCGTTGATACTTTTTATACCAACGCAAAAGTCGTCGTCGTACAACACGTATCACATCATCCATAACTACGCTGTTTCTCGTTTATAATAATACACACTATAAAACAACACAAATAAGACAAACGAGCCAATCGCCCCAAACTGCACAATCCGCTTTAGCATGTTTGAATCAGCCTGAAGTGGATTTTCATCTTCACCATCAATTCGCCCATCGTCGTCAGTGTCAGCTCTATTAGGATCAGTACCGCTATCCACTTCTTCCTTATCATTTAATCCATCAGCGTCAGTATCAGCCAATAATGGATCAGTACCAATTTCTTCTTCTTCAATGTCACTTAGTCCATCTCCATCGTCATCAGTGTCAACATTATTTCCTTCCCCATCTAAATCAAAATC
Organism: Candidatus Magasanikiibacteriota bacterium; assembly: GCA_018651085.1. Lineage (GTDB taxonomy): Bacteria > Patescibacteriota > Patescibacteriia > Magasanikbacterales > UBA922 > JABIEQ01. The sequence continues at coordinate 197,776 of JABIEQ010000014.1, forward strand.
AGCAGATTCCGTTGCATCCATTGGAAATAAATCAAGTAAATCGTTTACTCCATCACCATCAGTATCTACTAACAAAGGATCAGTACCCTTATCCTTTTCTTCTTTATCACTCAATCCATCTTCATCTGTATCAGCTTTCTTAGGATCCGTCCCATCTTTAATTTCAACATTATCGTCAAGTCCATCGCCATCAGTGTCAGACGTCGTAGGATCTAACCCTTGATCAAACTCATCTTTATCAGAAATACCATCACCATCAGAGTCAACTTTTGTTGGATCAGTTCCCCTATCACGCTCTTTTCCGTCAGTAATGCCATCCCCATCTGTATCACTGTTTAATGGATCACTCCCAAGACCTTTTTCATCAATATCACTAAGCCCATCGTTATCGTCATCAGGATCAGCATTATCACCAATGTCGTCTCCATCAGCATCTGCCCACTCTCCTCCATTTGTTGGAAATACATCAACATTGTCTTTATACCCATCTCCATCCGTATCTTCTTTTACGGGGTCCGTTCCACGATCTACTTCTTCTTTATCACTAAGTCCATCACCATCTGTATCAGACACTAATGAATTTGTCCCTAAATCTTTTTCTCTTGAATCTAAAAGTCCATCATTATCGTCATCAGGATCATGTATATCTCCAACGTCATCTCCATCAGTATCTAGATCAATAGTATATGTCCTTTCAGATTCAAATCCAGCAACTTCTTCACTAGAAATAGACACAACACTTCCATCCCCATTTTTTGCAATAAAATTTGTAAGCCGTGCAGTAAAAGATCCTTCGCCAGAAGGTAATGTATATTCTATCCAAACTTGCTTTGCTCCTTCTAAAGGAAGATCAACAACACGAGTAGTCCCAATTAAAGATCCATTATTTAAAAATTCAACATCAGCAGAAAAAAAAGCAAAGTCATTATTTACAACGACTGTATAAATTTTCACTATGTCTCCAGCAAAGGCATCATTATCAGAAAACCATACGCCTTGACTTACAAAACTAAACGTTGCAAATACTGGAGTAACAAGAAAAAAAAGAAAAAAACAAGAAACAAGGAAAGAAATCTTTTTCATAATATAAAAAACTACACCTATAGTGTAGCAAATTGGCGTAAAAAAGAAAACAATGTGGTAATCCAAGTCGTCGGGGTGCACAAAGGCACCCTGACGATAATGGAAGTGAACACCCTCGCCTACTTCCCCACACAAGCGAGGGATCGGCCCTTACGCTCCAGAGTGTCGGGGCATTCAGTCTTACCGCCATCCTGATAAAAGAAACTTTCGTATCCTTTCACCGAGATGCCTTCAGCACAGTGGTACCACCGGGTGGTATCATTTTTGTTCATCGTCACTTGCGGATAACTGTCATCCGCACACCTGACAACGATGTGCCCTTGAACAAATCCCATGAAGACTTGCGCCCCAATGAATAGCGCAAATGCCCCGAGAAAAAAAGCCGTTACCCTCTGAAATAGTGTCACTTCCAAGTCCCCCTTCGTTGTTTCTTAAACCGATCACATGCTACCAAAAAATGATAGAATGATATCAATTTAGGAATACAGTACCTTAACAAAAAAAAATGATATTGTCAATATAAAGATAGGATATCCCCTATTTCAGATGTTTCAAATACTGCTATACCAAGCTGACTCAAGCGCCATAGCACACGAGAAGATGGATGCCCATAACTATTTTTTTTTCCTACAGAGATAACCCCTATATGGGGAGAGACCGCTTTTAAAAAAGAAACAATAGAAGATGTTTGACTACCATGATGGCCAATATGCAAAATATCTGATGCAAGCTCACTACCGTACTGAAATGCGAGATACTCTTCTAATTCTTCTTCCGCATCCCCTGTTATAAGAATATTTGTTCCTGACACAAAGAATTTCATAACAATAGATTCATTATTTTTTCCTTCAAAAAGAGAAGCATCTTGCCTCAAGGAATAATTTGGATACAAAAAAATAATTGACTCTTCTAAAAAAGACCATGTTTGATATTCTTCAATGATATACATTTCAACATCTTTTTCTTCTAACGTATGAAGTAACACTTGCCACATAGCAGAATCACTTTGTGTTCCATTATACACAAAGGTTCCTACATCAAATCGATGAAGCACATCAATACACCCTCCATAATGATCAAGATCAAGATGCGTGACAATCACATAATCAATATATTTATCATAAAAAGGCATATGCCTCCCAAGTCCTTCAAGAACCGTAGCATCAATACCACAATCAACAAGAGCTTGTGTTCCATCCTCAAATGTAAACAAACTTGCATCCCCTTGCCCCACATCTAAAAAAACAAACGGAGGGACAATACCATCAATAAAAAACACATACAACAATAAAACACAGATACATGAGAAAACAACATACCACTTTTTCATACTTTCATACACTTTTTCATATATAAAAATAATGCACCATAACTTATAGGCACTATCCACCAAGGGACAAATATTTCAATTGAAGCAAATGGAACTGAGGCAAACCATTCAACGACAAAGACAATATACCGTAACCCAAACCAAGCAATGTATGAAATAACTTCAGCTAAAGGAAAAAATAAAAACGAAAGTACGGTTGATAAAAATCCAATCCCCATGATAAAAGGGATAATCCATAACACTAATACATTCACAACGACAGACACAATAGATACTCTTCCAAACTGATACATAATAAGTGGCAGCGTAATAATGGTTGCCCCAATAGTAGATGTAATACTTTCTCGAATAGTGAACTTTTCAGAAAAAGACAAAAAATACGGTTCAATAAGTGGCACAAGATAAATGAGACCAACCGTTGCAAGAAAAGACAATTGAAACCCAGCATCCCACACTAAAATAAAGGGATTATGTACTGCCATGATAGTGGCAGTTAAGAGCATCACAAGCATTATCGGCACTTCCCTACGGTATTGTTTCCCAATAAGGGTAAGCACTCCCATAATTCCAGCTCGGACAACAGAAGCACTTGCTCCTGCAAACACCACAAACAGAAAAATAGAAACAATAATAATAGAAAATGAGTGCTTTCGTAAAAAAGACACACGAGAACATGCTTGCAAACAAATTGCCGCAATAAGACTAATGTTATACCCACTAATAGCGACAATGTGCGTTACTCCCGTAATACTAAACAACTCCTGCAAAGACCCCAATCCTCCTCTATACCCATAAAGTAATCCTGCCATGAAGCTTGCATAGGGCTCATGCCACAAACGATTTACTTGATACGCAATATGATCTTTTACAAAAAAAATAGTTCGAAACAGAAAAAAGCCTTCACGACCATCATGACTAGATATTGTTGGAAACTCACATATACTAAACACACCAAAACGAGCAAGATACATATCATAACGAAACGTTTCAATTGGTTCAGGTGTTTTTAAATGACACGATAGAGTAAGTTTTTCACCATACTCATATCTTGGATATAATCGCGTTTTAAAATACACCCGTCCGTATACAGCTTTATCATTAATTGATGTTACACGTACAATATATCGGACACCATTAATTCGCACATCAGGTTCACTTACGACGTACCCATTAATTTCTTGTGTTGAATTGTTATATGAAAAAACATGAGAAAAAGAAGATAAAGGAAAAGCCACGATGTAACGAACACTCCCCAACAGAAAAAACAATACACATAGACACAAAAATCTCACCTGCTGACATCGCCAGAAAAAAACAATCCATAGGGTAGTTGCAATGATGCCAACAAAAAGATATATAACAAATGGCTGCAGTTCAACAAGTGACGCAATAAATACCCCAAAAAGAAAGCAAAAACAAAACGCAAGAAGCGTTTTGTTTTTGGAATTGACCATGGACGTCAATGCATACATAGGAGGAAGATATCCTCACTGTATCAAAGACCTATCCACAGCACGAGAAAACAAGCAAAAAAGTATTGTTTTTAAATAAACACGTTAATTTAAACAACAATACTCACAAGTTTTCCAGTAATATAAATAACTTTTTTAGGTTCATTTCCATCTAACCATTCAATAATTTTTTGACTACCAAGCGCTTGTACTTTTACTTCTTCTTCAGATAATGAAGAAGACAGATCAATCGTATCACGTACTTTTCCATTTACCTGAACAACAATGGTCATAGTATCGGTAACAAGCTTAGCCTCATCATATACAGGCCAATCAGCATGATGAATACTTCCTTCTCCATTAAACACAGTATGATACAACTCTTCAGAAAGATACACAGCAAATGGGGCAAGAATTCTATTTAATCGTTCAAGCACAGAGTGTTGAATTTTTGGAGCTTTTGTTAACGTATTTACCACAATCATCATTTCAGATACAGCCGTATTAAACCGAAACGCATCAATGTCTTCACCTACTTTTTTAATCGCCTTATGAATCAATACTTCTTGTTCTTCAATTACATCATTAACAAGCTCTTTTTTATAGAGTCGAGTATATCGTTGTAAAAATTTATATACTCCCTCAACACCTTGCGTATTCCACGCTGCTGACTGAGTAAATGGTCCAATAAACATTTCATACATGCGAAAACTATCAGCACCATATTTGACAATAACATCATCAGGATTAACGACATTGTTCCATCGTTTACTCATCTTTCGCCCATCTTCTGCCATGATGAGCCCTACATTAATAAGCTTATGAAATGGTTCTTTTGTTGAAACAACACCTTGATCAAATAAAAACTTATGCCAAAAACGTGCATAGATTAAGTGCCGTGTTGCATGTTCTGTTCCACCTACATACAAATCCACGCCCTTATCCCCCATCCAATATTGTTCTTTTTTCTTATCAACAAGCGCTTCCTTATTTTTAGGATCAATGTACCGTAAATAATACCAACTACTCCCTGCCCATTGTGGCATAGTATTTGTTTCTCGTTTTCCACCAGGAACAGTAACCCAATCAGTAATGCCCGCTAATGGTGACTCTCCTGTTCCAGTAGGTTCATATTGTTCGACGTCAGGAAGCATTACAGGAAGTTGATCAATATCAACAACCTTTACGTTCCCATCATCAGTATGAACAAATGGAAACGGTTCGCCCCAATACCGTTGTCTTGCAAAAACCCAATCACGAAGTTTATATTGTACTTTTCTTACTCCTTTATCATTAGTTTCTAACCATTCAATGGCTTTTGAAATAGCGTCTTCTTTTGTAAGCCCATCAAGGAAATCAGAATGAACCACAATCCCAGATCCAACGAATGGTCCTTCGTCTATATTACCACCAGAAACCACTTCTTTTATTGGTAAGTTAAACTTTTTAGCAAATACAAAATCACGTTCATCATGCGCTGGCACAGCCATAATAGCTCCTGTTCCATATCCCATCATCACGTAATCAGCAACCCAGACAGGAATTTCTTCTCCATTAATTGGATTAATGGCAATAATTCCTTGAAGGGGTACTCCAGTTTTTTCTTTACCAACTTGACGATCAAGATCTGTTTTAGAACTTGATGCCTGCACATAAGCCTTCACGTCATCAATATTTTCTATCCTCTCTTCAAGTGCATGAATCATCGGATGTTCTGGTGCCACAACCATGTATGTCGCTCCAAATAAGGTATCTGGTCGCGTAGTAAACACTGTTAATGGCTCAGGAACATCAATAATCCCAAATTGCACTTCAGCACCTTCACTTCGACCGATCCAATGTCGTTGCATATCCTTAATAGAATCTTCCCAATCTAACTCTTCAAGTCCTTCAAGAAGTCTATCAGCATATTTCGTAATTTTAATAACCCATTGTCGAAGGGGTTTCTTTTCAACAGTACTTCCACATCGTTCACACACACCATCATCAAGATCTTCTAAAGCAAGCCCTGTCTTACATGTTGGGCACCAAATAATTGGTTCATGAACTTCTTCCATTAACCCAGCTTCAAACATTTTAGAAACACACCACTGTGTCCATTTATAATATTCTGGATCAGTGGTATTAATTTCTCGAGACCAATCAAAATTTAATCCAATATGTTGTAACTGTGTTTTAAACACCTCTACATTTTTTTCTACAGCAACACGTGGGTGCACCTTATGTTTAATCGCATAATTTTCTGCAGGTAACCCAAAAGCATCCCACCCCATTGGGTGAAGGACATTAAACCCTTTCATGCGTTTAAATCGAGAATAGATATCAGTCGCAATATACCCTTTTGGATGCCCTACATGAAGCCCAGCACCACTTGGATACGGAAACATATCAAGGACGTATGACTTTGGTTTATCACTTGTGTCAGATACTGCATATACCCCATGTTCTTCCCAATATGCTTGCCAACGAGATTCAATAGTTTTCGGATCGTACATGTCCATAAAAGAATAATATAAATATAGGTTATCTTAGCCAATATTTGTAAATATTGCAAGAAAAAACAGCCCCATAAAAGGCTGTTTTTTTATATATCCTATACAACACTATGCCGATGCTCCATTGCGCTAGAAACTCGCTCTACAGCTAAAATAAATGCTGCAGTGCGCATATCTACCTCATATGTCTCTTTTCTCTCCCATACAGCAGAGAACGCATTAACCATGATAGGACGAAGCTTCTCAAGTACTGCTTTTTCGCTCCAATAATAATTCATAGCATTTTGTACCTGTTCAAAATAACTTACGGTAACTCCACCAGCATTAGATAAAATATCTGGACAAACAACAACGCCATTAGCATATAATATCTCATCTGCTTCAGGGGTTGTTGGACCATTAGCAAGCTCTACAATAATTTTTGCTTTCACCTCTTGAGCATTTTCTTTTGTTAACACATTTTCTAATGCCGCAGGAACCAAGACATCAACATCAAGAGTCAATATTTCTTCGTTTGTAATGCCTGTTGAATCAGGAAAATCAGATACACTTTTAGTATTTGCTTTATGTGCTTCAACAGCGGCAACATCCAACCCTTCCATATTTAAAATACCACCACGAGAATCACTAACAGCAATAACTTTATATCCTTGAGAAGATAATAGTTTTGCCATAAAACTTCCTGCATTTCCAAATCCTTGAATAGCAACCGTCGTGTCATGTGGATGAAGTCCAAGTTTATTTGCAGCTTCGTTTAAGACATACACACCACCTTGTGCTGTTGCAAAACCACGACCAGCAGAACCACCAATAGCTAATGGCTTCCCCGTAATAACACCAGGGACATGTTCCCCAACTAATGTTTCATATTCATCCATCATCCATGCCATAATTTTTGGATTGGTATACACATCTGGTGCAGGCACATCTTGTGTTGGACCAATATATTTATACAGCCCTCTAATATACCCTCGACTTAATTGTTCTAATTCTCCTTCAGACAATTCTTTCGGGTTCACAATGACTCCTCCTTTTCCTCCTCCAAGAGGAATACCCACAGTTGCACATTTCATAGTCATCCAAAAAGACAATGCCTTTACTTCATCAAGCGAGACATCAAAATGATATCGAATGCCCCCTTTGAAGGGACCTCGGGCATTATTATGTTGTGCACGAAAACCCGTAAACACCTTTGTCGATCCATCATCCATTCTTACAGGGATAGAAATAGTCAAAATACGTTTGGGATGTTTTAGCACTTCATGAATAGAAGGATGAAGTTTCATAACAGACGCTGCCTTATCTAATTGAGAAAGCGCGTTAACAAATGGATTAGAAGACATAATATATATAATTAAAGATAAATGTACCTTTTAGTGTACACACCTTTACAGATCCGTCAATATCCCCATAAAAAAAAGTATATATTAAAACAACCCCTGCTAGCATAGGGGTTGTTTTCACGCGTGTGTGTATTTATTTTTCAATTTTTTTTGACAATATTTATTTTTTGTTGTCTTTTTTCAATTTTTTTTGACAATATAATTACGCAGTGTGTTTTTCAATAAACTCTTTCATCTTTTCTTTAGAAACCCCACCGACAAGTTGATCCACTTTCTTTCCGCCCTTAAACATTAAAAATGCAGGAATACTCAATACTTCATACTTCCCTGCTGCCATTTTATTTTCGTCAACATTAAGTTTTCCAATTTTTATTGTTCCTGCATCAAATTCAGTTGCAAGCTCATCAATCACTGGCCCCATCATCTGACAAGGTCCACACCAAGGTGCCCAGAAATCAACAAGAACAGGTGCATCTGATTGCAATACTTCTCCTTCAAAATTTTGATCAGTTAATGTTACGTGTGCCATAATATAATAATTATTCAAATACAATTTCTCGTACTTTTGATTCTTCAGTATAAATTTCAAGGACATCACCTTCTTCTACTTTTACAGCTCCTTCAAAACGCATACCACATTCTGTTCCACCTGGAACCTCTTTTACTTCTGATTTTCCACGCTGACAAGATATAATCTTACCAACACCAAGGATTTCACCATCACGCTTTACTCGAGCAAAGGCACCTTTTTTCACCTTTCCTTCTTCAACGCGACCACCAATAATCATCACTTTTTTATCGGTTCTAAATATACCAAGAATTTTCACATTTCCAACTTCTGTAACGATCTTTTCATCTTCTAGAAGTTTTCCTAATTCTTCTTTTGACCAGTTAATAATATCATAAATCACAGAGTGCCGCAAAAATGGAACATTTTTGTCTCGCATAGACTCTTCTGCAACTGACGTAGCATTCACATTAAACCCAATAACAGTGGCACCGGACGATTCGGCTTTTGCCACATCATTTTCATTAATATTTCCAAGTCCTTTTCCAACAATCTTTATTCCCACTTCATCATGTTTAATTCGTTGAAGTGATCCAATAACAGCTTCTAAAGACCCAAGCACATCAGCCTTGATCACAATATTTAAAGTTTTCTTTCCTTCTTCATTTTCTCCCTCAGTTGATGTTTGTAAGACTGTTTGTTTTACCGCTCCAGTTTGTTGTGTTCGTTTTTGTTTCACGTCAATCTTAACAGCGCTACTAGCCTTTGATACATCTAAAATATCTCCAATATCTGGCGCAACTTTAAATCCAATAATTTGCACCGGTGTTGATGGACCAACATTTTTCAATTCTTCTCCACGATCATTTCTCATTGCTCGAACATTTCCATATATTTCTCCATTTACAACAAGAGGATCCTTCTTACGAAGTGTTCCAGCTTGCACAAGAATAGTTGCAACAGGCCCCATATTTTTATCTACATGAGATTCAATGACTGTTCCAACAGCAGAAATAGTTTCATCCGCTTGAATATGTTCTTCATTAATGTCAGCGACAAGAAGCAACGTATCAAGAAGTGTATCAATATGTAATTTTTCTTTTGCAGAAATCTCTACCATCGGAGCATCTCCACCCCATTCTTCTGGTTGCACTCCATGATTAGATAATTCTGTCTTTGTTTTCATGACATCAGCTGTTTCCTTATCAATCTTATTAATAGCAACAACAAACGGAAGCTTTGCCGCTTTCATAATTTGAATGGCTTCAATCGTTTGTGGTTTTACTCCGTCGTCAGCAGCAACAATCAAAATAGCAATATCAGCAACCTTTGCACCACGACTTCTCATCACAGTAAACGCTTCATGCCCCGGCGTATCAATAAATGTAATTGGTCGTTCTACTTTTGTTTTAGGATCTTTCCAAATCGTTTGGTACGCACCAATATGCTGCGTAATTCCTCCAGCTTCAGTATCAATAATATTTGCTTCACGAACAGTATCAAGCAACTTTGTTTTTCCGTGATCAACATGCCCCATAATAACAACGACAGGAGGGCGTGGTTTCATATGATCTCCTTGAGACAATGCTTCTTCAAGAGCACCAGAAAGCGCATTTTCACGTAAATCATCCACCGGACTTCCTTCGTCTTTTGATACAGTAAATCCAAGCTCTTCAGCCAAAATTGCAGCCGTCTCATAATCAACATTTTGATTTTGATTTGCAAGAACACCATTTTTCATGAATTCTGTAATCACTTGAACAACCGGAAGTTCTAACTTCTCTGCTAAATCACGAACCGTAAGAAGTGAAGGAAGCATTACAGCATGTCCTTCTTCTCGACGAAGTTCTCGTTCTTTTAATTTACGCTCTTCAGCTTCTTTTCGACGTTTGACATCAAGGTCTCTTTTAATCCTTTTCCATGCTTTCATGACCTGGGTAGCTGTCCGATCATCGATCTTAATAGCTTTTTTTCCAATATCAAAACCGTACTCAGGGAGTACGTCAAGGAGTTCTTTCGTATTTATACGAAGCCTACGGGCTAATTCTGTGACGTTCATGGTAAATAATCGTATTTATAACTCGCTTATTATACTAAAATAAGCGAAAAATGTCAATTAAGAGCTATCATTGTGATAAAAAGGACAAAAGGGCTGATACAGTCCTTCCTTCACCAATCTTTCCTGACTCACACATTCCTTTAATCTCATTAAATGGAACAAATCGATATTCTTCTATTTCTTCCCCTTCGTCGTGGTCATGTACACCATGATGATCTATAACATTATTTGCCACAATATAATACAAATCCCACTTAACCGTTGCCCCACAGCCTTTTTTCATAAAAATACGCATGTCAGAAGATTCAAGCTGTGCTTCTTCTTGTAATTCCTTTGCTGCAGCAGCAAGAATAATATCTTTATAAACTTCTGTAACAATATATGGCTTATACTCTTCAAATCGATCAAAAACCTTTCCTCCAGGAAGACGCCAATCAAATCCCTCAGTTTCAATTCGAAGTTCCTTTTGCAAATAAATAGCATTATCTTTTATTGCAATAATTCTTGTTCCTGGTGGACGAACAAATTTCTCAAATGTCATTGACACATACCCACTTCCTTTATCTACCAAAACAGGATAATGCACAATGGCCCCAATCTTTCCTTCAGAGAATATATGATGATCCCCATTAGAAATGATTTTAGGTTCTCCCTCTTTTCTTTGTCGAATAATATCTAGCATACAATAAAAATACGCCCGTGATCCGGGCATATTTACTATGAACTAAATTTTTTGTTATACAAATCTATTGATCGATTCACCGCAAAAATAGCAGCATCACGCCCTTCAAACCCACTAATTGAAACCTCTACATTTTGTAACTGCTTATACGTTTCAAAGTAATGACGAAGGGTTTTTAATTGATGCTGATTAAGATCAGAGATATCTTTAATATGAGTACACCGTGGATCATTAGCAGGAACACCAATGACTTTATCATCAGACTCTCCATCATCAATCATATGCATAATAGCAACAGGTCTCACAGGAACAACAATACCAGGGTGAAGTGGCTCAGTTGTAATCACCATAACATCTAGTGCATCTCCATCATCCCAGAGTGTCTTTGGAGCAAATCCATAGTCAACAGGATAGGTCTGTGCGCTATACATGACACGATCAAGCATAATCAGCCCGGTATCTTTATCAATCTCATATTTATTAAGTGACCCTCGTGGAATTTCTATAATACAGTTAAACTCATCTGGAACATTATCTCCAAGTGGTACATCATGCCAAAGGTTCATATAGTAATAATAAAATAAATGACTGATTCCACCGTACTATGTTTTTAGGTAAAAATCAAGACCTCCATTAGATTGCCATAAAGAAATATTTTTGTTACCATCGGCAAGTAACTTTTTAGTTAAAGGAGGACATACAGCTGAATTTCCATATATTCTGAGAGACAATGTATTTTATCATTACATGGTGCATTACATTGTCTCTCAGAAAAATAGACGGAACTGATCATTGAAGGGTAATAGCACCCTAAGAAAATCAAATTCCAAAAATTACGGAGGAAGCGGTGTCGCACGGAAAAGAACATCACGGTTGGCGGGGGTTCGTCGTCCAAAGCGACGACAAGGTCCCCTGGATCCTCTGGGGCGTACTCATAGGAATGTTTCTCTTCACAACGGGAGAACTGCTGGGAATGCATTTCCAGCATTACTTCCACCACGAGATCCCCCATTTCCTCACGAACCACATGGGGATGCTCTACTTCTTCGCCTTTTTGGGTCTTGAGGTCACCATCAAAAAACTCAAGGCCGCGGGGAGGTTCGTCATATTTGCCACGATTGGCGGTATGATCATCCCGCCACTCTGCGCCTACGCACTGACCCAGAACTTCTACATCGCTCTTGGGGCTTGTGCCACAGACGTGGCCTTCAGCCTCGGCGCGTGGAAGATGGCAAAGGGTACGCGAGAAGACGGCCTCAAGTTTGTCTACACGGCCCTTTTGATCCTCGCTGTTGGCGACGATCTTGGCGGCGTGATGATGCTCGCGGCCTTCTACGCCACGGCAGTGACGGGAGGATGGTTGATCTTCGGACTCATGAACATGATCTTCTCCTACGCCTGCGGGGAAAAAGGAGAGTTCACCGTCAAGTGGGTTCCCATGAACCTCTCAGGAGAAGAACTCACTGAGTGGAAGGCAACGAAGTTCAACGTGCTTATTGAGAAGAAGTGGTTCTGGATCCTGTTTGCAGCCGCGAACTGTGGAATCATGTGGGCTGCTGGCGTCGAATGGATTCTCGGCGCTTGCCTCATCTTCATCTTGGCCCCTGACAAGGTCAAGGAGGAGTTGATCCACATGATGAAACCCTTCATTCCGATCATCCTGTTCTTCTTTGGTGGCGTGAACGGCGCTATCAACGTGTTCGACCTCAACAACTGGGGATGGATCACTGCGGGTTCCGCTATCGGTGGCTTTGGCGGAAAAATCATCGGCATCTTTGGAGGAGGGATGCTTGGAAGATGGCAAACCAAGAAAAAGGACCCCAACAACGACTACGCGAACATCCCGACAAGAAGAATCGCGGCCTTGGCCCTGTTTGGCGCAGCCAACGGGACCGTTGCCATCTTCTTTGTCAGCATGGGAGCCGCCCGTGGTTTCATCGAGGCTGGAGACGCCAAGCAAGCAATTCTCGGCTACTTCCTAACCGTGGGGATTGTCTACGGGCTAACCTTCATCGGGAATCTCGTTGATTTTTTCGGTGTGAAAGCCGAAGAGATCGAACTCAACAGTCAACCAGCCACGACGTAAACGAAGCAAGGGAGGGAGCAAGATGCTCCACTTCTAAAAAAAGTCTGATATGGAAATTCAGCCCCTTGCCTTGATACCAAAAACTCTTTGATATCAAGGTAAGTAAAAAGACAGCTTTATGCTGTCTTTTTTGGTATACATTTTTTTATTCCTTCTTCGCTCGAATAATATATCCTTGACTCTCAATCCATCGCCCAATAGTAAGCATTTCAATTAATCCATAGAGTTCTACCACTGCAGTAGAAAATGGATGTAACTTTTTTTTGATAAACAATAATACTTTACTCACTATACGAAGGACAAAAAATCTTTTTTCTTTAGAAAAAGCATCTTGAAATTCATCCGGGTGTGCAAAAAACTTTGCCCAAAAAATACTATACATGTGAGTTATCGTAAACCCAGCATGAGAAAAAAGTTGTTTCAATTTTTTCTTTGAATACAAAGAAATATGAAATTCTTTATGCGGATCAATGTTACAATCTCGATTAAAAAGATATCGACGAATAAACGCATGCTTTCCAAGTTTTGATTCACTAAACATTAAAGATAAACCACCTGGAATAAGTACTCGATGAATTTCAGCTAACCATGAAGAAACATCCTCTACATGCCCTAATACATCTGAAGCATACACAACATCAAAATATTCTTTTTGGTACGGCATATTCACTCCGTCATACCATTTCACTTGTGGCCACACCCCGTATTGTTTTATTTTTTTCTTCGCAATATCAAGTTGAAGTCGCACCACATCAAGACCATGTACTTCAACACCACGCCCAAAAAGTTTTTTCAAATCAACAATCGTTGCCCCTGTACCACATCCAACATCAAGAATACGAAATGGTTCTTGAAGCCGCACTCGTTTACTTACACCTCGATTCTTCTTTTTAAAGGCACGATAAATAAACCAATACAACACACATTTTTTGGGATAAAAAACCAATTTCAAAAGCTCAGTAAATTTTATGGTTGCATGAGGGAATAAAGGGTTCGTATCCCAAATTTCAGCCCCACCTTCACTGTGCACTCCCCAACCAAGCGTTGATTGTATCTCTTTTTTCTTCATAGTAAACCTATTGTATCATACCTATACATCATATATTATTAAAAAAAGAAGGCAAGTAAATATATATCTATATGGAACTTAATACGAAGACAACCATACCAGCAGGATTTCTACTTATTGATAAACCAAAAGAATGGACAAGCCACGATGTTGTGGGTTATCTGCGAGGGGCATTACGTATCAAAAAAATAGGCCACGCAGGGACCCTTGATCCTTTTGCAACAGGATTACTTATCGTAGGAGTGGGTCGAGAAGCCACAAAAAGAATAGACACCTTCAGAGATCTTCAAAAAACGTATGAAGCAATCATAATGCTAGGCGCATCTTCTGACACACAAGATAAAACTGGATCTATTACAAAAAAAGAACAAGCACCTACCCCAACAAAAAAAGAGATAGAAACGGTGCTACACACATATATAGGAGAACAAACACAAATTCCTCCAATGTACTCAGCAAAAAAAATCAAAGGCAAAAAGCTCTATGAATTAGCAAGAGAAGGAAAAGAAATAGAAAGAGCACCACATGACATCACTATTCATAGCATTACTCTTATTTCTTATAATCACCCACATCTAGAAATACGGGTCACTTGTTCTAAAGGGACATACATACGAACCCTTGCCCATGATATTGGGAAAACCCTTAAAACAGATGCTTATTGCGAAGAACTAAGAAGAACCGCCATTGGGACACACAATATAAAAGAGGCCTCTTCGCCAAAGGAAATTACCCTAGAAAACTACCTAAAAATGAAAAAAGATATAAATTTCGCTTAAATAAGCCAAAGATTGACAAAACAGGCTGAAATGTGCTAAGGTAAGCCCAGTCATTTACATAAACAGACGCGAGAATAGAGCTGGATTTTAGAGAAAGAGATGACCCAAAGACTGATATTGTGCCTTTCATGAATACTTTTATTGTCAGTGTTGACAATACCCTACTGAAAACACACATACACACCTCATAGCTCCTATGAGAGTCATCCTCATTTCTTTGTTACACAAAGGATATCTTGGTGTAACCAAACTCTTCTCGTGGTAACAGCACATATTATATGCTTACCATCCTTATTGTTGCACTCATTGCAGCAGGAATTGGTGCCCTTATTGGATATATTGCAAGAAAAACAATTGCCCAATCAAAGGCCAACTCTGCAGAATCTTTAGCAGAGAAACGATTAATTGAAGCCAAAAACAAAGAACAAGAAATCATCCTTAAAGCAAAAGAACAAGCTATTAAATCGCTTGAAGATGCTAAAAAGGAAGAAGAAGAACGACGAAAAGAAATTCGTCGACTTCAAGATAGAATAGAACAACGAGAATCAGTCTTTGAAGAAAAGATGGTTCAGTTTGAAGGACGAAAAGTAAAACTTCAAGAAAAAGCAGATGAGATTAAACTCATCAAAACAAGAATTGAAGAAAAACATGAAGAAGCTACTAAAGAAGTAGAAAAATCAGCAGGGCTTTCTCGTGAAGATGCAAAAGAAGTACTCTTTGAAAAAATCAAAGAAACAGCACATGAAGATCTTCTTGCTTTAAGCTTAAAGTTTGATAATGACAACCATGAACAAATCGAAGAAAAGGCACAAGAAATCATGGTAAACACTATTCAACGAACAGCCGCTAACCACGCAGCTGAAACAACATCAACTGCCGTTCCACTTCCAAGCGACGAAATGAAAGGACGAATCATTGGAAAAGATGGAAGAAACATTAAAACAATTGAAAAACTCACTGGATGTGAGCTTATTATTGACGAAACACCAGGACTTATCCTTATCTCTGGTTTTTCTCCAATCCGTAGACGAGTATGTTCACTTGCCCTTAAAAAACTTATTAAGGATGGGCGTATTCAACCAGCAAAAATTGAAGAATACATCCTTGAAGCAAAAAGAGAACTTGCAGTAGACATTAAAAAAGCTGGTGATAATGCTCTTCAAGGGCTTGGTATCATCGGTATTGATCCAAAACTTATTTCTATTGTTGGAAGACTCCAATATAGAACAAGTTACGGACAAAATATTTTAAACCATTCTATTGAGGTAGCACATTTATGTGCCCTTATGGCAGAAGAACTTGGACTCGATGTAGCAAAAGCAAAACGAGCAGGATTCTTCCATGACATTGGAAAATCTGTTGATCACGATACACAAGGAACACATACAGAAATTGGATATACTATTTTGAAAAAATTTAAAATTGATGAAGATGTTGCACAAGCAGCACTTACTCATCATGATACAAACCCCCCACTTCTTCTTACAAAGATTGTAATGGCAGCTGATGCAATTTCAGCGTCACGTGTAGGAGCAAGACGAGATACATACGAACAATTCGTTACTCGTTTAGAAGAACTAGAAGATACAGCAAAAAGCTTCCCTGGCGTAAGTAAAGTATACGCTATCCAAGCAGGACGAGAAATTCGTGTCTTTGTTGATGCAAAACAAACTGACGACTATGCATCATACAATCTGGCAAAAGACATTGCTAGAAAAATTGAGACAGAACTTACCTATCCTGGAGAAATTAAAATTAACGTAATCCGCGAAACACGAGTCATTGAATACGCGCGGTAAAACATTTTTTTGATCAGTAAAAACCACCAATATATCTTTGGTGGTTTTTTATATACAAAACAAATTGCGCTCTATTGACAGGAATTTATAAATATCGTACACTATATCTAATTAAATATAATCTTCAATATCCTAATTAGTGCCTATGGAAAAAGTTAACAAAGCAAAGCTTGCCCTTTTGATCGCTGACAAAGTTGGTGTATCAAAAAAAGAGGCAGAAGACATGCTTGCGGCTTTTGTAAACATTGTCATGAACACGATTAAAGACGGAGCAACGGTTACTATTGCAGGCTTTGGAGCCTTTAGTGCCAAAACACGTAAAGGGAGACTCGGAGTGAATCCACAAAACCCAAGTCAAAAAATCCAAATTCCAGCAGTAACTGTACCAAAGTTCAAAGCAGGAAAAGCATTGAAAGATGCATTAAAGAAAAAAGACCGACCCATGCCAGAAGCTCCATCACCAGAAGGAATGGGCATGTAAAAAAGAAGTACATTCACCCTCCATTTGGAGGGTGTTTTTATTGACAAAAATACCAAAAAAAATTATACTAATCGCTGTATAATAATGTCGCCATCGTCTAGTGGCTAGGACACCGGGTTCTCATCCCGGCAACAGGAGTTCGATTCTCCTTGGCGATACATAGACAAATTTACAAATGTCAGAGTAGCTCAGTTGGTAAGAGCGTAGGATTCATAACCCTAAGGTCGGCGGTTCAATTCCGCCCTCTGACACAAAAACAACCTTTTTAAAAGGTTGTTTTTTTATCGTTCAGGTTCAATATGATAATACTCGAGTAAAAATTGAGCAATCTTTCCAAATGTAGGAGCGGCAGTTACAGAAGAAAATCGACCACTCTTAGGTTTTTCTAATTTAATAAGCATAACAAATGCTGGGTTATCAACCGGACCAAAACCAATAAACGAATGATTAGTGTCTTCTGTATACCCACCAGGCCCAGGAATTTGCGCTGTACCAGTCTTTCCAGCAATATAATACCCAGGAGCTCTAGCAAGCTTTGCTTGCCCACTATCAATGACATTCACAAGCATCCCTTTTAAAAATGTTGACGTTCGTGGAGTTAAGACTCGTCTAATTGCTGTCCGTTTTGTCTTATCTACCTTTCCATCACTATGACGCACCTCGTCAACGATATACGGCTTAATAAGCTCTCCTCCGGTTGCAATGGCACTATACGCTGAAACCATCTGAAGTGGTGTAGCTGTAATTCCCTGACCAAATGAAGCCGTAGCAGCATAACAATCTATGTTGTCCCCTCTGTTTTCGGATAACGAATCAATTGTTCCAGACGCTTCTGTATCAATTTGAATCCCCTCTTTAATACCAAATCCAAATTGCTCAACATATTCACGAAAAACTTTTTTACCAATTTGTTCAACAACATACACCATGCCAGTATTGATCGAATTTTCAAGTACCCCAGTCATGGTAGTATCTCCATAAATTTTCCCATCAGCATTCGTAATAGGATGCTGACAGATGTCTTGCTTAGATCCTGAATCATGAAACACCGTCTTTGGGGTAACAGCTCCTTCATTTAAAGCAGCACCCATAGCAATTGGTTTAAAGATAGATCCAATTTCATAAGGAGCAAATACCGCCTTATTATTATATACATTTCCTGAAACTACCTGAGAATAATCATTTACATCAAAGTCAGGCAAACTACACATTGCTCGAATCGCCCCGTTTCGTGGATCCATAATAATAAGTGACGCTCCTTCTGCTTCATATAATTCCATCGCTTCTCGAAGCATCTCGCATGATTGAAACTGTAATGTCCTATCAATCGTTAAAAGAAGATCTACCCCATCTTCTGCAGGACGAAACAATCTTCCGGCAATAGAAATCCACCGTCCACCAGCTGTTTTGGCACCTTCAAATACCCCTGCATTCCCTGCAAGTTCTTGTTGCCAATACCCTTCAATCCCATACCGACCAAGGTCTCCACCATCTTCTGTTTTACCAACAAACCCTACAACATGTGACGCAATATGCTTTTCTGGATACAGTCGCCGTGGAACACGCACGTAAGAAATACCAGGAAGATCAAGCTCACGTAATACTTCAACTACAGATTCTTCAATATTCTTTTCAAGTGGTTCATACGGATCAGTACGTTTATTTACTTGCAAGTACACACTAAATTTCTTCTCGTCATCATACGAAAACACCTCAGCAAGGCCTTCAGCAACATCTTCAGCCATCTCGTCGTCAAGAATAGCGCGTGTATCAGCAAACACAATAAACTGATCTTTATTAATCGCAAGCGGAAATTCATCTCCTGTTCTCGTATCTTGAATAAAGATTTCTCCTCGTTCAGGAATAAGTCGTTGTGTTATGCCATGGGATCCTGTTGCAATATCCGTATACACATCATGTTCAACAATCATCAAGACAAAAAGCCGTACTCCTACTAGTACGGCAAATAATCCACATATAATTCCAACAAGACGCAACCGAGAATCGACGTTAGATGAACGTCTCACTCTTTGCGCACTTCGAACACGGCGACGTGACACAAAAAATATCATTAAAAACTAAACACGATCTTTAAGATCTTTAATCATACTTCCCCACTGTGTATTTAATACCTTTGTCACCATTTTCACCATTGGAGTCGGTAAATTATGCTTTTTTGCATAAGAAGCCACAGTTGATTTCACAACTTTTGTATAATCTCCTTTTTTCATTTTCTGCCATTGCTTTGTTTTTTGAATTTTAGAAAAAAGATCTGCATAAATAGTTGATGCATGATCAAGCATTTCTTCACGAACAGCTTTTCCTTTTTTTGTTGTGTTAAGCCACATAAGCCCAGCACCGAGAAGTCCTCCAAAAAAGACTCCCTTATTAAATTTTCCCATACAAAAGATGGATTAAAAGTAAATACTATACTACTATAAAGTATACCATAAACGCCTACACCCCTGAAACAAGTCGCGTATATAACGCATCAAGAGCATTTCCTACACGATCCCAACTATATACATCTTCAGCAACACGACGAACTTCTTTTGCCAACGTTTCTTTATCTGAAGGGTGAAGTGCTAAAAATGAAGCACATGCACGAACAAGAGAAGAAACATCATTAGGACGGACAACCACACCTCCTTTGTTTGCCACTGTTCGTACTCCAGGAAGATCACTTGCAAGAACAGATACCCCACTAGCCATTGATTCAAGAAGAACCATACCAAACGCTTCCCCCTGATTAATAGAGGGTAATACTAATAAATCCGCCATATTATAATAATACGGTAACATCTCGTCAGATATCCTTCCAACAAAACGTACATGTGATGCTAATCCATACCCTTTTGCTTGAATAATAAAGTCTTCTTTAAGATTTCCATCCCCAACAAAAACAACTTGAGGAGATAACCCTTGTCTTTTTAATATCTTTAATGCCTTCAAAAACACTCCTACTCCTTTAAAATAATGAGCCGAATCCATGCCTCCAACAAATAAAAAGGTAGGGGCATTAATATCGAGATCATGCTCTAAAAAAAGAGATGATGGTTTCTCTCGTGGACTAAATCGTTCAAGATCAACGCCAAAGGGCATCTCAGACCATTTGTCTTTATGCGTTATAGCTAAAGAGGAAGCCTGACTTGAAGATAAAAAATCAAATGAATTTACTAAAAGAACATCAGCCGATCCTAAAATCTTCCCCATCCAAAACTTATTGTAATATGCAAAATATAACCCTTTCCATCCTGTTCCTCTTGTATCCATATGATACGTCACAACAAGTGGTTTGTTTGGGTGGTTCTTTTTCCACTTTCTTACTAAATTTGCCGTACCAAAAAATGGATAATGCAAATGCACTATATCAAATCGATCAAGTTCTTTCGTGATTTGGGGAAGGTTTGCTGCATTTCCATACTGAAAACGAGGGCGAAGACGATTTGCATAAGACACTGTTTCCTCTTCTGGTTCACCTTTTTGGGGAGTAATCACCTCAACAGTATGTCCACGTTTTGTAAGTTCACTTGCCATGTGAAAAGCCAACTGCCCCATTCCTCCAAAATACGGTAGATAGGAACAAACAACATGAGCAATCTTCATAAAAAAATTATTATTCTTTTAATGACTTTTTCGCATCGTCAATAGCCATTTTACGTATCAATGTCGTTACATCTCTTCCCACTTGTTCAATTTTAATATGAAGTCGAAACAATAAATAAAAAAGTGTGGCAATGGAAATATAGAGCACTAAATCAACACCACGACCAATAGAAAATATATGAGCAATCTTTGCGGTACTTTCTGGCCAGACCACCGCAACACCTACTCCTATCCAAAATAATACCCAAAATAAAGCACCCTTAGGACCAAGATCTCCTGAACGCCGTTTTTGGACAACACCAAAAATAGCAAAGAGAATAAAACAAACAAACAATATTTGAAAAATAGATAACATATTTATCGTATAAATCGATCCATAAATAAATCTCGTACAATGGTAACACCTCCTCGTAACCCTTGACCAAACTCATGGTACGTTACTAACACAGGATGTTCAATATATTGAAGCTTATAACGTTGTACCAATGCTGGTATTTGTGTAGCGTGAGCCATACCATCTTGTGTAATAACAACGTGCAATAATGCTTTTCGATTTAATATGCGAAATCCATTATGCACATCACGAAGACGTACTCGAGCAAACAAACGATTGATAAGGCGACCAATAGGAAAAAATAAATATCGCTTTAAAAAAGGAATATTTGAATCTTTACCTAAAAAACGTGAACCAAATAATACATCCACACCTGATTCTTTCAATTTTGTGTATGCAGGCAAGATATCAGATACATCAAATTGTCCATCTCCATCAAAGTGAAGTACATGAGTTGCACCGAGATCAAGTGCACACACATGACCAGTCTGAAGTGATGCCCCTTGTCCACGATTCACACCATGAGAAATAACAAAAGCGCCAGCTTCTTTTGCAAGAAACGCTGTATTATCAGTTGAACAATCATCAACAACAATCACCCTATCAACATGAGGATGCAATCTTGTTACGACATTAAAAATGTGTTTTGCCTCATTAAAGGCAGGGACAATAGCAATAAACATAGTGCATTCTTTGAGAAACCATAACACACCAAAGAAAAAAAGCAACTATGGCAAGTAATTATGCAGTTCCACCACTTCTTTATTAGCAATCGTATAATCAATAGTCTTTTTAAGACCAGTTTTCACATCAACTATTGGAATCCAATCAAGATGTTCTTTTGCAACACGAAGATCAGGAATACCTTTATTAGTGAGGAAAAGAAGCGGATCTTCAAATACGACTTTAGAGCTAGAATTAGTCATTTGAATAATCATATTTGCAATGTCACCCATTCTAAACACTCTATCAGAACCAAGATTGACAATAGACACATCTCGAGGGGCATGCATAAGGCGCACTAATCCATCAATCATATCAGACACATAACAAAGTGATTGATTCAATTCTTCCGTCCCATATACCACAAGTGGTTTTCCTTCTAAGGCCTGAATAATAAAATCAGGAATAAGCAACCCATCATGCAGACGCATTCTTGGCCCATAAGTCGTAAACACTCGTGCCATTTTAGCATCAAGTCCATAAACATCTCGATACGTTTGTACACATGTTTCAGCAAACCGCTTTCCTTCATCATAACATCCTCTTGGAGATAAATGTTGCACAATACCTTCATCTGTTTCAGTAAAGACATAGTGATCTTCACTTGGGGCTCCATACACGACAGAACTCGAAGCAAACACATAGCGCGCATGATATTTTGTGGCAAGTTCAAGGGTCGCAATCATGGCATTTGAATTTGCTTGAAGAGAATGAATCTTTTTTTCTTCAAAATTCTTTGGACTCGTAGGACAAGCAAGATGATAAATTTCTTGAATACCTTGAAATCGTACTTTAAACTTATCAAGTTCTTCAAAATCTTCAAGATGAATTGGATTTGTCACATCAAACTTAATAAACTCAAAATCCGGATACTGTAACAAATGATCAATATTTTGTATTGATGAATTTGATAAGTCATCAATACAAATAACTTTTGCTTCTCGAAGTAGCCGTTCACATAAGTGAGATCCTAAAAAACCTGCACCACCGGTGACAAGGACATTCTTTTTTTCAAAAATGGGAGTATCTTGTTGCATAAAACATTATTATTCGATAAACGGAACAACCCGAATAGGAAGAAGTGGACTTCGTCCAAATGGATACCATGAACGAACACGTTTCCCTTCAGGGCTCCAAACACGCATACGACGATTTTTTGTTCGCTGAGATACTTGTATTTCAGAAATACCATCTCGATCGTGATCAGTCACAAACACACTTAATCCTCCTTTATAGTTATTGCTCGCAACATAAAAACGATGAATTTCATTTCTATTTTTTTCAAATAACATCACATAGGCAGATTCTCCAACACCACCAGCGCCAAGATATTCAATTTCACCATCACCATCAAAATCTCCTGCTCCAACAACAGCTCGTTTATTAAAAGGTAGTGGTATTCTACGACGAATTTTTAAACGTCGATTAAAATGATATAACTGCACACCATCATCCGTTAAAAATGAAGCTAAGAGCTCATGTCTATCAAGTGATCCATACCGAACAGAAGAAACAGACACACCCTTATGGGGAGTATCTATGCGGTATGTTTCAACAGACTCTCCAGATAATGAAAATACCCGAAATGCTGTCTTTGTTGCATACGTTGGAGAAAGAATAATTTCAAAGCCCTTATCTCCTGTAACATCAGCAACATAAATATCTTCTTTCCCAGATGAAGGAACAACCCAGGCATGTTCTTCTCGCCAAGTATTGTCATATACACGAACAGTAACAGCATCATTCTTGTAATCAACACTCACAGCATACCGCTTACTTCGTTTTACAAACATAGTCAAAGCATCCACATCAATAAGTTCTTCACGAACCTCTCGAGTTATTTTTCTTGTATGTGTATCTCGTGTACTTACCGTTCCGGTATCAGGTTCAAAACCGAATAACACATCATACTGTGAGGTAAACATATTTTGTTCGGCAAATCGTACAGCATTATCAATTTGAAGTAATCCTGCTCCAAATAAATCTTCATAAACGTCAGGATCTTCTGGTGGAGTTTTATGCACTGTTGAAAATAAAATATCAGCAACTTGATCTGGCGTAAGTTCAGGATGAATACTTAAAATAAGTGCAGCAGTAGCACTCACAAATGGAGTTGCAAATGAAGTGCCATTAAACCCATCCCCAAATAAAGAAGAAGAATCTGCTAAATCACTAGAAATATCTACACCAGGAGCAGTTATGTCAACACAAGATGCTCCAACATTAGAAAAACTCGCATTATGTCTTGTTTGATTCACAGCACTAACTCCAATAACCCATTCACCATCAATATCGGCGTCAGCACAAATAGGAAACCGTGGGCTCTTTTCAAGATGTAAACTACTATTCCCAGCGGCAGCTACAACCACTACCCCTTGCAAATGAGCATATTCAAGAGCATCAATCAGTGATTCAGATCGCTCTGGAGTTACTAAACTCATATTAATCACATGAGCACCGTTATCAACAGCATATCGAATGGCATCCGCTACAGGTTGAGATGAGCCGGTGCCACTTTTACCAATCACAACAAGATTCATAAGTGACGATTGGCTAATTCCAGCTCCAGCAATACTATTATCAATAACCCCACCAATAATTCCAGCAACAGCAGTCGCATGATGAAAAACATCACGAGGTTTACCAACACGGATATTTTTGTCAGAGACAACTTCTAAGTCATGAGTATTTGTCAGAAAATTCCACCCATGCACATCATCAATGAATCCATTATTGTCATCATCCTTACCATTATCAGCAATTTCACCCGGGTTTACCCAAACATTTGGTTTTAAATCAGGATGATCAATATCAAACCCATTATCAATAACCGCAACAACAATAGAGGAATCTCCTTTTGTGTAATCCCAAGCTTCATATACATTGGTCGTATCATATGACCATTGTTGAACCTCTGGATCATTTGGAACAAACGCATGTGCTGGCACAGAAAAAAAGGCCACAGAAGTAATAAGACAAATAATCAATAAAAGAGAACGAAAAAAAGCATGCATACAGTTACAATGGGGTTACAACACCATTAAGTAAAATAGTTGGATATAAAACGTCTTCTGCAACCCGACGAATTCGAGAACGTACAGATGATACCGGTACTGGTATCGAGGGTGTACTTATAAACCGTGAAAAAATATTGTTAGTAATAAACCCCTTATCAGAAAGACTATCACCTAAAGAATACCTACGCCCATTAAAACGATGATATGAAAATATTTCTTCTCCAGGATATCGAACAACACTTCCTTGTGGGTACCTATATGTAAACGATGGAAGTTCAGTAAATGTTCCAGACCCAACAGGACTTGTAAACGCAAGCACTTCTTCTCCATCAGAAACACCATCTTCATCAGTATCAGAAATAATAGGGTCACTAAACCAATAAACAATTTCTTCGTAATCACTAAGACCATCGTTATCACTATCACTATCAGTGTCAGAAGATCCCCACGTTTCTTCATCTTCCTTTTCAATACCATCTCCATCAGTATCAACAACGCCATCGTCATCTTCTCCTTTCACATGTCGAATAGTATAAAACTGTCTTTCAGGATCAGACAATACTAAAATACGACGAGCCCAATCTTCTCCAAAAAGAAGCATAGCTTCAACTTCAGATAAGATAGGACGAATATAATTTCCTGGTTCTACTGAATAAATATGAGGGCTTGAAGAAAATTTAATAAGCCATGTCCCAGGACGAATCCCAACAGGCTGTCCAATCTGATATTCTTGTAACTTTGCATTACTTACCACATGAACATTAGAAAAATCTGTATACCAAGAATGATACACTGACGAACGTAAAAATGGATGCAATCTTCCATCAAATCCAAAGTAATACAACTGCCCTCGCTGCCCTTTAATAAGACTTCCTTCAGGAATAAATCGATCAGGTTGAATATAGGTTATTCTCTCAGAAATAACTTTCTTTTTATCATTCCCATCAATAAACTCAACATACACCTTCTTTTTGCCACTTTCGGCCGTTAAAATCCATCGCACATCATGCTGTAACGTAGTAAGTGGTTCAACATCATCAAAATCCCTTGTATTATTAATACGGATTTCTTCAACGCCATCAGCAAAAATAAGATCAAGAGATACATATCGTGAATCCGTCACTTCATCTTCATCATTTATTGTCATATCAACCTCAAGAACTTTAGGGACTTTCAGTTCAACATCATCTTTTACGGCACTAATAAGAACCCTTCGTTTATCACGAAACTGTACGTAAACTTCTTTTGTCCCACTCCCTGCAGTAAGCTTCCAACGCTTACTTTTTCGCACACTTTTCCACAAAATACCATCAAATCCATCAACATGCGATATACGCATCTGACGAGCATTGGTTGGTGGTGTTATACGAAGAGTCACCGTACGATTTTTGGTAATACCATCTCCTACAATAAGCACACGGGGGGTAAGGGCAAAGACACTGACAGATACCACAAAAATCCCAACGAGGCAGAGAACAGTATAAAACCAATACGGAAAATATTGATTTTTTATCATAATTATGCTATAAATAGAGCAATTACAGTATATCAAATAATACGCACAAAGGACAATTATGCTGTCATTTAATTACCGAACCAAACAATGCATTCTTCTTGTAGGAGATATTGTGACATTTTTCACAGGATTATGGGTTGCTGTCCTTATAAGACAGTTCCAAATTCCAGATATTACCTATATAAAGAGCCTTCTTCCACTCTTTGGTGTGGTATTTTTTTGTTGGATAGTTATTAACTACATTAGTAGCCTCTACGATATAGAACAAGTCACCTATACCAAACAATACTACAAACGATTCACTGAAACAGCTGTTATTTCATTTGTTGTTGGAATCATTTTTTTCTATTTATCTCCAAATAAAGACATTGCACCAAAAACAATTCTCCTATTAACCGCAGCAATCGGATACAGTGGAAGTGCCATATGGAGACGAAGCTACAAAAATATTTTTCGTGCAAAAAGACTTACAACAAACGTCATGTTTGTTGGCTATAACAATGAAATAAAAGAACTTATAACCCTCCTTCAACACCAACCAGAAAAAGGGTTTAAAATAAACACCATTATTGATCCAGAAAAATCGATAGATAAAGAAGAAATGAAAGATATTGAAATCTATCATGGATTACATACCATTAGACCAGCAATTACTAGTCATCACATTAATCTCGTAGTCATTGCACCACATCTACGTAAAAATGTAGAAGCACTTCGAGAACTCTATGAACTCCTTTTTTGGTCTGTAGAAATTACTGACCTTACTTCATTTTATGAACAAATCACTGGACGTATTCCACCGTCAACATTTTCTGAAGGATGGTTTTTAGATCACATCAAAAATACGACACACCCCGTATATAACCGTATTCGTACTATCCTTGATTATGGAGCTGGATTTCTTCTTGGTCTCATATTTATAATTCTTCTACCGTTTATTGCCATAGCTATCAAGGCAAGTTCAAAAGGGGCAATATTTTTTACACAAACACGAGTAGGCAAAAATGGAAGACAGTTCAAACTCTATAAATTCCGATCAATGTATACACTTGCTCCTGACGGAAGTGCTGAAATAGATGGAGTCCAGTTTGCAAAAAAAGAAGATGTTCGTATAACATGGATTGGAAAAATATTACGAAAAGTACGACTTGATGAACTACCGCAAGCCCTAAATCTTTTAAAACGAGACGTCACCCTTATTGGCCCAAGACCAGAAAGACCAGAAATAGTCCAACAACTCGAAGAACGCATGCCTTATTATCCACTTCGTCACGTCATGAGACCAGGAATTACAGGATGGGCAGTTATAAATCAAAACTATACAGACACATTAGAATCATCACTTGAAAAACTACAATACGATCTTTATTACATCAAAAACAAATCCCTTCTCATGGACATGTCAATTCTCTTACGAACAGTAAATGTCATTGCACGATTCATGGGACAATAAAAACACCACAGTATATGTGGTGTTTTTTAAATGAAAAAATATATTACTCCCCTAACCATTCTTGTTTTAATGAAGCTAACCCTTCAAGAAAAGGCATAGTGGGTTCCCAAGACAAAAGATCTTTTGCTCGAGTAGAATCGGATTCAATGAAACGCATTTCCCCTTGTCGCTCAGGAATATGTACAGATTCTCCTGAAATAAATTGAGATATAGCATTCACACTCACCTGTTCACCACTTCCAATGTTACATGGTTGTCCATCAACAACATCAGATTCCCAGGCAAGAATATTTGCCCGAACAACATCAGACACATGAACATAGTCTCGTGTTTGTTCACCATCCCCTACAATAGTCATGGCTTCATTACGTTGTCGTTGCGCAAGAAAAATAGGAATAACCATTGGGTATCCCCCTTCAGCAGTTTTTCTTGGACCATACACATTAAAGTAACGTAAAGACACTGTTGAAAGCCCATAGAGTTCATGAAACAGTTGCGCGTATTGCTCCCCCATTAATTTATGAAGACCATACGGACTTTTTGGCACAGGTACCATATCTTCACGAATCGGAAGTTCCTGATCACCATAAACAGCACACGTTGACGTAAACACTACTTTTTTTACTCCAGCATCTTTTGCCGCAATAAACACATTAAGCGTCCCCGTAACATTTACATCATGCGTTTCAGACGGATCTTCAATTGAAATAGGTAAACGTGGATCAGCGGCTAAATGAAACACAACGTCCACTCCTTTACAAAGTTCTTTCAATAAAGGAAGATCTCTAATATCTCCTTCATGAAACGTTGCTTTTTCATTCACAAATTCTCGTTTCCCAAGTAAAAGATTATCAAGAACAATCACGTCATGCCCTAAAGAAATAAGATGATCAGTTAAGTGAGAGCCAATAAACCCCGCTCCACCAGTAACAAGTGCACGTGCCATAGGCATTTATGTATTAAAAAAATCAATAGTCTTTTGAAGTCCATCTTCAAAAGATACAATGGGTTTGTAATCTAATATCCTCGTTGCGCGAGTAATGTCAGCAAGAGAATGTTTAATGTCTCCAGCTCTTTCTTTTGCGTGTATCGCTTCTATGTTTGTACCACACAACTGATTTAGTGTAACAACCAAATCATTCAGTGTATACCGACCACCACAAGCAACATTCATAATAGTACCAGCAGCTTCTTTTTTAGAAAGTGCAAGCATGTTTGCATGAACAACATTATCAATATAGGTAAAGTCTCGTGATTGCTCACCATCTCCAAAAATAGTAGGAGACTCCCCTGCTAGAAGTGCTGTAATAAATTTCGGAATAACAGCAGCATATGTTGATTCAGGATTTTGTCTTTCCCCAAATACATTAAAATATCTGATAGCAACAGTTTCAAGTCCATACAATTCGTAATACACCTTACAATACATTTCTGTAGTCATTTTTTGTACAGCATAAGGAGATAGTGGATTATACTCCATATCTTCTTGCTTTGGCATAACAGGTGAATCCCCATAAACTGAAGATGATGATGCAAACAACACCCGACGAACACAACATTGCTTTGCAGCTTCAAGCACACACAATGATCCATTGATATTTGCCTCGTGAGATGTTACAGGATCTTTTACTGAACGAGGAACTGAAGGAATAGCCGCTTGATGAAACACCGCATCAACATCAGTAAATAAAGACAAAAGTAATTCCAATGAAGTGATACTTCCTTCGACAAAACGAAAAGATGAATGAGATAAGAACGGTTTAATATTTTTTTTTCTTCCCGTTGATAAATCATCAATCACAATAACATCATGCCCGTCAGAAAGTAATCGCTCTGCGATGTGAGATCCTATAAACCCTGCTCCACCTGTAACAACGTAACGCATATTATAAACTCCAATAATGAATACCACTTTTTTCTACTTCAGTCTTTTTATATAATCGTTTTAAATCAACTAGTAATACTTTCTCTTTCATCATACCACGTAATTCGTCTACAGAAAGACTAGAAAACTCATCATGTCCTGTTGCAACAATTAATACATCAGCTTTTTGAAGATCTTGTTTCTCTGTAAGAGTAATATTATACTCATGCAAAACATCTTCTTTTGAAGCCAAAGGATCATATAAAGACGGCGTAGCACCAAATCCAACAAATTCTTGAAATACATCAATGATTTTTGAATTACGAATGTCTGGAACATTCTCTTTAAATGTTGCTCCTAAAATAACGATGTTTGCATCGTGAAGAGCAATCTCAAGTTGACTCATCCGTCGAATAACTTCACGAACAATAAAAGAATGCATGGTGTCATTTGTTTCACGACCAGCTAAAATAAGTTCAGGATTGTGTCCAATTTCTCTTGCCTTATATGTTAGATAATACGGGTCAACACCAATACAATGCCCACCAACGAGCCCTGGTGTAAATGGTAAAAAGTTCCATTTAGTATTCGCAGCATCTAACACATCATAAATACTTAAATCCATTTTATAAAACAATTGCGCAAGCTCATTCATAAGCGCAATGTTCAAATCACGTTGCGTATTTTCTATAACCTTAGCAGCCTCAGCAGCTTTAATCGAAGTTGCTTTAAATACTGTGGTGATTGTTCCATATAATTGAGCAATCACCTCAAGTGACACTTCATTCATCCCAGACACAACCTTTACCACTTTATCAATCGTATGTTCTTTGTCACCTGGATTTACTCGTTCAGGTGAATACCCAACAGCAAAATCAGTACCTGAAGAAAATCCTGACATCTTTTCTAATATAGGAAGACAAATTTCTTCAGTAACACCTGGATACACTGTCGATTCATACACTACAATTGATCCTTTTTTCAAATGTGTTCCAACCATCTCACTTGCTTTTTTAACAATGGTAAGATCAGGAATATTATGCTCATCAACGGGAGTAGGGACAGCAACAATAACAAAAGACGCCGTATTAATAATAGAAGGATCAGCACTAAATATCATTGAAGAATCAGTAAGATCTTTTAATGCAACTTCATGAGTAAGATCAATACCTTTTTGCAATTGAGAAATACGGGTTTCATTCACATCAAATCCAACAACTTTAAATTGTCTAGACAGTAATACTGCTAATGGTAATCCAACATACCCAAGTCCAACGACACAAACTGTTTCTTGTTTTTTTTCTAATGCATCAAAGGTAAGCATATCTATCAATTTATTTTTTATAAAGTGGTGAACCTACTGCAATAACCATACAACCAGCTTCTTCTAATGCCGTATATTTATGTTGAAGTAATCGTCTCCCATCCATAATAAGGGGTGTTGTATTACTTGATAAAACCAAATCACCAACAACACGAAATGATGACCAATCTGTTGCAATAATAATAACATCAGCACCATCAATTGCTTCTTTTTCGTTGGGCGCATAACTAATGACGTCTGATGAAGGGTGTATACGAGAAAAAGCTGGGACAGACACTGGATCATATAGCTTTATCGCAGACACACCTTTATCTTGTAGAAATGAAAGGATATCAAATGCAGGACTATTACGGACATCATTAGTATCCTGCTTAAAAGAAAGTCCCAAAACAGCCACTGTTTTGCCTGTAAAATCATACATAGCTTCAGCTTCTGCACGCTCAAGAAAAAGACGAAGCTGACGCTTATTTGCCTTATACACTTCATCAATTAACTCAGTCGATTTTCCTTGTTTTTGTAATTGAAACGATAGTGATCTTGCATCTTTAATCAAACAACTACCACCTGCATATAGACTATCATACAATCCCCAAGGATTCACTCTTTTATCAGTTGTAATAATAGTACGAAGTGACTCAAAAGAAATATCAGAAAATGCTTCTGCTGTTCTTCCTGCAACATCAAAACATGCCATTAATTTATGAAACATGTAATAGTTGCTAAGTAATTTCCCAGCAGCAGCTTCTTTTGGATTAACCTCTAAGTATGAGACTGAAGAAGATGTATAAAACCGCTGATACAATTCTCGCATAATATCAAAATCTTGTTGCTTTAATGCACCGACAACAACACGATCAGGATGAATAGAGTTTTCAATAGCTTTTCCTTCCACCAAAAATTCTGGATTAGAGACAACGCTCACATTATTCACACCAGCAACATCCATCATTTCTTGTGCAGCATCAATTAATTCAACAGGAACAGTACTTTTATTTACAAGTAAAATATATGATGATTGGGCTTCACCATTTCGTTTCAAAAATATATTGATAAGTTTTGCTAAAGCATCATTATAAAATGATAAATCACTTTCCCCAGTCTCCCCTATCTCTGGAGTAGGAAGACACATAAAGATGGTAGAAGCAATTTCAACAAAAGAAACAACGTCATCATAATCAGTGGTAAACCGTATTCGTTCATGATTACGAATAAGAAGATCAGATAATCCATCTTCAAAAATACACGATTCAATTTGTGCCTTATCTTGAGAACCTAGCTTTTCTACTTTATTTTTATCAATGTCATACACAAGGACATTGTGACCACTATCAGCAGAAACCGCAGCAGAGCACGCTCCAACAAATCCTCCACCAATATATAAAATATTCATACACTCATCTATTTCTCTTTTTTAAGAAAAATAACAATTACCCTATAAAATAAGTGCTATTATAGTACCATATTCTATAAAAAAGACAAATTTTCCCTTTATAGAGGCATTTTTTTGTAAAAAAGAATAAAACAGAAATACGCATAAAAAGCTTGACTATTAAGCCAAAAAGTGATAAAGTGCTCTATCAACTGGATATTTGTTTTTTACTTGTGTATAGTAAAAAGTAGAGATCCGAACATCATGCGTAAGCACTTGGTGCTTTTATGGTGTTCACGGTCTTTGACAACTGATACATACCGATTTTGAGTGCGCAAAATTGGTTTGAAGATACAGAACACGAGACAACAGACATACCATAAGGCCCGGCCTTATGGGAGGAGAAGACAATGGCAGCTGCAGCAAGGGTTCAAGAGGAACCCAAACTCGCTCCTAATAAGGGCGACGTCCTCGAAGGACGATTCGAAATTGGCGAGGAACTCGGCAGAGGCGGCTTTGCAGCCGTCTATAGTGCCCTTGATAACACCACCGGTCACATGGTGGCAATCAAGATTCCTCTTCCAACGGTGATCTTCGGAGACGAAAGTGTGCTCAAACGGTTCCACCGTGAAGCCACTTTCACGCAAAGCATCCAGTCTCCGCACGTTGCGGAAACCATCCACACTGGAAGCACTGACATCCTTCACAAGAAGGTGCCCTACATGGTCATGGAGCTCCTCAAGGGAAGGGACCTCCACCAACGGATTGAGATCAAGGGACACCTCTCCCAAGACGAAACCGTTCAGATCATGGTCCAAACCCTGCACGGCTTGGAGGCTGCCCATGACAAAGGCATCATCCACCGAGACCTCAAACCTGAGAACATCTTCATCTGCGACACAGATCAAGAGACAGGATTGGTGGTCAAGGTCGTGGACTTCGGCATCGCAAAAGCGCTCGACGACGAGAGTAGTCACGGAATGACTAAAACTGGCCTAGTCGCAGGGACCGCCGAATACATGGCCCCCGAACAAGCGGCAGGAACCCGTGACTTCACCTTCGCCCTCGACATCTACGCGATCGGCTGCATCATGTTCGAGATGCTCACAGGGAATCCTCCCTACACCGGAACGAGTCCGATGTCGACGGCACTCAAACACCTCAGTGATCCAATCCCTGAGGTGCCCGACCGATTCAAGGTCGCCTTCGAGATCAAGGACATCATCCGAAGGGCTATGAGCAAAGACCCCAAGGCTCGCTACCAGACGGCAGCAGAGATGCTCGGGGATCTGCTCCCCTTCTTGCCCCAAACGGTCAAAGAAGAGCCCCTCATCGCTCCCGATGAGCGTACGAAGGCTTTCAGGATCTCAGGGTTTTCCCTGGCCACAGAAGAGGAATCCCTTCTTGACGAAGGGGATCTCATCAAGATCCAGGGACCGCCCCCCATTCCAGAGTTGCCAGTCAAACGCGACTCGGCACTCCTCCAGATGGCGAAAGACAGCAAGCCACCTCTCGTGGCTCTCGGCCTCGTCGGCCTGATCGTACTGCTGTTTGGCGGCATCGCAATCCTCGGGATGTACTTCGGAGGTTCGTCTGACGAACTTCCCACTCCCCCGACGATCGCAACCGAAACACCTATCGAGAAGAGCACAGAAGCTCAAGCCGCACTGCTTGAACCTCAAGAGCCTACTCGTAAAGATACACGCGTCCATGAGGAACTGGAGAAGCCGAAAGAGCTTCCCGGCAACTCAGCCTCCCCTCGCAAGCTGAAGTCGAAAGACAAAGCAAAGACGCGGAGGGACAAAGTTTCACCTCCACCCAAGAAATCCTCCACCAAGGGGGCCCGACGGGTGTTAGATCTCGGAACCGATGACAACAAAACCCCTTCCAAAGGGGGTCGTCGCGTACTGGATCTCAAAGAGGGCGGGTCGAAGAAACCCGCCACGAAACGCAAAGTCCTTGACCTGTAGGCACCTCGTGCCAAAAAGTCGAGTTCTTCCATTCCAATCGTGCCCCCGGGGGCGGAGCTACCAAGCACCGCCTCCGACGGGCCAAACAAGGAGATGACGCAACTCATGCAAGTCATCACAGGGAATACAGCCAGCTACCTCACGGTGCTGGCTTCGTTGTTGCTTATGGGAGGTGTGGCGAACGCTACGTCTCTCCAGGAACAGATGGATACCGAAACTGAGCGAATCTTCGCGGCCCACGAGGCTAAAGAGGGAGCTCAAACCCAAGAGGAGAAAAGACAGAAGAAGGCCGAACTCGAACAGATCTGCCGCGAGGGGATCCCCAAGTTCGAGACCGCGTTCAAAGATCCCAAAGCCAGCAACGCCACCAAGGCGCACGCTGCGTTCAACGCGGGAGTCTGCCACAAGATCGTCAAGGAACCGTGTGATAGTATCGACTGGTTCCAGAAAGTCAACGAAGTTCCCCTCAAAGGGAACAAAGGTGACAAGGACGACATCAAATCGTTTCAGAGCACGGCAACCAACCAACTCGGGAAACTGACCTGCAAGACCTACATCCTGTTCGTCAAAGCAAAGAAGGATGGACCTGAAAAGGGGGCTGAGGTCTCCATGGACGGAACACGAATCAAAGCGACCGACGAAGAGGGTAAGGTTGATCTGGGGGTCCCGACAATCGGCGAGCATTCCATCGTCGTGATGACGAAGGACAAGAGACGTGGCCAAAAGACATTCACGGTCACAGCGGGAAAGACGAACCAAGTGACCGAAGTCGAAGTCACTCTCGACGACAGAAAAAAAGTCCCGGTCACCCTCCACGCCCCTCCGGAAAGTACGGTCAAGATCTTCAACGAAGACACTTTCGATATGCTGATCGAAGGAACAGCCAAACAAGGGGTCTTCAAAACGGCCCTGCCCGCAGGAAGATACCTGTACACTCTCAAAGCCGTTCGCGGTGGCGAAGAAGTCGAGGGAATATTGGTTGTTGACCCGGACAATATGCCCGAGGCCATTGAAATCGGTTTTGGTGAAAACCCCGAACCGTCGACGTGGACCAAACGAGATACCCTCGGGACAAGTCTTGCCGGATTGGGCATCGTAGGCCTCATCATCGGCAGCTACGGCACCAGTGAGTGGGTGTCAGGACAAAAAGACATCGATGGTCTCGAAAAGGAATTTCAGGCCGGCTTGCCGGTCAAAAAGACCAACCTCGATGAAGCACTCAAGAGAACCAACACCGGCCAGGGTCTTACTCTAACCGGTTTCATCATAGGTGGTGGTCTGACCGCCGCCGGAGCGTTCTTCTTCTTCACCGAAGAAAGCGACGAACAAGACACAGATGGGCAGATCACGGTCTTGCCAATCATTGACAAGGACATTGCTGGCATCGGAGTCAGCGGTCAATTCTAGGAGAGCAAGACCATGAACAAGAAACTGTTCTTGGCAAGTGCCATGATGGCTCTTGCCATCCTCGGGGGGTGTGCCAAAACGGACATCTCCGCAGAGGACTGTGAAGACAACCTGTGTCAAAAAGCAATTAACGACGCAGGCAACGACACGCCGACACCGGACATCCCCGACATCGACACCGAGGACGAGCCGGAGCCGGACATCCCCGACATCGACACCGAGGATGAGCGAGAGCCGGACATCCCCGACACTGAGTGCACGGTCGACAACGACTGTGAGCTCAACGGCACCATTCCCTCCTGCCAAGAGGGTATCTGCACCTACGAGTGCAGTTCAGGCTTCTACGACCTCAATGACGACCTCAGCCTCGCAGAAGAGGGGAACGGCTGCGAGTACGCGTGCGCCATCTCAAACGATGGCAACGAAGCCTGTGACGAAGTAGACAACGACTGTGATGGCAACACAGATGAGGACTTCGATCTCATCGAAGACCTCGAACACTGCGGCACATGCGGCAACGCCTGTGCCTTCGACAATGCTGTGCCTCTTTGCAACGAAGGGCGCTGCGTGTTCGAAGAGTGCAACCCTGGATACCTCAACGAGAACGAGGACCAGGAAGACGGTTGTGAGATTTTGGAGGACGCGCCAGAGTGCGAAATCCTTCAGGATTGTCCTGTTGTGAGAAACGCCATCCCCGACTGCACCAACGACGAGTGCGTCTACCGTTGCGAACAGAACTTCCACGACATCAATAACGATCTCGGTCTCGCACAAAACAGCAACGGCTGTGAGTACGCGTGCACGATTTCAAACGATGGCGTGGAAGCCTGTGACCAAACGGACAACGACTGCGACGGAGAAGCAGACGAGGATTTTGACCTCACTGAGGACATCAA
This sequence comes from Candidatus Magasanikiibacteriota bacterium, assembly GCA_018651085.1. Lineage (GTDB taxonomy): Bacteria > Patescibacteriota > Patescibacteriia > Magasanikbacterales > UBA922 > JABIEQ01. The sequence goes on from JABIEQ010000014.1 coordinate 234,420, forward strand.
CAACTGCGGCACGTGCGGGGAAACCTGCGAATTCGACAACGCTGTCCCTCTCTGCAGTGACGGGGAATGCGGATTCGAAGAGTGTCTCCCGGGGTACCTCGACGAAAACGAGGACCCGGACGATGGCTGTGAAGCCCTCGAGAACCCACCGGATTGTGAGGTCGACAACGACTGCCCCACAATCCCTGGGACTGTCCCCTCTTGCGAAGAAGAGCTGTGCAGCTACCGTTGTGCAGATGGTTTTTACGACATCAACGAAGACCTCGGTCTCACAGAAAACGGCAACGGCTGTGAGTACGCGTGCACGATTTCAAACGATGGCGTAGAGATCTGCGACGAGGCGGACAACGACTGTGACGGAGACATAGATGAGACCTTCAACCTCCAGATCGACGAGAACAACTGTGGCACATGTGACAACGTGTGCACCTTCGACCACGCGACGCCCCTCTGCAGTGACGGGGAATGCGGATTCGAAGAGTGTCTCCCGGGGTACCTCGACGAAAACGAGGACCCGGACGATGGCTGTGAAGCCCTCGAGAACCCACCGGATTGTGAGGTCGACAA
>JABIEQ010000016.1 GCA_018651085.1 Candidatus Magasanikiibacteriota bacterium
GTATTACCGGACTTACATTCCATGCAAGAAAACTTCTTACACTTATATCTCACACTAATCCAGATTATATTATAGCCACACATTTTCTTGCTGCAAATATTTTGTATGGGACACCATTTATGAAAAAACTTTCTGTGGTTCCTACTGATTATGAGCTTCATCTTGCGTGGATTACAAAACATATTCCACACTATTTCGTAGCAACACCTTCTATGAAAAAAATACTCACTAGATTATCCCCTCAAAGTAAGATTACGGTAAGCGGGATTCCGGTTGACCCTGTATTTTTTTCACAAAAAGATATTCAGGCGCTTCGCGTTACACATAACATTATAGATAATACACCCAATGTGCTTGTTCTTTCTGGTGGACAAGGATTAAGCCAAAGTGATGCTATTATCACTGATCTTTTTTCATTCCCTACCTCTTTACATATCACCGTTATTGCTGGAAAAAATAAAACGCTTCAAAGACGTCTTTCTCTTCTTACTCCCCCTACACATATCACTCTTACTGTCGTTGGATGGACAAATGTTATTGACGAGTATATGCGTGTATCTCATCTTATTATTTCTAAACCTGGAGGCCTTACGGTATCTGAATGCCTGATACTTCAAAAACCATTACTTATGGTGGATCCCATTCCAGGCCAAGAAGAAGCTAATGCACGGTTCGTATCTTCTCATGGGTATGGTGTGTGTGCATCAGAAAATATTTCACTTAACGAAAGCGTACAATCTCTTTTATCTTCATTTTCTTTTCCTTTATCATCTCCACCTACAGGTGCAAGTACGATTCTTCAGACAATCTTAACAAACAAAAAAGACGACTAACTGTCGTCTTTTATCTTGGAGGATCGCAAGGGATGAGTTCCCCGACGTCAAATTGTCCTGGAGTAAATCCAGGCTCATTAAAGGGGTCGTTGGTATCAAACCGATCTCTATTTTCATCAATTGATACTTCATTTGAAATAAACCACCCACCCTGACTTCTATAATATGTACAATCTGCTTGATCATGTCTTCCTTGCGCAAGGTCTGTGACAAACACGGTAATTCCGTAAGCACTTAAAATAATAACTAACCCAATTATTGCATTTCTAATATCTGCTTTCCCTTTTTCTATTCTATCAGGATTTCCTGACACAGTCATAATAAGGTACCCACCATATATAAGATACAACAAAAATACAGTTCCTACTAACCCTAAAGATATCCGAATCATCAGTGCGATACTCACTCTTGGGTCAATGGGTTCTGCAAATTGTGCTTTGCCAGCGAATGCATTTGTCTGGCTATCAAGGGCACTATTTGCATACACTACTGATGCTCCTCCTATAAACGTTCCACCAAAAATTAGTGCCACCATTAGTAGACCTAATACACTGTGTTTTATCTTTAGTAGATTCATATATCTATGGCCTTCCGAGTATCTCTATATCTGGACGTAGAGATTGTTGTACTCCTTTTGTTACAAATATTGTAATACTGTACGACAGCATAATAAGAAGTAATCCTGCAATTGCTGCTCCAATAGTCTTTTTAGCACTTTGAATTTCTGATTCGTCTCCTCCTGCAGTGATGTATTTATATCCTGCTAACAGAATAATAATCATAAATATTGTCCCAAGAAATCCAAGAAATATCTTAATCCCTGTTGCAATTATGAGTTGCGGTTCTTTTACAGCTCCAAGCTCTGCTTCGTCTGCCCCCGCTCTTAGTTGATTTTCAATATCAACAGTTACTGAACCAGCAGCACGCGCAGGTACTGGAGCAAATTGAAATAATCCTACAATAAGTAGACACATTGCCCCTATTATGTAAATATTTTTACGCATATATATTATTCTTGTGGCGCAGCACAGCTGCTTATCCCTTCAACCCATCTAAATTGACATTCAGGAGCGCCCCCTTCAAAAAATTGCTGCCCACATTCTGCAACGCATTGATTTTCGTTATGTACCACTTGATATTCATCTTCATATTCCTGAGGGTCTTCAAATGGGAAGGTCCTAATCTGACAACATCCAACAACTTCACCAAGTTGAGGTTGTAATCCAGCACCACCACCGTTATTTCCAGTTCCTGATGTTTCTTCAAATACGATTGGAATAACAAATGCTGTAATACTGTATGCACCAACAGCGATGACGATACCAACAATGGCTGAACGTACTATTTTTTTTGCTTTATCTATTTGAGCATCTTCCCCTCTTGCAGTCATCCATAAATACCCAGCATATACCATTAACACTGTAAAAATGATTCCTACAAAAGACAATGCTGTTTTTACAATCCCTCCGATAGTTTCCGCGAGTGTTGTGTTTGTTGCTCTTCCAAATCCGGCTTCATTTGCAGTATTTTGGGCTAAACTTTGACCAAGGTCAAGTGCCTCAACTGATTCTATTCCAACAAGTGCACCGAGTGCTACCATGATTACTATTCCAAAAATACTTCCCCATTTTTTTATAGACGTTTTCATAGATCTTACTTAAATTGGCTTGTAACAAAGAATGTTATTGCGTATGCACTTGCCACAACAAGTAAACCAATAACGGATGAACTGATTATTTTTTTTGCTTTATCTATTTGAGCATCTTCCCCTCTTGCAGTCATCCATAAATACCCAGCGTATACCATAAGTGCAAGAAATAATATTCCAACAAGACTTAATGCTACACGAATGTACCCACCGACAATAACATCAAGACTCGCTTCTGGATTTTCTCCATAGGCTTCTTGACCTGAGCGTTCTAAGTTTGGGAGGGCGTCGTTTAAACTTCCAATTGCACCAACGGTTA
>JABIEQ010000017.1 GCA_018651085.1 Candidatus Magasanikiibacteriota bacterium
ATTCAAATCCATGCTGAACGAATTATTAAAATGAAGGCAAATTTAAATGAAATTCTTGCAAAACATAGTGGGCAAACAATTGCCCAAGTAGAAAAAGATAGTGACCGTGATTACTTTATGAGTGCAAAGGAAGCTGTGAGTTACGGATTAGCTGATAAGGTTATCTCATAACAATTTTTCGTTTTTTATCCACAAAAAACCCCTCGCTATTAGCGAGGGGTTTTATAAAGTGTTAGGGTTTCCCCATAAACCGCACCCAAGAAGATGCATCCCAGGTCGAATACGAGCCTGAGCCTGTATTAGCCTACAACGCATCTCCATGCTTGTCGTGGATGCAGTGGTAACCATACCTTTGTATAACATATGGTCTTTCACTGAACCCAACTAACAATGAGAGAATATACCACGTTTTTTACTTCTTGTCAAGGGTAGGCCTGTGGATTTCTCTTATTTTTTACCTTATTTAAGCCAAAAAATGGGTTATTTTCCATATATTGACATTACATTATATATCTGTATTGTATGTAATAGCCCTGTGTGTATGTGTACCCTACCTCTAAGCCTGTAGGAAAGATTGCACACTGGGCCAACCTTCTCATACAAAAAAAGACCACAGAAGTGGTCTTTTTTATTATACCTCGCTATTATTTCTTTTTTCTTACAATACAAAGTGGTGTTTGCTCACTTGCTTGTCCTAGTGGATTATCTTTAAATATCTTTTCTATTTCTTCTTTTTTTATTTCTGAATCATCCATACCAAGAACATCTACACCAAGATCATTTGCATCAATGATAACAATCCCACACCCAATCTCTTTGGCAACTTTTCTTGCAACCTTATTTGGGTCTTTAGGTGCCAATGTTGCACATTTATTATATGGAGGCAATGTGTAATCACAAGGTCCATCGATTGCTGCGGCTTGTCTTCCTGCAATGTGATAAAACAATCCTTTAATCCCAAATGGTCTTGTAATCATAGCCACAACAGCCCCAAATAGAATTCTGATATATCCAACTTCTCTTATAGCAAGCTCCATAGTCCATGGACTTGCAAGACCAATACCGTACGGTGACTTATGTACTCGTTTTGATAACCATGTAGCAAAGGTAGTTGGATGAATATCAACAATTTTAAATGACCGTCCTTGTGTAATTGCGACGACTCGCTCACTTACACAAAGCGTATCTCCTTTTTGAAGATATGATGATGCATACTTTTGAATCACATCCGTTATATCATCTTTTTTTGTAATAACATGTGTTTTTATTGGAAAACGAAGATAGGTAGTATTTCCTACCTGTATTTCGATATGCTTTCCATTGTTTGCTTGAAGTTCTTTCACACTAATATATTACTCCTATTCTTCACTTTTTTCTGTTTCTTCTATATCAATAGTCACACATTCACCACTTTCGTCACACACTTCTCTTTGTTCTTTTGGTTCAACCCCTACGAGACAAATGTTTGCAAGCGGTCGATAATGACTGAAATATATTTCTTCATCATCTTCTCCGTTGGGCCTTTCAATACTATACACAAAAGATGTGTCTGCTCCGGTGTATGCTCCCTGACACTTTGTTGTTCCTGGTGGAAGTTCATCGGTCTCTACATATTGTGTTGGTCCATGAGGAATCCATCTATTTACTACAGGATCTGTGAATGAGCCTTTTCTTCCGTCAGATGTTCCCCAAAAAGTAAAGAATAATTCTTCGGTATACTCATTTAATTCTGCTTGAATCAATATTGCGTGATTTGTATCGTTTACAAATCTAAAATCTGGATGAGAATCAAAAATAGTTGCATCAACTCCTGGCTTCCCTTTTATATTATAATAGTGTACTGCAAATCGATGATTCCTTCTTTCTGTGATTTCAAGTCCACTATTCATTACTGCACGAAATATTGTTGTTGAAATCTGACAAAGTCCACCACCAAGAGCATCCTCAATTTTATCTCCTATAATAACTTTTTCTGGAAGATAGCCTCCGGCAATAGTAAATGGTTTTGTTGATACTACTGTTGAAAATTCTTCTCCTGGTTCAACAAGTAATCCATTTAATTTTATCACCGCATTTCTAATGTTACTGATTCTGTTTGGAGGACTTCCTTTAAATGCTGAGTATCCTGTCCCCAATACTTCTGTAATACCGACATCATTTACATCTCCTGTTTTTACTTGTGGTTCAGTCACCTCTGTTTTCACTTCAATACTTGTAACAATTCCCTCGTCATGCCAGGTTCTCTGAAGCATGGCATTATTAATGTTATCGTATGTTTCTTCCTTTTTTAATTCAATCCCAGGTCGTGATCCTTGAAATGATGTCACTTTTCCGTCCTGTACCTCAAATTTGGCATCCTTTGCCTCTATATTTACTATTTCTTCTACTTCTCCTTCTAAGTAGGCAATGATTTCTTCTTTGTTAATACCAAAACCGGCTCCGTTTTCTTCTTGTTTTTGCACCTCAAGCCAATCATATATTACGTTACTTGGAAGTGACCATGCACTGTCTCTTTTGGTATGTGGATCTGTATAGGTAAGTGTTATCCCATTATGTTCAAGTACAACACCTAATCTATCTGCTATTTTTTCTACATCACTCTCAAGTACTTCTGGCTCAGTCACTTCTTTTTCAATTGTTATTTCTGGTGTTTGTAACTCTCCCCAAGAACGATATATTTCATCAACAATGTTATCATATTTAAACTCAACTCCAGGAGTTGACGATGTGATCGTGTACACTAATGGATCAACACTTTCAATATCTACCCCCGCATTTGTTGCTTTTGTATCCACATCCTTTACGTAGTCTTTAAGGGTATCCGTAATTGCATCTTCATATACGGTGATGTGCTTTAAAGAAACACTCCCTTTTGCAAATCTACTTTTAAGTGTTTTTATCGCTCGTGAAAATATATTTCCTCTTTTTCCATAATGAAGTAAGGCATCCACTTCCTTTTCAACATCAAGTTCAACAAACTCTATGGTATCTCCATCAAATGCTGTTGGGTATAGTATTAGTTCATCAAGCTCTTCATCAAAGGTAAATCTGATACCATCATTTAATAATTTGTCTTGAATATCAAATAAAAACAATCGCAAGCCTTCTTCATCAAGTCCACCAATCGGTACATTCCCTAAATGTACACCTGGGTATACTCTATCTTGGTAACTTCTTTCGTAAGCAAGTACTCCAGTTGCTGTTCCAGCCACTATCACGATTAATACAATCAATAAAATCCAGATACGATACCAGGAAAATGATTTCATTTTTTCTTTTAAAAAGGCCGGTCTCTTTTTTCCCATATTTATTCATCAATTATAGTAACTGGTATTTTTGCTCCTTGTTGTTGTTTGGGAATCCATACACTCAATACGCCACTTGTATACTCTGCTCTTGCGAGGTCCCCTTTCACATCAATGGGTAAAACCACGGTTCTTGAAAATGCTCCCCAAAAACATTCTTTATGAAAATACGATACTTGTGCTTTTTGCTCTAATGGTGAATGTCGTACTCCTCTAATAGTTAACACATCATTATGCACAAATACTTCAATACGTTTGGTGTCAGCTCCCGCAACCGTTGTAGTAACCACAATATCATTTCCAACTTCAGCAACATCAATAGCAAGTTGACCTTCTTCTTCGTGAGTGGTCCAATCATGAGCCTCATCTTTTTTTGTATCAAGAAAAGACCGTGTACTTGGTACGGCCTTTGTGGCAATCATTTTATCTTTATCCATCGACTCAATAATCATTTCAAAGATGTCTCCTGTATTTTTCATACATGCATAGTATAGCGAAAAATGAGGAATAATAAAACCCCGAGGATCTCGGGGTTTTCTTTTTTATGTTTATCTTGCTTCCACAGCGCCTACATCTGGTCCGGCACCAAGGTATTGATCATTTATTCCTGGTAAAGGTACGGCCCTATCTACAGCGACTGACCCAACAGCGGGTATAAGTATTTCTACTGTTTCGCCATTTTTTTCTCCAACATGCACAGCTAAAGAAGGATCTGCAAACACTCCATTTGGTTCTTGCCCAATTACTTCTTGATCTTGGCAATTAAACGCTACTGGTGTATTTGGAAAGATTTCTCCTTCACTTACATAATTTGGATTTGCTGTTTGTCTTTGAAATGCATCAAAACTTGTGTATCTACGATTGTCTCCCCAATCAGTGTATCCCCACTTAAAGAGTATTTCTCCTTCGGGAAGTGGTGACCATAATACATCGTAATCAAAGCTATGATTTTTATGATAGTACTCACAAGAGAAGTTTGATCCAATGTCGGTTTCAATCACTCTTCCTGTTGCTTCAATAATATTGTTTCGCAATACAACGTTTTGTGTTCTCGCTGGAAACCCTCTATAAAGCGCATAAGATGCTCCTTCTTCTTGCTTTATGGTGTTGTGATAGATATACACGTTTCTTGTTACGCCAGCAACTCCTGTGTTCATCTTTAATGCTCCTTCATTAAATCCATGGAGTTGATTGTATGCAATAAATATTGGTCCAGGAAATACTTGTGCAGTACTTATTCCGTTTGTACTTTCTTTACAATAGTTTTTAAATACACGAACGTTAATCCCATGTCCATCAAGTTCAATACAATCATCAGACACGCCATCAATAACATTATCGTATATATCAAGTTCTCTATTTGCCCATACACTTTTTACGTCTAAGTCACTTGGCTCTGACACTGGTGAATGCCCCTCGTCTCCTCCTGGCGCAATAGCGTCAGCCATACCAAATAATACATTATCTGCTATGACAGTGTATCCACCAACACCGAAGTCTTGTTTAATTCCGTAATATGTTTGATTTTCTCCTTGATCTACTGGAACAAATTCTCCATGTACATCGTCATGAATTCTATTTTTTAGAATCAGGTTATAATTATCTTTTACTTCTCCAACAATATCATCATTATGTTGAATAAAGACAAACCAATCTTCTTGCCCCATTGATTCGCTGTCATGAATATTGTTTTCCACGATTTCTGTGTGATGAGATCCACGGACATTCATGGTTCCAACGATATCTAATCCATAAAAAGTATAATATGAACTTTGGTATAGAATAATGTCCCCTACAATCTGTGCTGGATTTTCTTTATCTTGGCTTTCAATAATAATTCGTTGTCCATATGCACCGGTTTTTTGAAACATTTCAAATCCTTCATATACTCCCGTTCCAAGTTTGATGTTATCTCCGGGTTGTACATTTTCTAATGCTTGTTGAAATTCATTATTTGTTGATACAAGCACTTCCCTTTGGGTTTGTTCTTGTTGTCCTTCAATTGACCATTCAGGTCGTGTTGTTAGCGTAGTATCTATGGATTGTCCACTTGCAAGCTCTACAGATACATTATACGTCGTATCTGGTACAAGATTAAATAAACTTGTTGCAGCATGATTTCCATCATACGTTACCAATGCATGCACTTCACTTCCATTTAAAAGAACTCTTGCTCCTTCTAGTGATGCACCTTGAGTAAATTCAACATCTACTCCACCAGATACAAATGCTCCATATGTTTCTACTCGCTCAACTGGTGTTGGTAGATTATTTTCTACGACGACTACTGTTATATCTGGTTGTGTACTTGATACAGGCTCTGGCTCCGGTTCTGGTACAGGCTCTGTAAATACATTTATACTAAAAGTGTCGTCTTTCTCATGTTTCCACCCTTGTCGATATTCATTATGATCGTGTTCATACCAAATGTGTGACACGATGTTTTCTTCTGGTGATACTACCCCAGGCATAACACTAAACGGAAACGAAAACGTTACCTGGTTTGTCTCATTATCATGCACTCTTGTACATTGGTCTTCTTTTAATTCTACCTTGTTGTTTCCAAATCTTTTTTTATACAACTCACGACAAGAATATGTTCCATCCTCACCTTCTAAAAATTGGAAATATCCAAAACGATTTGCTCTATCTTTTTTATTGAGTAATATTCTTAATTCATCAATATCTCTTCCATTTTCATATGTAAGATGAATAATATTTATGCCCTCTATCCCTTCTTCAGTGTAACTTGTGGCAACACTTCCAAATGTTGAACGCACATTTTGTTCGTCAACGACATTAATCTGAAACTCTGGACCAGTCTTCCATCCACTAAGCTGATAAATGTTTCCTTCATCTGTATACCCATAAAGAATGACTCGAACTTCTGCTGGCGTACTTTCTCCCCAAAATCCTTCGTAGGCAAAATGAAATGAAATATGTTTTCTATTTGAACACTCTTCGTCAGAGGTAGTAGCCACACTTACGGATTGATTTACAATATATTTATTTCCGTATCGTAATGATCCGTATGGTCTTAATTCCCCAGTTGAAAGATATCCACGCATTAATCCTGCAATTGGTCTATTCGGGTGGATTCGAGGATGATTCATAATGATACGAGCTTCCTCTACTCTGTTTTCTTCATCACATACGCTTGTGATGATCTCTTGCATATCGAGACCTTCTGTTTGTACCACTGGTTTTTGTGCTGTTGTTTCAATCTGTGTTACCAGTCTCGTTGCATGTGCTGAAAGTAATGGAATTCCTACCATTACAATACAAGCGACCATTGTCCCGATGTATATTTTATGAGATTTTTTCATATGATATTTTTTAATATATTGTACCCCTACAATAGCAGTGTGACCTTCATTCGTCAATGTAAATTACTAAATAAAAAACCGCCAAAATGGCGGTTTTTTTATGCACGTATCTGTGCTGAATACGATGTTTCTAACGCTTTTATCACTTTTTCATGAACACTATCTATTTCTTTGGCTTCTAATGTTCTTTTGTCTGATCGATACTCGAGATGATATGCCATACTTTTTTGCCCATCTTCAACATGTTCTCCTTCGTATACATCAAATAACTCTACTTTTGTTATTAATGGATCAATTGCGACTATTGTAGACACAACATCGTCATGAATAACATTTTGAGAAACTGTGAACGCAATATCTCGTAAAATCACCGGATATACAGGAAGAGGCCTATAATTACTTTCTTCAGTTATTGTTGTAATAAGTGTATTCACATTTATTTGTACGATTGCTGTTTTATGAGGGATACCCATATCTTCTTGCACAACAGGGTGCACTTCAGCAATCCGACCAACCATAACATCCTTTACATATATGTCAGCAGCACGACCAGGATGGACTAATAGTGTCTCTATTTCCATCTTTTTAAATGTTACCTCTACCTGCAGCCTTTTAGCAATCGCTCTTACCGTGTTTGCAGCTTCAAAAAATGGTACTTTGTTCTCTTTATCCATGAATGCAAATCCAAGATACGTATCTTGCTTTGGCAATAAATCATTTCCATTTTTATCAGCACGTTCTCCTGGTTCATCTTTGAGGAATGTTTTTCCGATTTCAAAGATCTTTATCTTATCAAAACGATGGGCATTTTTTTCTACATTTTCAAGTAAGCCTGGTACCAAATTCCTTCGGACATATGGTCTGTCTTTTGCAATAGGATTCGCAAGCTCAATGTGATCGTCAACTGATTCCCCCACTTTTTTTAATAATTCAGGAGAAACAAACGAATAATTATATACTTCTGTATACCCACATTCATATGCAATAATTTTTTTCATGTTGTTCACCGTATCTCTTAAAAGATTTTTTGGTGGTGGCGTGATTGCAAAATTTGGTAGACTTGTTGGAATATTATCGTATCCATACATTCGGGCTACTTCTTCTACTAAGTCTTCACGAATAGTAACGTCTTTTGTTGCCCTCCATGTTGGCGGCGTGACAAATAATGTCCCTCGTTTTGCTTTTACACTAAACCCTAAGTGCTCTAAAATATTCACGACTTGCTTTTCTTCAATCTCTATACCCATTTTTTGTCGTAAAAATGTCATGGGGAGATTGATATCTCTTTTTTTGTTTGGTTTAAATGTATCTGCGATGTTACTTGTCACATGAGCATCCTTGCAGCACTCTTTTATAAGTGCAACAGCTTTTTGTAATGCAAGTATCGTCATGTTTGGATCAAGTGTTTTTTCAAAACGAGTTGACGCATCGGTTCTTAACCCACATGCTTGTGCAGCTTTCCGAACGGTTGTTGCATCAAAATTTGCAGCTTCTAATATAATTGACTTTGTCCCGTCATGAATGTCACTCGCTGAACCTCCCATCACACCAGCAAGAGCTACGGCTTTTTTCTTATCAGCAATCACCAGCATGCTTTCACTAAGCTTCAATGCTTTTTTATCAAGTGTTTCAAAGGGTTCATCTTTTTTTGCGTAGCGAATGATCAGGGTGCCTTCTTCTATCTTATCAGCATCATGCGCGTGCATTGGTTGCCCAAGATCATACATGACGTAATTTGTAATATCAACAATATTATTAATTGGTCGCAGACCAACAGCAATAAGCCGTTCTTTTATCCATGAGGGTGACTCTCCTATTTCTATTCCATCAACACGAACAAATGAAGCTCTTCTACATACATCGGGTGTTTTTATGTCTACATGCAATGTGTGTTGCTTTCCTTCTTTTATACTAGGTGGCGCATATTCCTTGAGTTTTTTTCTATACATTGCCGCCACTTCTCGTGCAATACCATAATGTCCCCATAGGTCTGGCCGATGAGTCATGGTTTTGTTTTCTACATCAATAATAGTGTCGTCCACTCCTAAGGCTTCTGCAAGTGGTGTTCCTGGAGCGGCATCGATATGAGAAATATCTAGAATTTCTTTTTCGTCTTTTTTAGAAAACATATCACCGAGTCCAATCTCGTCAGCGGCACAAACCATACCATGAGATTCTACCCCTCTAATTTTTATTGGTTTTAACTCCACTAAGTCTCCTTCTCCGTGCCAACGAACGTGTGCACCTACTTTCCCAAATGCAATGGTCATGCCTTCTTTTAGGTTTGATCCACCACACACAATCTGTACGTCATTTTTTTCTCCAATGTCTACATGACAAACGCTTAGGGCGTCTGCATCTTCGTGTTTTTTAATTTCTTTTATTTTTCCAACAACAATACCTTCAAGCGCTGATGCTTGATTAATAATTTCTTCTACTTCTACTACTTTTAGTGTTAAATCTTCTCCAAGTTTTTCTGACGAAACATTATCTGGAAGAAAGACGAAATCTTGTAACCATTTTTTTGAAATACGCATACTAAAACTGTGAAGAAAATCTTAAATCACCTGATTGAAAATATCGTACATCTTCAATCCCATACTTTGCCATGACTAACCTATTAATTCCCATTCCAAATGCAAATGCTTGCCATTCTTCTGGATCATACCCACCTTCTTTTACCACATTTGGATGCATAAGTCCGCATCCAAGCATTTCTACCCATTGTTTTCCTTTTCCTAAATCAATTAACATATCAAGCTCAAACCCCGGTTCAACAAATGGAAAGTATGACGGACGCAAGCGTACTTCGATGTTGTCTTTTTTAAATAACCCCTGCAATAATTCTTTAAGCGTTGCAATAAGGTGTCCAATATTAATATCCTTTCCAGCTATAAGCCCTTCAAATTGATAAAAGGTATGTTCATGCGTTGCATCAAGGGCTTCATTTCTATATACGCGACCAGGACAAGCAAACCTTAGAGGTTTTGTTCCCCCATCACTATACTTTTGCATTGACCGCACCTGCATGTTTGATGTCTGCGTTCTCATAACCCATGTTGGGTTATCCTTAATATAAAAGGTATCATGTCCATCTCTTGCTGGGTGATGTTCTTCAATATTTACTGCTTGGAAATTATAATAGTCACTTTCTAGCTCTGGCCCATCTTCTACGATAAATCCCATATCTTTAAAGACTTTTTCGATTTCCCAAGTTCCAAGAGTCATTGGATGAATGTGCCCGGTTTCTTTTTTAGGAAGATATGGTTGAGTGACATCAATAGATTCTTCTTTTGCAATCTTTGACATCTTTTCCTTTTCAAGCACTTCTTTTTTTTCTCCTAATAATACGAGCAGTTCGTGTTTCACATCATTTGCCATTTGCCCGAATTCTTTTCTTGCATCTTTTTCTAGTCCTTTTAAAGATTTCATGATGTCTGACAGTATTCCTGATTTTCTCCCAAAAAATTCTTGTTCTAACTCATCAAGTCCTAAAAAATCTGAGACTTGTTTGAGTCCTTTTTCAAAATCTTTTTTTAGCTTCCCAAGTTCTTTTTTCATAGGCTATTAAAATAATCCAAGGACATCTCTTACGGTTACTACTACAATTAATATCATAAGTAGGGCAAATCCGATAGTGTGTGCAAATTGCTCATACTTTAATGGTACTTTCTTTCCAGTGATTTTTTCGATTAATATAAACAATATTCGTCCTCCATCAAGTGCAGGGATAGGGAGAATATTAATAACAGCAAGAGAAAGAGAAATCATTGCAGCGGTATTAATGAGGTAATTCAACCCGAGCCTTGCGGATTCCCCGATGATTGACGCAATGCCAACAGGTCCGGCAACTTCAAAAGCAAGCCCTTGACCTAATATCAATCCTTTAATTAATAGATAAAATGCAATTACTATTTGCACTGTTGCTTTCGCAGCGGCTACAAATCCTTTTGGAATTGCAATGTACCATGGGTACCTAATCACTGCAGCATCAACAAGTGATACTCCAATACGCGGGGTATCTTCCCCTTCAATAGTTTTTGGTGTTACTTCCAGATGAGCTTCTTCCCCTTCTCGTCTTATCACAACATCAAGTGCTGTTTCTCCTTGTTCTTGTACATACGCAATCATTTCTTTTGTCCCTACAATATCTTGATCATTAATACGGACAATTTGATCACCAAACTTAAACCCGGCTTCATCTGCTGGAGAATTATTCGTAATTTGTTGAATAATAACACTTGGCGCTTCGACAATAATGGCATGCTTGTCGTCAAGATTGGTCACATCTGACGGAAGTCCAATAATAAGACCGATTCCAAGAAGGACTCCTGCTAACAAAAAATTCATGATTACACCGGCTGAGAGTACTACTAGTTTTTTCCATGTTTTTTGATACCCAAAACTGTCTTTTTCGTTTTCAAACTCTCCGTTCTCTCCTTTTATACGAACGAACCCTCCGAGTGGCAACCAATTAAAGGTATAGAGTGTATCTGGAAACTCTTCTTCTTGTTCGTGACCTGCAACTGTTTTTTTAAGATTACTTTTCCCTTTTCCTCTTATCCATTTCCATTTTCCTGTTTTTGGGTCTTTGTACACACCAAATGCACGCGGTGGAAACCCTAAAGCAAATTCATAGACCTTCATGCCTGACAATCTTGCGGTAATAAAATGTCCAAATTCATGGACAAATACGAGGACACTTAAAATAATGAGAAATAACAGAATTGTTACCATAGGATTGACGTTTTTTACGCTTTGTCTGTATACTAATAACGCTAGGATTATCTCATACCTCCTGGTTTTATTCAATAGATTCGTACGTATGATTATTCTTTATATAGTGATAGCCGTGATTGTGCTCCTTCTCTTGTGGGTTATAGCACTCTACAACGGTCTTATCAAGCTCAAAAACCGCACAACAGAGGCCTGGAGTGACATTGACGTCCAACTTAAACGTCGATATGACCTCATTCCAAACTTAATTGCGAGTGTTAAAGGGTACATGCAGCATGAACGAGGTCTTCTTGAAGAAGTAACAAAGCTCCGTTCTCAAGCAATGACTGCAGAAGCATCAGGGGATCTAGGTGCTATTTCTCAAGCAGAAAGTATGCTTGGAGGAATGCTTTCTAAACTTCAAATTGCCGTTGAAGCATATCCTGACCTTAAGGCAAACACTAACGTTGCTCAATTAATGGATGAATTGTCTGATACTGAAAATAAGATTCAAGCATCACGACGATTTTACAATGGTATGGTTCGTGACTTCAATATTAAAATGGAAACATTTCCAAATAATTTGATTGCCGGCATGCTTAACTTCAAGAAGTACGACTTTTTTGAAATTGAAAATGCTGAAGAGCGAGAGAATGTAAAAGTTGATTTGTCTTCATAACATTACTTTTCGTAAAAAATACGCCTTTTAGGGTGTATTTTTTATTCTTTTCCTACTTGCTTCTCTTCCTTATTCGGTGTAGCATAGAAATGCTAAAAACTCTACAATATGTATTCACAAATTGACTCAAATAAACGAAAAACCGTATTTCTTATCATGATCTTTCTTATCATGATTATTGCATTGGGATGGCTTTTAGGAGTGTATCTTGATTATGGCTACGGAGTATTTCTTTTTGCAGTTCTTTTTTCTATTGGATCTAGCCTTATTAGTTATTATCATGGTGATAAAGTTGCGCTTCGCTCTACTAAGGCAAAACTTATAAAAAAAGAAGATAACCCGTATGTATACCGGATGGTAGAAAACCTTTGTATCTCGTCAGGGATGCCCGTTCCCAAGGTGCATATTATTGATTCTCCTGCGCTGAATGCCTTTGCTACTGGACGAGATCCGGAGCACGCATCTATTGCCATTACGAGTGGGCTTATTCAAGCATTAGAAAATGAAGAACTTGAAGGTGTTATTGCTCATGAACTTTCTCATATAAAAAACTATGACATTCGTGTCATGACTATTGTAGTTGTGCTTGTAGGAACCATTGCTATTATGGCTGATTGGTTCTTTCGTATCCGTCTTTTTGGTGGATCTGATAACAAAAAAGCAGGTGGAGCTATTCTTGTTATTAGTCTTCTTCTTTTACTTGTCTCCCCTATTGTTGCTGAACTTATCAAGCTTGCGATTTCAAGAAAGCGAGAATATCTTGCTGATGCATCAGGAGCACTGTTAACCAGATACCCAGAAGGGCTAGCTCGCGCACTTGAAAAAATACACGCATCAAATCAACCACTAAAAACGGCAAATAGTGCAACGGCGCATTTATTTATCTCAAATCCGTTTAAACGAAAAACGCTTACATCATTTTTCTCTACTCACCCACCGGCAGAAGAACGAATTAAACGACTTCGATCAATGTAACTTTATGATACGTCTTTTTCGACTTTATCGACTTGAAGGAATTGTTTTTTGTACTGGTGCTATTATTTTAGTTCTTGAAATTGCTGGATCTCGTGTCTTTGCACCGTATTTAGGAACGTCTATTTTTATTTGGACGAGTCTTATTGGTATTATCCTTGCGAGCTTAAGTCTTGGCTATCATTTAGGTGGTAAACTTGCTGACAAAAATCCAAATTACAAAACATTTGCAAGCATTCTTTTTTTCTCTGGCGTTGCGGTCCTTTTTTTAACACTTATTAAAACGCCGTTTCTTACCTTTGTTCGTTATACATTTACGGATATTAGGCTTGCTGCTCTTATTTCTACCATTGTCCTTTTTGGACCAGCAAGTACGCTTCTGGCAATGGCTTCTCCGTACGCAGTACGGCTAAAACTTAACACTATTGAGATGAGTGGAAAAACTATTGGAAACTTGTATGCCATTTCTACGGTTGGGAGTATTGTAGGAACGTTTCTTACGGGATTTGTCTTATTTTCTTACTTTCACTTAACCCACATTCTCTTTTCTTTAGCTATTTTGTTATTTATACTGTCGTTTATTGCAGCATCATCCTATAGACGAGTTCATACTCTTATCCTTCTTCTTTTTTGTGCTGGATCAATGATCGTATCGTCAGAAGCTCAAGCGCTTCTTCAACAGAACGGGATCATTGTTCGTGAGAGTCCGTATCAACATATTGAAGTGTATACACAAGACACGTATCGCGAACAGAATAGAAAAACACGTGTGATGCGAACAGGAACAGGAGGCACGCAATCTGCGATGTTTCTTGATGCACCAGATGAATTAGTATTTAGTTATGCAAAAATGTTTCGCTTAGCTGAATATACAACCCCAAATATTCAAAGTGGTCTTATCATTGGCGGAGGTGTTCACTCATATACCAAACATTTTTTAAACACCTATGCATCGTCTAGTTTAGATGTTGCTGAAATTGATCCGGTCTTAACGGAGCTTGCAAGAGAATACTTTTTTCTGACAGACTCCCCTCGGCTTCGTTTGGCTGACGAAGATGGGCGAACCTTTTTACAACACCAAGATAAAACATATGACGTTGTCTATCTTGATGCTTTTCGATCTAACAATAATATTCCGTTTCATTTAACGACCAAAGAATTTTTTGATGAAATCGATGTACACCTTAATGAGAATGGGACCCTTATTGTAAATATGATTAGTGCTTTTGAGGGAGAAAAAAGTGAATTTTTTTGGGCAGTGTTTGGGACGCTATCTCAAACATACCCTCAAGTGTATGCATTTCAAGTTCAGGATGAAAAAGCACCTGACGAACGACAAAACATCCTTCTTCTGGCAACTAAAAATATAGCCCCATTTTCCTTTGATAATGAAACTGAGTTTCAACAACTCTTTGAAACCCGCTATACAGGGGATCTTTTACTTGATTTACCACCCCTTACTGATGAATTTGCCCCAGTTGATCACTATACGAGACACTTACAAATATGATCACTCATGCACTTCGTCTTACTCCGGGACAAGATATAAAAAAAGAAATTACGTTGTACGTACAAAAAAACAGCATCGCTGCTGGTGTTATTCTGAGTTGTGTTGGAAGTCTTACTCGTGCAACCCTTCGCTTGGCAGATGAACGTATTACCAAAAACTACGAAGAAAAATTTGAAATAGTTTCTCTTACAGGAACTCTGTCTCCTGATGGCTGTCACCTACACATGTCCATTGCAAATAAAGATGGGCATGTATTTGGAGGACATATGAAAGATAATTGTCTGGTGTACTCTACTGCTGAGATTGTTATTGGTGTGTGTGAACATCTTGCGTTTACAAGAGTGCACGATAACGACACCGGGTTTAAAGAATTACAGATTAAATAATACTACAAATAAAAAAGTCGCCATAGGCGACTTTTTTATTCTTTAATAATCTGTGACACTTCTTCTACCTTTTCTTTTACAATGTCTTCATTCATCCCTTCTAAGTTTAATCGTACAGTGTTTTCCGTGTTTGAAGCACGAACATTAAACCACCAATCTTTCCATTCAAAAGTGACTCCGTCAAAATCATAAGTAAAATGATCTTCATACTTCGCAAGCAATGCATCAAATACTTTTTGCTTATCTTCTACTGAAAAGTTTATTTCTCCAGAGTGAATATATCTTTTAAAAGGTGCAATAAACTCAGATAGGGTTTTTCCACTTTCTGAAAGTTCTTTTAGAAAATAAAGTGTTACAAGTTCCGGCATTTCAAAGAAACCATACGGTGAATCATAAAAAAAGTGTCCTGAAGACTCTCCTGCAAACGGTGCGCCAATTTCTCTTGCCTTTTCTTTTATAAGAGAATGCCCCACGCGGGTAACCACCGGGATTCCTCCAGCTTCTTCAATAAGGTCAACGGTAATACGACCCGGTCTAATATCATATCCAATTGAAGCCCCAGCATGATCTCGCAATATAATTTGTGCGAGTACTCCTCGAAGAATTGCTGGTGGCACTGTTTCTCCTTTTTCATCAATAAAAAATATTCTGTCAGCATCTCCGTCTAATGCAATTCCAAGGTCAGCACCAATTTCTCTTACTTTTTCTTGAATATCTTTATTGTTCTTTTCTTTTAAAGGGTTTGATTCATGATTTGGAAATGTTCCGTCGAGCTCAAAGAAAAGTTTTTCTACAGTACAAGGAAGATGCGTAAAAAGTGCTTCCATTAATGGCCCTCCCATACCGTTTCCCGGATCTATTACGATATTAAAGGGTTTGATACCTTCTTTTGCTACTCTGCTACGTGCATAGTCAATTTGTTTTTCTAATATTCCTTCGACTTTCGCATATGAACCTAATTGTTCCTGCTTAATCCATTCATTTTTTTCTGCAAGATCTCTAATGGTATAAATTCCTGTTTCCCCACTCACAGGGACGGCTTTTGCTCTTACCATTTTGCAACCATTATATTCAGCAGGATTATGTGAGGCAGTAATTTGTATTCCTCCATCAACACCAAGATACCCTACTCCAAAATAAAAGGTAGGGGTTGAGGCAAGTCCAATATCTACAATATTTACTCCTTGATCTCTTAAAGCCTTTATTACAACATTTTTTAACGGAATTGAAGAATCCCTCATATCTTGGCATACCACAAGAGTGACATCTTCTTTTTTGGTATCTTCTTTTATAAATACAGCAAAGGCTTTTGCAATTCGTTCAACGAGGTCTTCATTGATCTCATTTGGGTATTTCCCCCTAATATCGTAGGCTTTAAAAATGTGGGATGGAAATGACATATATCAGTATATTTTAGATTGACATTTTGGACTTTTTTAGTATATACTAGCTTTATATTTTTCGCAAAAATAGCTTAAGTAAACGGTTTTTTATGACTCCAGAAAAACTTCTTGATCAATTTTCAACTCATCTTAAACAAGTTATTACTCGCAGCCTTGCAATGGCTGTTTCTTATGGTGAAACAGATGTCCGTCCAATATACCTCTTTTTGGCACTTTTAAAAGAATCTGGATCTATTGGTACTGAAATTCTTTCTCGTCATGAGATTACTGATACAGAAGTTTCTTATACTCCAAAGATAACCCCAAATAAAAAATCTTCTCAAGATGCGACGACTATCCCTGAACTTAATGAATACGCAAAGCGTGCACTTGAAAAAGCAATTTTACTTGCATATGAACATGCTCATAATTATGTAGGTACAGAACACCTTTTATATGGTCTTCTTGATATTGAAGACTCGATCATTGAATCTGCTATTCAAAAATGTAGTGTTGAGGTTGATACTCTTTTTGATCATATTGATACAACCATGGCGAGTGCAAGTCGCTTTCCTGATATGCAAGACGTGAGTGACGTTATGGATCAACTCAGTGATATTGAAGAACTTCCTGATCAAACACCCTCTAAAACATCTACGAAAAAAAGGAAAAAACAAAAACAACCATCAGCACTTGAAATGTTCACGGTCAAACTGACTGATTCAAAAATTCAAGCGACCATTGATCCTGTTATAGGAAGAGAAAAAGAAATTGACAGGCTTATTCATATTTTGTGTCGACGTACCAAAAATAATCCTGTATTAGTTGGTGAACCTGGTGTTGGAAAAACAGCCATCGTTGAAGGTCTTTCTAAACGGATTCTTTCAGGAGATGTTCCTGATGTGTTAAAAAGAAAAACGGTTCTTTCTCTTGATTTAACGCTCCTTATTGCAGGAACTATTTATCGAGGAGAATTTGAAGCACGGATGAAGCACGTCATAGATGAACTCGCAACACATCCTGATTATATTTTGTTTATTGATGAGGTTCACAATATTATCGGAGCTGGGTCAAATCAAGGAACGATGGATGCTGCTAATATTTTAAAACCAGCACTTGCAAGAGGACAACTTCGTTGTATTGGAGCTACCACAATTGATGAATATACCAAACATATTAGTGGAGACCCAGCACTTGAAAGACGATTTCAAGCAATTCCTGTTGAAGAACCAAGTACTGATGAAGCTATATCTATCTTATCTGGTATTAAAAAACATTATGAATCTTTTCATGATGTTACCATATCAGCGGCTGCAATTACGGCAGCGGTGACGCTTAGCACAAAATACATCCATAATTCTTTTTTACCTGACAAAGCAATTGATTTGATTGATGAAGCCGCAGCAGCAGTTCGCGCAACGCGTCTGACTCCCCCAATTGAAAAAAAATATCAAGAACTTCTTGATAAACAAGCCTTATACGAAAAACGTAAAGAAGAAGCTATTTTAGCAGAAGCATTTGATGAAGCCATGAAGTGGAAAACAAAAGTTGAACGCATGGAGAAAAAAATTGCTATTTTTTCTAAACAACAAGAAAAAGGACCAAAAATAACACCTCAAAAAGTAGGTGACCAACACATTATCGATGCTCTGGCACGACGCTTAGGTATTGATTCTTCGTTTATTGTTGTTGACGATTGGAAACATCTTCATAATCTCGAGGAACGCCTTCGTACTCATGTTATTGGACAAGATGAGGCGGTATCTTCTGTGGTTAGAACTCTTCGCCAAGCACACGTCGGTCTTCGTAAAGGTACGAAACCGCTTGCTTCCTTTTTGTTTGTGGGACCAAGTGGTGTTGGAAAAACAAAACTCGCAAAAAGCTTAGCTCGCGAATTGTATAACGATGAAAAAGCACTCATTAATTTAAATATGAGTGAATTTAGTGAAGCTCACGGAGTATCAAAAATATTAGGTTCTCCAGCCGGATACATTGGGCACAAAGAAAGAAATCATTTTATAGATTCATTAAAAAAACGTCCGTATGCCGTGGTCTTATTTGATGAATTTGATAAAGCACATCCTGATGTTAGAAAACTTTTATTACAATTACTTGACGAAGGAACGCTTACTGATAGTCGTGGGAAGAAAGTTCATTTTAGACATGCAGTGATTATTCTTACAAGTACACTTGGATCAATGCATTTAACTAAAAATGGGCTAGGGTTTGGTTCAACAACAACCAAGCAGCAAGCAAAAAAAGCACAACATCATGCTGTTATTAAAGATCTTAAAGAAACGTTTGGTGTTGAACTTATGAGCCGTATCCAATCTACCTGTGTCTTTTCCCCTCTTCAAGAAGCTCATATAGAAAAAATCATCCGCAACCACATTACCATGCTTAGTGATCACTTCTTTGCTACAAAAGATTTTCGTATTACTCCTCTTAAAACGGCTATTACGAAACTTGCAAAATCATCATATGCTCCTGACACTGGCGCAAGACATATTGAAAAGATGATTGATGATGTTGTTCATAACCTGGTGATCGATTTATTGTCTCAAGAGGAACGAAAAAAACGCTATACACTTAAGCACGCAAACGAATCTTTCACCCTTTCTTAATCCTTCTTTTGCTTGTCATTTTATGGATTCAGATACGCAACACGATTGGGCCATTGCCCTTAAAAAACAAAAACATCACACAACTAGACAAGGTCAAGCTTCTTTTGTGATTCAACAAAAAGAATTAAAAGATGCTTTTAGTTACCATAAAGAAAAACTTCTTACTGCTTGTGCAGTAAAAGACAAAAATACTATTGATACTGAAATAAAAAAGCTTATATCTCTTCGTGCAAAACAAACTGTTCTTGATATGCAAGACATTAAAACACTGTATGGAGAGTTAAGTACTGATGTGCTTGATAGCTACATGCACCACTACACTAAAGATTGTGCCCGCCTTATACATGGTGTTAATCTTCTTTTAGCATAATGCGACTATGGCTGAAGAATATGATCTCACCCCTAAAAATGAGACTGATGATCTCGCTGAGAACCCTGAATTGCAACGACTAAATGCGTTTGCAGCAGACGAGATTATCACACAAGCCCAGGCAGTCTCTTCTTCTGAAGAAGGGCGTGTTTTAGTATCTGAACATCAACGTTCTAGAATGAAAGATGCTGTGGCTGAATCTATTTTACCCATTATCAATAAGATGTTTTCAGATATTATATCTGATGAAGATATCCCTGAACTTGATGAAGACGGTGCTGATCTTATTAAGTCATTTGCCGAGCCTGCTACTCCAGAAAATGTATACGAAGAATATTTAAATGATGTCGTAGCTCCACAGGCTGTAGCGCAAGAAACGGGTGTTGTCGCTGACGAATTAAAAGATGACGAAAATAAAGAAGATGCCGTAGCTGGGGAAGAAGGAGAGGAACAGGAAAATGAGGAGGAGGAAGAACAAGGTGATGAAGAAAATAAGGAGGAGGAAGAGGAGGAGGAAGAGGAGGAGGAAGCAGAAGAACAGGAGAAGGAAAAACAAGAGCAAGAACAGGGTAAAAAAGATCAGACATCTCCTCAACAAGAAGACCAAGCACCTCAAGAAGGACAAGATGATGGAAAAAAGCAACAAGCACAAACTCAAGAAAAAGTTGCGAAGACAAAAAAAACATTCCAAAAAAAGATTGGATCTATTAAAAATCATGGAAATAGACTGGTTAAATCAACACAGCGACGTATTCGTAATCTCGAAAGGACAAGACAAGCACTTCAACTCACGAAAGGAACACTCCTTCTTGCTCTTCGGTCAGCACAAGCAACCTATTACTTTTTTCAATTTATTATTGCGATTGTCTTTGTGATAGGCTTTCTTCTGACACTTACAATTATCTTTTCTGAGGTCGGTGCGCCAATTATGGGATTTTGTAATAGAGCATGGAGTTTTGCATCAAAAACATACAAAACGGCTATAAAACCGATGAAAGAGGCTATTGCTGGCATTGATGCAAAAATTCAATCCCTTAGTGCTATTATTGCGAAACTGAGTATTACGGTGAAAAAAGTGCAACGTATGATTAATGGAAATATTAAAAAAGAAAAAAGAAAACTTCTCTCTCAAATTCAAGAACTTTCGTCGCAGTAGTCCGCTTCTTCTTAGAATTAACCTATATACATAAAAAGATGCCCTGTGGCATCCTTTTTATTTGTAAATATAGGGAAAAACGATTATACTACTAGTCAGTTTCTCTCTTTTTTACTTATTATCTATGGATAAAAAACGCGTCTTTGCTGCTATTATTTTTGTCATACTTGTTGGCATTATTGGTTTCTTTTTATATCGACTCTTTTTTGCACAACCCGCACCACAAACTCCGCCGACACTTACTGAAGGTACTATTGATATTACAGACTTTCCGCAATCAGATGAACGGGTTTTTGATGAAACACAAGATCCGACGTCCTCTGATCTCCCTTTTTCTGATACTCGTGATGATCTTACTTCACGAACTCCGTCCGTTGGAGAAGAACCTGCTCGTATACGCCAAGTTGTTGATACTCGTATTATTTCTCCAGCTGTCGACAATAGAGGAAACGTTCGTTTCTATAATCAACAAGATGGGAAATTTTACACCGTTGGACCTAATGATACTGTCTCAGCGCTTTCTTCTGAAATCTTTTTTAATGCAGAAAAAATAACCTGGTCCCCTACTACTGACGAGTCTATTATTGAATATCCTGATCAATCAAAAATTTATTATAATTTTGATACGGGAAAACAAGTAACCCTTCCAAAACATTGGGAAGAGTTTTCTTTTTCTACTCAGGGAGACAAGATTGCTGCAAAAAGTGTTGGACTGTCTCCTGATAACCGTTGGCTTATTACAAGTGACCCTGATGGAAGAAATACAAAACGGGTTGAGGCTCTTGGAGAAAATGGAAATAAAGTTACTGTTGACTGGTCTCCTAATAACCAAGTCGTGGCACTATCACGAACAGGGGCTCCACTTGGTGCAGAAAGACAAGAAGTGCTCTTAGTTGGTCAACATGGAGAAAACTTTAGGTCCCTCGTTGTTGAAGGGCGTGACTTTAGATCAAAATGGTCAGCTGATGGAAAACAACTTGTATACAGTGTATTTAATAGCAGAAATGGCTTCCGCCCAGAACTTTGGGTAGTGAATGCTGAAGGAGATAATATTGGAACAGGTCGGCGAACTCTTGGTGTAAATACTTGGGCTGATAAATGTACATTCCAAGATGAACGTTTTGTCTTTTGTGCTGTTCCTAGTTCTCTTGAAAGTGGATCTGGGTTTCAACCAAGTCTTGCTGATACCACTGCTGATAACATTTTTCGTATTGATCTTCAAACTGGTCTTAGATCACTTATTGATTTTGAAGGATCTCATATTGTTGACACTATTTTTATGGGAGAAGACAATGACACGCTTTACTTTACTGATAAAATTGGCGGAGATCTTCTTCGTATTGATATTTAATCCCTATGATTAAACACTCTCACTCTTTTCTCATTTTTATTCCAGCGATTCTTATTGCCATTTTTGCATTGTTTTTTCGCGTTGTGCAATATGAATCAATTAATAACGTTCCAGAAGAAGAAACAGCGCTACCTGATGATTTTCGTATCCCTATTTATCCTGATGATCCTATCATTGGAAAACGTACCGCAAGAAAAACTATTATTGCTTTTGAAGACTTTGGTTGCGAAGGATGTCGAATACAGTCTGATATTCTTGAACGAATTATTGCAAAACATCCCGATGATGTGAAAGTTATTTGGAAGGGACTCCCCGTCACACACTTCCCTTTCCCATCAAACGAAGCGCACCGATATAGTTACTGTGCGAATAAACAAGGGGAATTTGAACCCTTTACCAAACTTGCTTTTTCTCAGTTTGATAATTTATCGCCAACAACACTTGATGCTATATCTGAAAAAGTTGAATTAAAGGACAAAAAGCTTCGTGAGTGCCTTGAAAATCCAGGAACAAATGCTCATATTGATAGAACAGCACAACTTGCTACTATTCTTAATATACAGGCTGTACCTGCCATGTTTGTTGATTTTACTCAAGTGCAACCCCCTGTCACGGTTAGCGGATGGGAAGCACTCTTAGGTTTATAATCTTATGCGCATTCGCATTCTTCTTTTTTGTGCAATACTCTTTACTGCGCTGAGTTTTTTTCCTGCTCCATCTTATGCTGCATTAGAAAGTGATGGTGTTATTTATAATGAATTAAATTACCCTAACCCAGTTGATAAAGGGCTTATTTGGTTACCTGAACACGCTGTTAATACTGGTGGAACATACCCGGTGTTTGTTCTTATTCATGGGAAACTTCAACCTGATCGTCATAAACTTCGCTATTTAGGTAGGGGTGCTCAACCAATGGATAAAACCATTAAACCCGTTATAGCAAGTGGTGACATCCCTCCGACAATTATTATATCCCCAATGGATTGGGCTGGATATCTTGAAGGATCTTTTTCTGTTAACCCACGAATGCGAGGTCATACCAATGTTCCTTTCACCGTTGCTGAATTACTTGACCATGCTGAGCGTATTATCCAAACACATAAGCCAAATGTATCTATTGATAGAGATCAAGTCATTATAGCAGGGCATAGTAATGGTGCGGGAAGTCTTGATACTGCAGGTGTTTATGGCGCAGTGAAACATAATAACGGAATAATCTATAAAGGTGTTGGTATCCTTGATGGAGGAATATCTAAGGGGAGGGCGGAGATTCTCCTTGCTAATATGAGCAATTTTTCTTCAGTTGTAGCTATTGGCTCTCGAAATATTGGTGGATCAAACCAATGGATTCAATCTATTATGGGACCATCGGCTTCTGATTATGATAATTGTGCGGCACTTCGTCTTTACTCAAAATGTAAAGTACATAATAGTAAACCTTTTTATTATTTTCAAACTAAAACAACAGGTGAACACGATGCTACTCTCCAATATTTTGTAAAGCACGGACTCCCTCTTATTTTTGGAGATGGTGGTTCAGTTGGTTCTCCTTCAAAAAATGTTCGAGAAGAAATTAACGATATATTAAGTCAGCCTAAAACGGTTATTGGCATTCCAGGACTTGAATTTACGGGAATCGATGATTTACGCCAGGCTGTACAAGAAAATAATGGACAATTTTTCATTATTATTCCTTTTATTGGTGAATATATTGAGGCTGTATACCGCTATGCCCTTGCAGCAGCCTCTGTTGTTGCTATTATTATGATGATTGTAGCTGGACTTCAATGGATGACCTCAGCTGGAAGTTCCGATGGTATTCAAAAAGCAAAAGCCCGAATGACAAAAGCAGTTATTGGTCTTCTTATCGCTATGGGATCATATCTAATTTTATATACTATCAATCCTGAACTTATTAAGTTTAGGAATCTTCGTATCCAGTATGTTGAAGAAATTCCTCTTCCAACTTTCGTGCTTGATGGTGAATATGAATCTCAATCAGGTGAATTTGGTCCCTCTTCAACGTATGATTCTTCTGTCCTACCAAATGATGGTGTTCCCCATTTTGGCCAATGCGATCCTAAGTGGGCAGAACAAGCCTGGGGTAGAGTAAATGGCTGTACTTCTGGTAAAAATAATATTTGTAGTTCCGGGTGTGGGATCACTTCTTTATCAATGGTCCTCACGTCATACAGAGATAAAGTTGCCGATCCATACAAGGACAAAACACAACCACCTCATATTGCTGATTGGACTGAAAAAAATAAATATAGAGGTATTGGTCCAGGGAGTCCTCCTGGGGCAACGTGTAATGGAACATCATGGAAAGGAATGCAAGCAGTTAGCGAAGAGTATGGGATGAAAGCAAAGCTTCTGGGAAGTGTTACAGCGGCCACCCCCTATCTTGAAAAAAAACAACCCGTTGTGGTGCATGTCGCAAACCTCAACCGTAAAAAGAAATACGCATCAAAAGCTGACAGAAAAGCTGATACTACTTGTAAATTTACGTCTGGCGGTCACTATATTGTTCTTACTGGATATGATACGGCGACAGGTATTTACACGGTAAATGATCCCGGAAGAAATCGTCCACCTAACGAGAGAAAGCAGGCGACGAAAGCATATCTTGAAGATAACTGTCATGCTGCTGGCTTTCTTCTTGTCACTCCATAATCCATCTTTTCATGCTCCGACATTTTTTTTCAATTCGAGGATACTTCCTTTCATCTATTCTAGCAGGGGTTCTTTTATTTACTTTATTTTTTCCTTTTGTTGTATATGGAGCTAGTACGGATCTCCCAACTGACAAGGCTCCTGTTTTTGATCCACAACTAGAAATATCCATCCCTGGACTAGATTTCACAAGTGCTGAAGATGTCCGAGATACCGCACATATAGCAAAAGATGGCTCAACATACATTACTATTCCTTTTCTTGGTGAATACATTTCTGCTATTTTTACCTATGGTGTTGCGGTGTCTACTATCCTTGCAATGTTTATGTGCCTTATTGGTGGATTGCAATGGATGGTATCTCGAGGGGATGGTCCTGCCATTCAAGCAGCGAAAAGCCGCATGGTAAAAGCGATTATTGGGTTACTTTTAGCCTTGGGATCGTATACTATATTATATACAATAAATCCTGAACTTATTAAGTTTAGAAACTTACGAGTGTTGTATGTACGGCAGATTGATTTATCGAAATATATTGTTGCTCTTGTTGGTGAAGGTGGTACGGTTACCCCTATCACAGACCCTAATGTCCATCATGCTAAACCTGGGGCAAAAAACCAAAAACTTACAGACGAGATGATGATTGACATTGCTGATAGGATGGGTATTGATAAATGTATTGTATTATCTACCATTAAAAAAGAATCTGGGGGTAATCTCCATCTCATTGGACACGACGAAAATTTTCCTGTCACTAGGCGTGGAAAAATTTGTCCAACGGTTAGCGCTCGAAAATCTTTTCTTTCTCATGGAAGAACCTTTAAAAATGTAGGGTTTACTCCAATTCCCCTTGACACATATAACCCTTGTATTCATAACAATTACAAAGTAAGCGGGAAAATTATTAAAAATGATGATAAATTTGACCTTAACAGTCCCCCCGAGTATGGTTTAGATTGGCGATATTCTCATGGAATTGGGTTTGGTCAAATTACCATTTTTCCTGATCCTAAAAAATCAAGTTGGAATAGCCAAATTAATGGGCCCAATGGTCCTGAATGGGCCCGTAAAATTATTGATCGATGGTACACTGTGAGTGATCTTTTAAATGCTGATAAACAACTTGAAGCGACTATTCTTTTAATGAATCATGTATATAAAGCGGCCAAAGGTGATGTTGAAAACTTTTTTAAACGATATGCCGGTGGAGCAGCAGGGATTCCTCGAGCGATGAAATTTTATTGCTCTTGTCTAGACACCCATACTGATCTCCCCCGTGAACCAGCGTGTGTTAATTATAAATAATATTTGTGGCTAAAACATCTATCCTCTTTTCTTGTACATCTTGCGATGCTCAGTTTCAAAAATGGACTGGGCGTTGTTTTGAATGTGGCAATTGGGGTTCTATCAAAGAACACTATTCTTCTGAATCGTCATCATCTCCAAAAACAACTATTCCTCCTCTTGAGATGGCCACCCTTAGTGATATTTCTAAGGTGAATGTCTCTCGATTTTCTACACACCTCCCTGAATGTGACCGAGTATTCGGTGGTGGTATTGTTCCTGGAAGCCTTACCCTTCTTGGCGGAGAGCCTGGTATTGGTAAATCGACGCTTTCTTTACAACTTGCGACAGCTATTACTCCAACACTCTATATTTCAGGGGAAGAATCTACTGAACAGATATCTTTACGCGCAAAGAGACTTCAAGCTTCATCAAACCCTCTTAAATTAGTAAATGCGGTAAACATTGAACGTATTTGTGCAACAATTATTAAAGAATCTCCACAACTTGTTATTCTTGATTCGATTCAAACAGTGTATAGCCCTGAAGCGAGTGGAAGTTCAGGAAGCCCAAATCAAATCCGATCATGTACCGTGCAGTTAATGAGTGTTGCTAAAAAATATAATATTGCAATTATTATTATTGGGCATGTTACAAAAGACGGTGCTGTTGCAGGGCCAAAAACATTAGAACATCTTGTTGACACCGTATTATATCTTGAAGGAGATCGTCACCATAGCTATAGAATGCTCCGTGCAGTTAAGAACAGATTTGGTTCAACTGACGAACTTGGAGTGTTTGATATGACAGAAACAGGTCTTCATAGCGTTGAGAACCCTTCAGCGGCACTTTTAGAAGAGCGTGGGGCTTCCATGCCAGGAAGCGTTGTCACGTGTCTTCTTGAAGGATCACGACCACTTCTCGTGGAAGTACAAGCACTGCTTACAAAGACAGCCTTTGGGTACCCACAACGAAAAGCGAGTGGCTTTGATTTAAATAGACTGCATGTATTACTTGCGGTCCTTGAAAAACGAGCTGGTCTTTCTCTTACTCAATACGATGTCCATATTAATGTTGTTGGCGGCATAAAAGCGAATGAACCCGGTGCTGATCTGGCAGTTTGCCTTGCAGTAGCCAGCGCATATAAAGATGTCTCTTTAGGAAACGACCTTGTCGTGTTTGGTGAAGTTGGCCTTGGTGGTGAAGTACGAAGTGTTACCCAAGCAGAAAAACGTCTGAAAGAATGCGCTCACCTAGGTATGAAACGCGTTATTCTTGGTCATAAAAAGAAATTGACATCAAATGACCTTACTATCATATCGGTAAAAAGCATACCTGAACTTATTAAACAGACATAAAAAAATACCGATTATTGGTATTTTTTTATTCTCTAGAGTATATATAGGTATATATCTTCTATGAAGAGGGTCGTCCGTGAGTATGACTCACGGACGACCCTCGTGACAGGACGAGTAGCTCTCACCCTTCCCGGGACGGCTTCGTCGATTTCTCCCTCGGGCGCATGCCCGTGTTTTTGGGATCATTGCTCCCCTGCTGAGCTTGAAGGCGTTGCCGCCGAAGAGCTCGAGACACCTTGAGATTATGGACTGTCACCGGATCCATCCAGAACCTCTCACGAGGCGTGGATCCTCTTGAGACTTTACCACTCGTCGCCATCTATTCCTCCCTGAAGGAAACCCTACCACCATGGCTAAGTTTCAATATACAAAAAATTATATACACTCTTTTGATGTTTGTCAATAACAAAACCCGCATAAAGCGGGCACTATTTATTCTAAACTTATTACAAATCATCTACTTCTCTTCCCAAACATCACTATTTTCAATGACTTTTTTACAAATATCTACAAAATTCTTTATTATATTTCCATCTGCTATATCCCCTTGTATATCATCATATATTTTAAGATCTTCAAGTGCTTCGCCTCCTAATGAGGGCAATACTTTTACTAGATCTATTAAATCATCCCTTAAGACATTTCCCATCCTTGCTATATTGTCTTCTTTTGAAACGACACGAATACTAGGATCAATATCCCTTACCTCCAACTCTTTCATTCTTCTAAGCAATATTGTCCATAAGCCAAGATTACAACCATTTAATACTTTATCTCGCATATTAAAACCACCAATATCTCTTGGAAGAATATGCTTTGCATCTCCTTTCATTTTTGTTGTAATAACCTTTTTTCTCCATGATGCCATATCATCCATTCCAGCAAATGACATAGGTGATCCATCACTAATATCTATCATGCCCGCTCCTTCTACCGTTTCAATTATTCTTTGGATTAAATCACCTTTAGACAAAATCGCAGGATTATCAAAACTTTTTTCTAAAGCTACTTCATTAATATGTAAATGTATCATTCGTGTTAATTCATATACACTTCTTGCTTTTCCTAATAAATTTCCTTTATCTTTAGATTCTCTAAATCGTACAACTCTGTCACGAAATGATTCAAGATCAAGATCAGTAGGAAAATCAGGGTTTATATCTGGCCGAGATGATATATTAAGAGCTGTCCTTTTTAGGCAATCTTTTTGTAATGCGGCCCTTTCTGGATGATGAATATCAATATCTTCAAAATGCTCTAGTATAAAATGGAACCCTGTCGCGCCTTCACTTTCTTTTTCTAAAAAACTGGCATTAATTCCAATGTCACCTAACATATCATATAACCTTTTTTCCATGTTTACATCCCATTTTTTTGATGCTATTAACTTTTTTCTTAATTGCTTCCACTTTTCATATTGTTCCATTTGAAATGCTATGGCATCTTTTCTTTGATCAATCGTATTTTTTTTTATATCAACTGCATACCTTACGGACAGTACATCCTCTACAAAAAGGTGGTCAATAACTCCGACAGCTTCCTCACACAATTGCACTATCCCCCGAAATGCTAGATCTATTTTAGATAGTAATCGTTCTGAACCAGAAGTACTTTCTTCTTTATCTAGACTCCACTGTTCATATAGTTCTTCCCATTTTTCTTTTATCTCAAGTAAGGCTACGATATCATACCTTTTATGAGGCATCTCAGCATCTGTAGCTTTCATTTCCTCCACGTTTTTTTGTATATCTTCTTTACTTTCCTTTAACGCAGCAAAAATATCAAAATTATTTTTGGATTCTATTTTTTCTTTTATAACTGCAATTTCCTCTCTTCTTTTCTTATTTGGAAATGTTACAGCAGTGTCCTGACCTAACTGTTCTTTTTCGGTATCCACCGTGGGGTCAACAATACGGAATCTTTCTGTTCGTCTTTTCATACATGTTTTTTTACAACGTATATTTATAGGTTATGTGCTTATATTTTACTATACCATATTACTCTAAATGCACCTTTTCTTCCCATTCTTTCATATGCTCATCTAATGATGGATGTTTTTGAAAATCAACTCCTTTAGCGATATCTCTTGCTTTTTTTATCAAATCGCCGTCTTTCATACTTGCTAGACGAAATTGCTCCATACCGCTTTGATTTACCCCGTATACTTCTCCTGGCCCACGTAAAAGAAGATCATGTTCAGCAACCTTAAACCCGTCAGTGTGTTGTTCAAAGAATGACAGTCTCTTTTTAGCATGTTCATTTTCAGCAGTTGTAAATAAAAAACAATATGATTGATGAATACTTCTTCCAACTCGCCCTCTAAATTGATGGAGTTGTGCTAATCCAAAAGATTCAGCTCCCTCTATAACCATAACACTTGCATTTGGAATGTTTACTCCAACCTCTACGACTGATGTTGATACCAATATATCTATGTCCCCTTTTTGGAATTGATTCATGACATCATCTTTATCCGAGGCTTTCATTTTTCCATGCATATAACCTACTCGTCTATGCTTAAAAATTTGTTCTGACAATTTCTTATGCTCATCAAGTACGGTTTTTTTCTCTGACGCCACCTTCCCCTCTTGAATCAGTGGACAAATAACAAAAATCTGCCTTCCTTTTTGAATTTGCTCATCAATAAATGTATAGGCCTTTTGTCTGTTATGTGGATCAGCGACCCTTGTTTTTACAGGCCTTCGTCCTTCTGGCATTTGTTTAATAATTGAAAGATCTAAATCTCCATATATAGTAAGAGCAAAAGATCTTGGAATTGGTGTTGCACTCATACTTAGAAAATGGGGTGTCGTATTTTCATCTCCCGATCGATCTTTCATTGATTTTCTTTGCTCTACCCCAAAACGATGTTGTTCGTCTACAATAACAAGATGTAAGCTTTTACATTGGATTTTATCCGTTAAAAGGGCGTGTGTTCCAATAATAAGATCTACTTCCCCATTATTTATTTTTTGGATAATATCTTCTTTTTTCTTTTTTTTGGATATTTTTTCTTCCCAAACATAATCTGACAACTCTTGTGCGGTTCTTGTAAAAATGGCAATGGTTTTATCTCCTAATAACTTTTTCATTGAAGAAAAATGCTGTTTGGCAAGTATTTCTGTTGGTGCCATAAATAATACTTGGCCACCCGCTTCTATTACTCCGTTTGTCACCATAGCAGCAACGACAGTTTTCCCTGAGCCAACATCTCCTTCTAACAATCTATTCATGGGTATAGATTTTTCTATATCCTGAATAATCTCCCAAGCAGCTCTTTTTTGATCATCTGTCAGAGTGAACGGTAACGTACTCACAAATGCACTCGCTTTTTCTTTATTAAATGGTACTGACACAGCACTAGACAATTGAATGGCTTGTCTGATCTTTTCTGCACGAAGTTGTAATAGAAATAGTTCATCAAACTTTAAACGTTTTTCTGCTTGTTTTTGCGCCTCAAGTGTTTCGGGAAAATGTATTCCCTGTATAGCAACATCTAGTGACATGACATTTGCCTGTTTTTGTATAGCCTCAGGAAGCCAATCATCGATATCTTTTGTAATGCCTTGTACTTGTCCAATAAGAAGACGTAATTGTTTTTGTGTGACACCTGCTGTGAGTGGATATATTGGTACAATGCGTGCGGTGTGTGTGGTTTCCTTTTCTTCTTGTTCCTTTTCATACATGGGAGAACTCATTTGGATTCCAAAAATACTTTCAGTTACCTTTCCCGATAAAAATACCGTGTCTCCCACTTTTAATTGTTTACTAATAAAGGGTTGTCCAAACCATACGACTTTGAGTCTATCTGTTTCATCAGTTACTACGGCTTCTGTAATTATGGTCCTTTTTCTTGGACTTCTTTTACTTTGAATCACCTCAATGACCCCTTTTATAGTTACCTGTTCACCATCTTTTAGACTTTCAATTGGCGCAAGGTTACTATAATCTTCATATCTAAAAGGAAAATGATATAACAAATCTGATATTGTTTTAATCTTCAAAGAAGCTAACCTTTTACTAAGGACGCTTCCTACCCTATGTAATTGTGTAACGGAAGTACTTAGCTTCATATACAATTATTGTAGCACAAGCTTTTCTTTTATAACAAAACCACCCTTATAGGGGTGGTTTTATGGTGCCCTCACCAGGAATCGAACCTAGACCGATGGCTCCGCAAGCCACTGTTCTATCCGTTAAACTATGAGAGCTCTAAAATAGAGGCGAAATGAGTATACCCAAAATAAAAAGAGCCGTCAATACGGTTCTTTTTAAAATTTAATGAATTTTCCAATTTCTTACCCATGCATCAGCAATTGGTTCATCTTCTTTTTCAAGATCTTCTGGAAGAAATTCTCTCAGAGAATGTCTTATATCAACGGGATTAAGATCAAGAAGTGGCACACGAAGAATTGGTCTAAAGATACTTTTCGTATCAAGAAATAATGTTTTTACTCTTGGTGGTGCATAGATAATATAAAAAACATCAAACTCACTGTAAGTATAAAATTTACTTCCAATAACAATCCCCAATTCTGTTACTGCAAACTGTACATCTGGAGCATGTTGGTGTGCCTGAAGAAACAATATAATGGCAAATAAAATAATAATCAGTGAAAAAATAAAGTTCCCTGTTATTATTCCATAAATAATTAATGCAAGTCCAGCAAGGATTGACACCGCATACCAGCGATTCCCTCTTGCGTGCTGTTCATATTCTTTTACTCTCCAAGCATAATGGACATCACCAATGATTGTATCTTCCCTAATAGTTTGTGGCATATCACCCTCAATTTATTGGCTTTTATTATACCATATGGGCCATAATTGGGACAATATTGTCGGTTGCGAACTTCCTCCTTTTCCCGTATACTTAGGGACATCTATGCGTAAACATCGGATTAACTTTCTTGAAGAACATAAAGACCAATATCGTGGTCAACAAAAAAAGGTAAAGGCACATTCACGGCGCCCTTTTTTAATATTACTTGTTATTTTTTTTGTTATTGGAGCTACTATTGCAACGAAAGCTATTTTTTCTTCTGAAGATCCAACACTTTCTCCTGATGGAGGCCTTGTCCTTACCCCCAAGGAACCAGGGCTTCTCGGAAAAATTAAATATTTTGTTTTTGGTTCGGGAACAAAGCTTGCTGGAGAAAGAAAAGATCGTATTAATGTGCTACTTCTTGGTATGGGTGGCCCCGGTCACGATGGTCCTTATCTTACAGACACTATTATTATTGGAAGTATTAAACCTTCGACAAACGAGGTTGCCATGATTACTATTCCTCGAGACCTTGGCGTTGATATTCCTGATTATGGTTGGCAAAAGATTAATCATGCAAATGCTTATGGTGAATCAAAAGGATCAGGTAAAGGTGTGGCGCTTGCAAAAGAAGTCATTGAAGATACGTTTGATATTGATATTCACTATCATGTCCGTGTTGATTTTACAGCCTTTCAAGAAATTGTAGGACATGTTGAGGGCCTTACTGTTGATGTCGACCGATCATTTGTTGATCCATCGTATCCTGCCCCTCAAGATGAGTTTCAAACGGTTTCTTTTCGTAAAGGTGTCCAAACCATGGATGGTGAAACAGCACTTATATTTGCACGATCAAGACACGGAAATAATGGAGAAGGTTCTGACTTTGCTCGTTCACGTAGACAGCTTAAAATTATCCTCGCACTCAAAGATAAAGTCCTTTCATTTGAAACATTATTTAGCCCACGAAAAATTCGTAGCATACTAAAATCTCTTAATACACATATTAGTACAAATATGGATTTAACTGATATGTTGCAATTAAGTTCACTTGCGAAAAATATTAATGCAACAGATATTACGACACTAACCTTAGATAGCGCGGCTGATGGATTTTTACGTAATGGAACTACTTCTAAGGGATCATTTATTCTTAGTCCACGTACTGGAAATTTTGAGCAAATCAGCTACACAGTGAAACATATTTTTGACGACAATGTCCGTCTTCGTCTTCCTGTAAGCGCACCAAGTCCCACACAAACATCTATTATACCCACCCCACCTAATGAAAATGTAACACCTACCTCTACTCAAAAAGAAGAAGTAGAACCTCTCCAACCAGAAGAGACGATATTACTTGACGATGTATTTATTGAAGTTCAAAATGGAACTACCCGAGCTGGTCTAGCAGCGAATACAAAAGCGACTCTTCAACAGAACAACTTTTTTGTTCATAGTGTTGGAAACACAGCTGTTAAACCCATTCCTACGAGTGCAATCTACATTACAGATCCACAGAGTGTAGACCAGGCTATTCGCCTTCTTCTTACAAATACACTTGATTTACCTATACGATCTACTCTCTTAGAAGGGCTTACCTATAAAGAAGAAACTGATGTCCTTATTGTCTTAGGAGAGAACTTCACCCCATAACCCCCTCTATCCTTGCTTTTTTCCCTTAACTATGCTTAAATAAAGCATTCATAGCTATTATTTTATGCCAACACTTGCTACCCCTACTTCTACTAATCTTGCCACAGTTGCTCTGGTGGGTCGTGTTAATGTTGGAAAATCAACAATATTTAATAAACTTACTGAAGATCGTAAGGCGATTATCTCTAAAATTCCAGGAACGACGAGAACAAATAATGAAGGACTTATCCTCTGGAGAGGAAAATATGTCCGTCTTATTGATACGGGGGGACTTACCTTTACTGACGATGTTCCTTTTGAAGAAGATATTCTAGCTCAAAGTGAAAAAGCAATGAAAGAAGCTGATATTATTATATTTGTTGTTGATGCTCAAACAGGAATTTTACCTCAAGAAAAAGAACTTGCTAAAAGACTCCGTCAGGTAAAAGACACCCCGGTCCTTCTTGTTGCTAATAAAGTTGATAGTAAGCGTTTTCTTATTAGTTCTCGAGATCATGAATGGCTTCAACTTGGTCTTGGTGCTCCTATTTCTATTTCGGCTGCTAGCGGACGAAACATTGGAGACTTTCTTGATACTCTTTATACAAAACTTGGTTCACAAAAACGTCGACCTAAAAATCATGAAATACCAACAGATACTATTCGAATTAGTTTAGTTGGGAAACCTAATGTTGGAAAATCTTCTTTGTTTAATAAACTTATAGGTGAAGAAAAAGTTATTGTAAGTCCAATTGCTCACACAACACGAGAACCACATGACACTGAAGTTATATACCCTCACAAAGTTGGAAAAAAGATGCTCAAACAACATATCACCTTTGTTGATACTGCGGGAATTCGTCGTAAAGCAAAAGTACAAGGTCTTTTAGAACGTGCAGGAATCCATAAAAGTATTGAATCTATTGAAGACTCTAATATGGTGCTTTTTGTTCTTGATGGATCTGAAACTATTTCTTCTCAAGATAAACAACTTGGTGGTCTTGTTGAAAAACGAGCTAAAAGTGTCATTATTCTTGTGAATAAATGGGATCTTACTGATGATAATAGTGAACAGAAACAAAAAAAGGTAAGAGAAATGGTATATGCGCACTTTCCTCATATCGATTTTGCCCCTATTCTTTTTGTAAGTGGAAAAACTGGTCTTCATATCCATAAGATATTTCCAATGATTATGGCTGCGTGGCAAGCACGGCATACTGAAATTCCAGAAGAAGCACTTGAAGCATTTTTGAAAGGTGCTCTTAAAAAACATCTGCCTTCTCGTGGAAAAGGAACACGACATCCAAAAGTATTGGGATTACGTCAAATTGCAACAGGGCCTCCTGTCTTTGAGATGTATATTAAATATAGAACATCTCTTCACCGATCATATGTTCACTTTATTGAACATCGTCTTCGAGAACAATTTGATTTTCAAGGAAACCCTATTTTGATAAAATTGAGAAAAACTAAACGATAAATCGTTTTATGAAACTCATTGTTGGCCTTGGTAACCCAGGGACAAAATATGTACGCACTCGTCATAACATTGGTTTTATGGCGCTTGATCGTCTTTGTGAAGAATGGTCTAAAACAAATACCCTTTCTTCTTGGTCATTGTCACGTAAATTTAATGCTGAAACATGTGGCGGAACTATTAATGGTGTTAAAGTACTTCTTTTAAAACCTACGACCTATATGAACGCCTCTGGTCAGGCTGTTCAACTAGCCGCACACTTTTACAAAATCCCTCCACGAGATATTATTGTGGTTCATGATGATAAAGATATTCTTCTTGGGACTCTTAAAGTACAATTTGAACGAGGGCACGGTGGACATAATGGTATACGTTCAATTATTGATCACTTACACTCAAAATCCTTTCATCGTATTCGTCTTGGTATTGCAAGTACAAATCCTAGAAAAATGCAAAATACAGCATCATTTGTTCTTCGCCCATTTGGCCTTCTTGAACGAAAACATGTTCGTCTTCTTATTGAAAAAGCAGAAGAAGAAATCACTCGACTTATCCAATCATAAATACTATTATTTTGATCTTTACGGTATATGACTTTTGACGACGCGATGCGATTTATCCTTTCTTCATCTAACATTCGTTTTAATCTTCCTTACGTCGAAGCAAAGCAGCACCACCATATTTATATTGATCGTTTACGGTCTTTTTTAGATATATTAGGAAATCCGGAAAGGGCTATCCCCCACTACATTCATGTTACAGGAACCAGTGGAAAAGGGTCTACCTGTCTTTTTTTGCAGCATATCCTTCACGCTAGCGGTGCCCGTGTTGGAACAACCATTTCTCCACATCCTACGCATATCACTGAACGATGGACTGTTGGACTTAATGATATGTCTCAGGAAGATTTCACTCGCATAGTAAAAGAGATGAAACCCGCGCTTAATGAACATGCCAGAACATGCCCTCATGGACCTCCTTCTTTTTTTGAAATGACAACGGCGATTGGTCTTTATCACTTTTCTCAAACAACATGTGACTGGGGTGTTATTGAAGTTGGCTGTGGCGGGCGTTATGATGGTACAAATGTTATTCCTTATAAAGATGTTGCTATTGTTACGAATGTTGGCCTTGATCACACGGCTATTTTAGGGAAAGATAAAGAAACTATTGCGTACGAAAAAATAGGTATTGTAACACCAGGTTCCCAATTATTTACGAATGAACGTGACCCAAAGATTGCTAATATCCTTTCTTCTGAAACAAAACGCCTTGGTGGGACATATACGAATACTTCTACTCTTGAAGCTTCTATTACTGATCATTCATTTGATGGTGTTACATTTTCTTTTGAAGACACCTCCTACAAACTTAATGTACTTGGAAAACATCAAGTAGATAATGCCCTCCTTACTATTTCTGCTGCCCGATATGTTGGTATTTCTGAAGAACATATTGTTGAAGGACTTGAACGTACTACCCTCCCGCTTCGTATGGAGGTTGTATCAAAAGAACCTATCACTATTCTTGATAGTGCTCATAATGAAGATAAAATATTAAGCACGGTTAACACCCTTCTTTCTCTTAACAAAGATGATGCTCCTATTCATCTTGTGGTTGGTCTTTCTTCCGGAAAGCATGTTGATGCAATTATTCGTATTCTTACGCGTCTTCAGCCTGCTTCTGTTGCTTGTACGAGAAATACGGTAAATCATATGCGTAAAGTTATTTTTCCAGCACATATGTGTGAAAAATTTAAAGAATACCTTCCAGGAACACCCATTGAACTGTTTCTTGACCCCATGGATGCTCTTTCTTGGAGTCAGAAACAAGCTAAAAAATGTGATATACTATTAATCACTGGATCCGTATTTCTCTCAGGAGAACTTCGTCCAACATTGACAATATAATCTTTTTTGGTTAGAGTCGACCTCTATGGCAAAAACACTCGTTATTGTTGAGTCTCCAACAAAAGCAAAAACTATCTCAAAATTCCTAGGAAAGGCCTACAAAGTAGAGTCTTCTTTTGGGCATCTTCGTGATCTTCCGAAAAGCACCATGGGTGTTGATATTGAAGGTGGCACCTTTCTTCCAAGCTATGTTATTCCTAAAGAAAAGGCAAAACAAGTAAAGAAATTAAAAGACGCACTGAAAGAATGTGATGATGTTATATTTGCTACTGATGAAGACCGAGAAGGTGAAGCCATCTCTTGGCACCTTGCTGCTATTTTGAAAGTATCTCCAGAAAAAACGAAACGTATTGTTTTTCATGAAATTACCAAGCATGCGATAGAAGAAGCACTTGCTCATCCGCGTACTATTGATCAGAAACTTGTTGATGCACAACAAGCAAGACGGGTTCTCGATCGCCTTGTTGGATATGAATTATCTCCTTTTTTATGGAAAAAGATTTCTCGGGGTCTTTCTGCTGGACGGGTGCAATCTGTTGCGCTTCGTTTAGTTGTTGAACGAGAAAGAGAAAGAAAAGCATTTGTATCTGAAGAGTATTGGAAAATTGAAGGACTCTTTCATAAAGATCCATCCTTTCCGGGGTTTCTTCATAGTATTGATGGAAAAAAGCTAGATAAATTTGATCTATCTAAAGAAAAAGACACAAGTGATATTGTTTCTTTACTTGAAGGAGCAACCTATACGATTGACTCATTAACAAAAAAAGAAGCAAAGCGTAATCCCCCTCCCCCATTTAGAACATCTACCCTTCAACAACAAGCAAACCAAAAATTTGGGTATTCTTCAAGACAGACCATGCGTCTTGCGCAACAACTTTATGAAGGTGTTTCTCTTGGACCAGAAGGATCTGTTGGTCTTATTACATACATGCGTACAGATTCAACAAACTTATCTAAAAAATTTATTTCTGAAGTTTCTTCATTTGTTCATGACACGTACGGAAAAGAATATGATATTGAAAAACCTCGTGTCTATGCATCTAAAACAAAAGGAGCACAAGAAGCTCATGAAGCGATTCGTCCAACACATGCAGAAAAGACACCTGAATCTATTAAAGAATATCTTGATTCAAAACAATACAAACTCTATAACCTTATTTGGAGTAGAGCTGTAGCAACACAAATGGCTGCAGCAAAGA
Organism: Candidatus Magasanikiibacteriota bacterium; assembly: GCA_018651085.1. Lineage (GTDB taxonomy): Bacteria > Patescibacteriota > Patescibacteriia > Magasanikbacterales > UBA922 > JABIEQ01. Next base: position 38,075 of record JABIEQ010000017.1, read on the forward strand.
TCAACCGGACAACGATGGATATTATTGCGAAAAAGCATACTTTTCGTGCAACAGGACAAAGCATGCTTTTCCCTGGCTACTTAACTCTTTATCCAAATGCCATTAAAGAAACGATGCTTCCTGATCTTAATGAAGGAGACAAGATTGACTGTGTCTCTCTTACTCCAACTCAACACTTTACTGAACCTCCGGCACGATATTCTGATGCTACTCTTGTAAAAGTTCTTGAAGAATATGGTATTGGTCGACCGTCAACGTATGCCCCAACGATTGGAACTATCGAAGCTAGAGAATATGTTGAACGAGATGAAAACAAACGACTCGCCCCACGAGATGTTGCATTTATTGTGATTGACCTATTAGTAGAACACTTTTCTCAAATTGTTGATTTTCATTTTACAGCGCAAGTTGAAGAAAATCTTGATGCTATTGCTCACGGAACAAAAGATTGGCAACCAATTATTTCTACATTTTATCATCCATTCCATGAGAACCTCATGAAAAAAACAGATGAAGTGAGCCGAGATGATATTTCTCAAACTCGAGAAGTTGGTATCGATCCTGAAACTGGCAAACCCATCTCTGTACGTATTGGTCGATTTGGACCATATGTACAAAAAGGGACAAAAGATGATGAAGAAAAACCTAAATTTGCAAGTATTCCAAAAGATAAACGGATGGATGATATAACACTTGCTGATGCGCTTCATTTATTGTCCTTACCAAAAACCCTTAAAGATGGAGAGACTGAAGAAAAGATTACAACTGACATTGGTCGATTTGGACCATATGTAAAAAAAGGTAAATCTTACTATTCCCTTAAAGGCACTGACCTTGATCCATATACCATTACATTAGAACAAGCTCTTCAAGTTATTGCTGACGGAGAAGAAAAGAAAGAAAAGAAAAAGATTAAACTCTTTGAAGGGACTGATATACAAATTCTCAATGGTCCATATGGTCCATATGTGACTGATGGTACAAAAAATGCACGCATTCCAAAAGATGTAGAAGATCCCTCTACTCTTACTCTTGAAATTTGTACTGAATTACTTCTTAAAGCAAAACCTTCCCGACGCGGAAAGAAAAAAGCCAAAAAAGCCCCTAAAAAAACCGCAAAAAAGACTGCAAAGCCTAAGAAAACTGTTAAAAAAAAGACGAAGCCTAAGAAAAAGGTGTAAATACAAAACACTCCTATACATATAGAAGTGCTCTGTGTAGCGAGTAGGTATACCCCAATGCCAAAGGTAATACTAGGGCCCTAAACTCGCTACAAAAATAAGTATAACAAAAACAGAGAATTTATCAATTCTCTACTCTCGTTTACTGTTTTTTACGAAATGAAAACCCCACTCTTACGAGTGAGGTTTTCTTTTGGCGTTTGGGCTTTTTCCCTAGTATTACGGCCTTATAATAGCAGGTTTTTAGCGTTTTGTCAATACCCCACCACTATATAACTCTACGCTTCATTTCTTGCAAAAAGTGCTAAACGTGGTACAGTTACTTATGTAATATTATTTTATGGCAAAGACACTCACTATTGAAGGCTTAGTCGAGAAAATTTTGGGATATGCTCCTGATTCAGACACAGAGATTGTTCGCCTTGCTTATGAATTTGCTAAGGATGCTCATGAAGGACAAACAAGACGATCTGGGGAACCGTATATTACTCATCCCCTTGCAGCAGCTCATATATTAGCTGATATCCGTATTGACCCTGTCATCGTTACAGCGACGCTTCTTCATGATGTTCCAGAAGACACAGAAGTGACGCTAGAAGACATTGAAAAGAATTTTGGGAGTGATATTGCGTCACTTGTCCGTGGTATTACTAAACTTGGAAAATTGAAATATCGTGGCGTTGAACGTTATATTGAAAATCTTCGAAAAATGTTTGTTGCAATGGCTGAAGATGCTCGCGTTATGCTTATTAAATTTGCTGACCGTGTGCATAATCTTACAACCTTGGGATCTCTTCCTCCACAGAAACAGTATCGTATTGCACTTGAGAGTCTTGAAATTTATGCTCCTATTGCAGGACGACTTGGTATTGCTGAAATGAAGGGACAGCTTGAAGACCTATCATTTCGATATGTGTACCCCAAAGAGTATGCTCGTGTTAAAAATATTCGAACTGAGAAACTACAAGGGAAAGAAGGATACATTGATACTGTCAGAACACATGCTAAAGAAGAAATTGCATCTGCTGGCGTTACTATTTGCAGTATTGAGGGAAGAGAAAAACGATTATTTAGCTTTTATCAAAAACTCATTCGAAAGGATAATAAAATGGCAAGAATTTATGATCTTGTCGCTATCCGTATTATTGTTCCATCAGTTGCTGATTGCTATGCAGTCCTTGGTGTTCTTCATAAAGTGTGGAAACCAGTAAAAGGCCGTATTAAAGACTATATCTCTCAACCAAAGCCAAATGGATACCAATCACTTCATACCACCGTATTTAGCGAAAATGGTGAGCTTGTAGAATTTCAAATACGAACAGAAGAAATGCATGAGGAAGCTGAATTTGGAATTGCCGCACATTGGCACTATGATGAAAAAGGTGGCCGCCTTCCTAAAAAACAAATTCAATGGGCAAAAGAGCTTGCTGAGATCCAAAAAGATATATTGAATAACCTTACAGATCTTGAATCCATGAAGGTAGACTTTTTACAAAACCGTATCTTTGTGTTTACTCCCAAAGGAGATGTGATTGATCTACCTGATGGTGCTACTCCTGTTGATTTTGCTTACCACATTCATACGGAGATTGGTAATAAATGCGGTTCAGCTATTGTAAACGATAATATTGCGAAACTTGATGCTGCCTTAAAAAATGGTGACGTTGTTGAAATTATCATGGATAAAGGAAGAAAAGGTCCTAACCCAGACTGGTTATCCTTTGTAAAAACACATACAGCAAAATCTCACATTAAACTTAGTGCAAAAAATAAAAAACTTACTGGTTGGCTAAAGTCTGTCCTTCCTAAAAAATAATATTAAAAAACGAGGTGTATACACCTCGTTTTTTAATATGTTATATTTATTATTGAAAGAAGAAGCCATTTACTAACCAATTATTTCCTCTTTTTTCTAACTCTACTCGAGCGTGCCTTTGCAACACTACTCCTAATTCATCTGTCTCTTGTATCCCTACCGTCACGATAGCTTTGGCATTGGTTACTGACTCTATTTTTGTACTAATAACGTTTGTCGTAACTTCTTTGTATTCAGCACTCTCTTCTAATCGATTTGTGTCAACCCAAATAGCCATGCTATTTGTGACATACACCAATGCATCATCAATATGCTTATTCTTATTATTTGTTGAAAAACTTCTAAATCGTTCCGTAAAATCTTTTGCTCGTTGTCTAATATATCTTTCTGTTGGATCAACAGGTGTTTGATCTACTTCAATTGGGGCAATGATTTCTTGAATAGTTTCTTGTGAAATAAATGGTTGATCTCCGGTTCCTCCATTCTCTTGATCTTCTAGTGTTTTGTCATCAGTACTTTTACCTAACAATAAAAATAACGCAATAATAAGTATTATTAGTATAATTATTCCTCCTATAATACCTTTATGTTTTCTTTGCATATATATTATCTATTTCTACCTTTTCCTAATACTTCTCGTTGATATTCTTCTCTTGCTTTTTCTATTTCTAATAACTGCTTTGGGTCGGAAGTGATTAATTGATCTTCAGTGTACGAAGCCACAACCTTTATGGCAGCGTGTTTAAGCCCTGCAAAAAATATCCCTTCCCCTACGGCACTTTCTAACAACAAATATTTCTCACCTTCAGTTAAAAAGAATGTCTTTTGAATTAAATCAATTGCAGCTGGAGACTGACGAAGAAGCATTTGTAATGATGAATTGGTTACAATAGCTTTTCCATATGGAGAACGTAAAAAATCATTTACGTCTTGTGTAATAGTCGTTACTCCAAGATAATACTTTCTTGCTCTTTTTACGAGTGCGTAAATAAACTTAGCACTGTCTTCATGTGTCATGAGCCACCACGCCTCATCAATAATGAGTAGACGCTTTTTCTTTTCACTACGGACAATATTCCAAATATAGTTAATCACAGAATAAATAGCCATTGGTCGGAGTTCGTCTTCTAGATCACGTACACTAAAGACAACCAACTGATTATTCATGTTTACATTTGTAGGAGAATTAAATAATCCAGCGAATGTTCCTTCTGTATACTTTCGTAATTTTAATACCAAATCTCTGGCTCCCTCTAATCCTTCAAGAACATCGAGAAGATCTTGCATAATTGGAGGCTCTACTACAGACAAATCAGAATTTGCCGTAATATCCTTTTTTGCAAATGTTTCTAAAAGTGCTCTATCTAGTACAGAATCTTCTTCAGCACTTACTGAACCAAACATGATCCTTAAAAGCCCTTTTAAGGTGATTACAGCACTTCTCACGACATCTTCTGTAGAAATCTGTCTTCCTACAGGACGTGGAAGATCAAAGGGGTTTACCTTACTTTCTGACGCGAGTGAAATATTTACATATGTTCCACCAACAGCTTCACATAAATGCTCATATTCTTTTTCAGGATCAATAATGATAATTTCTGTCCCAAACATCAGACTCCGAAGTACTTCGAGTTTTACCATATACGATTTTCCAGCACCAGAGGTTGCAAATACTACCATGTTGGCATTTTGTAAAGAAAATCTATCAAAAAGAATGAGACTATTGTTGTGCCTATTAATTCCATACAGAACACCATCATCACTACTTAACTCAGATGACACAAATGGAAAAGATGATGCAATTGGACTTGAATTCATGTTAAAGGCAATTGATAGTTCATCAATACCAATTGGTGCAGTTGATGTAAATCCTTGTTCTGCTTGAAAAAAGACTCCTTTTGTATAAATAAGTTTTGATCCAAATATATTTTCTACATCTTCTGATACTTTCTCTAATTCTTCTTTATCTTTTGCATAGACTGTGGCATAAAATGCAAACTGAAAAAAATGTTCAATTCCTTGGGTTAAATCATCTCGCAATTGTTCAATGTCACGAAGCGCTGTTTCTCGTACAGGATCTCTTGGCGCTCCTTTTTCGGCATCAGACGAAAGTTGTGCTTCAAGTGCACCTACTTTCTTTTTTAATTGCTTTAATATAATTGCTGACTTTACTGGATAGAAAAACATTGAAATATCAAGAGCAACATTGAGGTTTAAAATTGGGGTACTCCATCCAACAGAGATGTAACGTGGATATGAAATAACAAAAAATGTACGTAAAAATACGTCACCTAATTGGATGAAGCTTGATTCTACCCGAAACGCGGCAGGAGCAATGAGGTCTCTTACCGCCACTGTTCCTTCCCTATAGATGCGTTCTTCTTCTAGGGTAACGAGTTCTTCTACTTGTTCTTGTTCTTTTTTATTCGCGCCCTTTCCTTGAACAATTCCTCGTTTTTGTTGTCTATGTATTGGTTTAAATGCCATAGCGATCAGTAGATATCTTCAACTTGAATCTTTTCTACATTTTGTAGTTGTTGTGTTAAGGCAACATCTGGGTTATATGTCCCGTAATAAAGTTCAATCAATGCTTGGGTGTCTAACTCTGCTACTTGTAACCCTAGACTTTCTAACCCTCCTGCAACGTGCCGTGTCCGTACCTCAAGATCATGTCTTCTTTGCTCAAATCTTTTCTCTTTTAATCGAATGGTAAATGATGGCTTTAATACTTCTTTAAATCTGGAAAAGAATCCTTTCTTTTTATTTGATAATGGGTCATATGGCACTACCACATAAAACTTTTTTGTCATGATTTGCCCGATATCTACAAGTTCTTGTACAAAAGCTCTATAATCTGCAATCTGTACACGAAGTAATTCATTTGCTTGGTTTCTTTCTAGCTGTATGAGTTGCTCAAGATATGGTTTTATTTGTAATTGACGAGATTGCACTACAATCTGTAATGGAAAATCAATAGAATTCAAAAACCCAACATATGACGATATGATTGCGTTTTGTTCGTCTTCTGATTTTAAGGCAAAATTAATACTTGATACTAATAGTACTCCTCGTACGGTTCCATCCTTTAGTACCACCATACCATCACGTATTTCTGCTATTGGAAGGTGCGCTTGTGTACTTGGCCTTCCTTTTTTTGCCTTTTTTGCTTTTTTACTTTTCATACATGCTTCGACTAGTATACCATGCTTTTATCTCAAATCATTGTCGGGTCGGTAATACCCACCCGTGTTGACTACTAATGCGAGATCTTTAATTCTTGCTCTACGAACTTTTTTTCTTTCAACCACCACAACGTCTTCTTTTATTCCTTTTTTTCGTAAATAATCTAATTCTTTTTTAGAATATTCTTTTCTCCAAATTCGTAACCCTGGTTTTGTTTTTGTTTGAATAATATTTAATATAAAATAATGAAATGCTTGCCCTTTTACTTTAGCAAAAGCAAACAATAAGGCAATTCCTCCGATAAAAAGGGCTAGTGTTAGAAAAAGAGCTGTATCAGCGAATCTATACACAATAAAAATAATAATCCCAGCGATAAGCATGATCAAAAACTGTCGCACTGTAATAGGTCCAAGGATTTTATCTTCTACTTCAATAAATTGTGGCACGACAAACTGCTGCATACTATAACCTAATCGATTTATTGATATCTACAATAACATGGTGTTCTTCGTTACTTAATCCCTCTTGATTATTTAGTACTTCTTTTAATGTTATTCCTTCGTGTAATGCCTGTGAAATACTTTCTTGATACGCACTATAAAGTGGGCTTCTTTCCCATGCAAGCACTCCTTTTACTAAAAGAAGGAATGATTCTTTTTTTAGAGTATCAAATTTTGATAGTATCATTTTTTTGCTTGCTTGTGGTGTTGTTCCTAATCTTCTGAAATCTTTTAGTGTAATGTGCCCTAATTCATCAATTGGCCCAATACTTGCCTTTTCTCTTGGTTGCGGTTTGGGTGGCCTAATGTCATGCATCATTGGTTTAATATCAATCGCTGGAATCACAAAAGCATGATCTTTTCTGTTTGGGATAAGTTTTTGAACTTGTGGAGTGGATTTTTTGGGAGTTGGAGTTGCCTTTTTAGGTGATTTTTTTTTAAAGGCTTCCTCTGGTACCTGAAGTTCACTATGGATGGCACTAATGACCTTTACCGCGTCCTCTTTTGTAAGGCCGACTCCCCCATGGGTGATATCTTCTGTAAGATACTCTTTAATTTGCTCGTCACTTCTTATCTCTTTTATCCTTGACTCGATCAGAGAACCTAATCGACTCACAACACTTTTATCGACTGAAATAGATATGGTCTTAAGCACTTTATTTACCTGATCTTGCCTTCCTGACACCGCTCCCTTTCCTTTTTCTATGTCTACCTCTTTATGAAAAGTATCATCTAATAATGATTTATGATCATCTTCGCCCCAATGAGTATCTTTTGCGGCTGCTTGTTCTTCAAACACCTCAGTGTTTGGTGTGGTTGTACTTATTGCAGTTGAGGCACTTTTTGTAAGTGCTACTGGTTGAAGTATCACTAATGCTTTCTTTTCAATAGGCTCTTTTGTCTTTTGTGGCGGCACTGAGAATGAAGCAACTGGAGCTCCGGCTTGTTCTTCATGATGGGTATGTATTGCCCTGTTTTGAGGTAAGAGGTCTTCTTCTTTTTCTTCTTTTTTCACTGCTTTATATGACGCAAATTCAGCCATGGTCATACGCACCATGGATCCATCTTTTTTCTTTACAGGAATTGTTCGTTCATGTGCTTTTACCATACAAATTAGTTCAAGAGGTCTTGATTCCATACAAATCCACCTTTTTCTTCGTCAAAATAATACAAATCCCGAATTGCATCGTTGTTATATTGTTCTGCAAGCTCATCAAGATGAGAAAGCACTTCTTCTAACATATTAATGCCGGGCTGTTTTGTCTTGAAAAATCGTTCTTCTATACTTGCTCGAATTTCTTTCATTGATGGGGCTTGTTGTGGTGCTTTTACTTCTTCTATGACATTAATTGGTATTTTTTTAGTAACCGCTTGAGCTTCTTTTTGTTCTTCTTTTGTATTATTTGGAATATCTTGTTCTTCAGATTCCTCAAACAAAGAAAGCTTTGGATCTCCAAATATCACATCTTCATCAATGTGCGTTAGTAAAAATGGACCTTGTAATGTTTCAAGGTATTCATCTATAACAACCTCAATATCTCCATCTTCATAAAAAAACTTCAATAATTCAAGAAAGGCAACAACATTTTGTGTCTGTTTTTTTTCTTCTACAAATACGAGTTCTTGATCCTTGTGATATAGCCACCCTTCTATATGTGCATAGATATTTGCAAGCTCAATATTTGTTTTATTTTTTTTCGTCGCATACTGTTTTGCAATTTCAGAAATTGTTGGACTGTTTTCTATTGTTGGATTTATCCGTACTGATCGTTTGAGAAATTCACTTTTGAGTTTATTAAAGTATGTATGAAGATCAGGGAGACTAATGCTATGCCTGTGAAGATAACTCAGAAGATATTCTTCAACAGGGATGTCTAGCATGAATGCGGTTGGTAATTGATAGGTAAAAATATCAATAAATTCTTCCTTATCGTGCCAAAGTACTGTTTTCCATGAGATAGATACATACCATTTCCAATAAGAATCAAAATAGGTGGCAATTACTTTTGGATCAAATGATTTTGATACAAAAAAATGATGAAGAGCCACGAATATGCCTTCGATACTTCCCTCTGGATCATGAAAAAGAATAGATAGTTTTCTACTATACTCTTCTTTTTGATCTTCGGTGAGATCCTTAGGTTGTGTGAACATGGTGATGTCCATACGTCTTCTTATTTAAATTTGTTCTTTAACTCTGCCCAAATTTGACTTCTTGGGGATGATTTACCACCAGGGCTAGTAGGTGGATCATAAAAGTTTAGTGTACTTTCATCTACCCCTAAGGTATTCATGATTTCTAATATAGCACTTACAATATTATCTTTTTGTGCAGGTGATGTTGATCTATTAAAATCACGTTCCCAAATACTTATTGCCTCTCCCCAAAAATCTTTTATTTCTGTTTGTTCATCTGTTAATACAAATTTATTTTTACTTTTGTCATATGTTGACTTGTCGAATGTTCCTCCACTTAAAAAGTTAAATACTGAACCATCTTCTTTTGTTACCGCTTTTTTTCCACGAAGTTGTGTTATTCCAAGTGCAGCAGCTCTTACTTGATCATTATGAAATCCCGTTGATAACTTTGAACCGTCTTTTTTTGTCTTTGTTTTTACAAATGTACGACCATCTCCACTACTTGAAAAGGTATGATTAACTAATGCTTCTGAAGTTTGAGAGTTGTGACGACTTATCATTCCGTCTGTGTCTCCACCTGTCCCTAACCGGTTTTCTCCACCAAGTCCAGCTTGGGCAATATTGGCAAACCCTACTTTTCTATCTCCAAATTCATCAATCTGATCCCCAAATTGTGCATAAAACTGCCACTGCCCGTCTGATGCAGCTTTTGACGATGATGTAAGGAGATTTCTAAACAATAATCCAGATTTATCTTCCTTAAGATCTTTTCGTAATTTTTCTTGAATTTTTCCTGCATCTTCTGCACTATCAAAGCTCTTATAGTCCTCTCCTGAAGCTAATCCAAGTAATACTTTATGAAGTTCTTTTGGATCATTTAACTCGTGTTCTTTAAAGGTGTCATTAAAACTGGCAAGATATTCTCCAAGGAAATTTCCATAGCCTCTTGCAATGGCACTTGCCATAGAACGCATTTGATTTTGTCTTGCGTTTTTAAGGTCAGTTTCTTCTTGTTGAGTAATTGAGCCATCACTTTCCTTCACTTTTAAATTTTTAATATCACTATAATGAGATTTTATATCACGAAATAACTGCGGAAAATCTTTTAATGCATATTCTTCAAGTTCTTCTTTATATTGTGAATTTTCCCATTCCCGGAGTTTTCTTTCACCTTTATTTTCTTCTATCCGTAGAATATCTCCAACTTGCCTTGTTAACCGTTCTGTTTCTGATTTTTGTTTCCCTGTTTTTTGTCCTCCACGACCAGCAGCTTCAAATGCTTCAAAGTAATTCAACCCCTTTATAGCTTCCAGTCTTACTTTTACCCTGTCTGCTTTCGTCAGACCTTCTGTTGCTTTTTTTCGTGCTTTTTTTAGCCCTCTTTTTTGTGCTCTTTTTGCATTTATCTCCCTGTTGGCAACTCTTTCTGAATTATTTTCAACATACTCAATAGCTTGTGCTCGTGCATCAGCTTCACTTATATCACTTGCACTTGTAAGTGATGCTACCCGTTCATCAATAAACTCACGGGTAAACCCATCAAAGGTCTTTTCATATTTTCCACCTGCTTTGAAAGCTGCAACTTTTTTATCTATATCATCACTAATTTCTTTATTATCTTCTGATTTTGTTGTATTTACTCTCGCCACATGTTCTATAGCAGCCACTCTCGTATTTTTTTTCACCTCTACTATAATTTTTTGTCTTGCGTTCTCTTTCTCAATAATTTTTTCTTTATCAGTATACTCGTCAAACTCACCATCTTCTTCTAAGATTTGCACACGATCATTAAGATACTGCCCAAGCTCACTGAGGTCTGTTATATCTCCCCCACCATCATGTATAGCAATAGACCCTGCAAAAGAGATTTCATTCAATTCAATCATTTGCCTTGTATCTTTAATCAGAGATTCTCTTGCTAATTCACCTGCTTGTCCTTTTACATGTTCTATCGCTATTTTTTCTTTCTCTGCATCTTTTAATTTACTTCCATCGGCACCATTAACTAAAACCTCACCTTTATTAATTTGATCTATATGACCCAGCACGGCATTTTCCACGTCCTGGTCAAGAAATGCTCCCTTGTCAAGCTCTGCTATGATCTTTTTCTCTCTCTTTTTTATGTCCCCTTTTCCTATTAAGTTTTTCGCTAATCCTTTATCACTTGTTATATCTTCTTCTGAAATATCTAAAAGTGTATCATCATCTTTTAGTATTTTTTCAGCACGTTCTTTTAATAGCTCAGTCATTCCTTCCTTATACCTTTTACCAAATTCTCCTCTTTGACTTAAGAGCTTTTGTAATTTCTTTTGATAAAATACTTTATCTTCATAACCACTTGTTTTTTCTTCAGCAAGTCTTGCATCTTCTTTTACTGTTTCAGCCTCGCTTAATTCTTTAAAGTGTTTTGCTTCTCCACTTCTAAATCCAGGACTTTCTGCTACTTGACTTTCTACTTTCTTTCGTAGTGCTTTTTCTTGTTTTGCAGTAAGTCTGGTACCATCAGCTTCTAGTTTATTTTTCTCTTTTGAAACTCTATCATCTACCCTATCACTGTAATCTGACAAAATTCGTAGTTTTAATTCTGCTTCACTCTTTTTCTCTGCCCCATCTTTTACTTCTTTTGCAGCTTTTCTTCTAATAGCTTCTCTTGCAATACCTTCATCACTATTAAAAGCTTTAGCTGATCCCTCGTGCTTATACCTCTTTGATTGATCGTCAATACTTGTTTGAATTTCTTCAATTTCTCCCTTTCGTCTATCTCCTGATTGGAAAAGCCTTCCGGCATAAGGAGTATTCCTTAACCCTCTATATGCTTGAAGGGCACCTTTATGTACTTGGTGCTTAAGGGCATTATACCCACTAAGTTTTTTAGCAACTGGTAAAATTGCTTTTCCAACTACAGCTTTAGTTCCTTTTTTCCCAAGTTCATAGGCTCCCCTTCCAACCACGTACCCAGATCCAATGGCAGCAACGTATTTTCCAAACTTGGTAACGTTACTAAGAAGACTTCCACCTTTTACTCCGAGTTTTTGTACTCGCTCTATTCCCATTAACAAAAAGGCTATAGCAATAGCAAGATTAGCCATGTTTTCCCATGTAGTTCCCGCTGACAGACTTGCTGTGGGGCTTTGTATTACAGCCCCATTATTTAGGCCTGTTACCACTGTTCCTGCTGCGGCTTGTTCTGCACTTGTGGGATCAATTTGTAATTCTTGCGCAATGGTCCCTGATCCAAACGAGGCAAACGCCAACCACAAGAAAAAGACCATCATTGGGGCTAAAATAACGTGATTGATAAACTCTTTCCAATATTCTTGAGCGTATGATTTTGTTTGCGGTAGAATCTGTAAAATGTAGGCAAACGGTGAAATAATAATAAGTGTCCAAAGGACTACCATCCGAATAAGTAATAATAGAAAGTATACACCTATGGTAATAAGGACTAAGGCTGAAAACATCATGATCATGAAAGATGCCACAAATAGATCAAGCCGTAACCCTTGCCCTGCGAGTTGTTCTGGCGGAATGGTGTTTGTGATCTTATACAAATCATCTAACCCAAACATGTTGATGATGTTTCCACCAGCAGTTGAGGCAATAGCATTTAAAAATGTAATTGTTACCACGTGCGCTGCATCAATAATGATTTGCGCAATGAGTTTACTAAAGTTGATAAGAATGGCTGCAATAACAAGCTTCCCAAGTGCCTTTTTCCATTCGTATTGTTCAAGTCCTAAGATTGTTCCAAAAGCAATAACGAGTAGTGCTACTACGAAAAACATGTTTGCGAGGTCTCGTATCATGAACCACCCAATAAGCACTGGTGGCGCATTTGAAAAATCGTTGTATTGTGCGAGCCTAATAAGAAATTCAAGCGCAAACGTTGTGAGCGTAATACATAACTCCCCAATCGCCAACATGATTTCCGACAATATTCGTATAAACCAATTTGCCGGAGAATTAAACGCTCCAAGATCTACATCTAAACTCCCCCCAGCATCATCAACGGCAAGGGCAGCATCCCCAAATAAAAATAAACCAATCACAATGCATCCAACAAAAAGCGCACTCAGTAGTAGTGAGCGCTTGTTTGAATTTATCGCAAACAGCCAGGACGTCAATTGCCTCTTGATTGCTTGGTGCATGGAAACCAAACATTGTGTTTATATAATAGTCACAGTATAGCATATTTTGTGGTATCAAGAAACTATTTTTTGATCCCATCCACAATGCCCCTGAATTAAACAAATTGTTTAATTTGTGCTTATTTTAGCGAGTTATTTGACATAGTAATTTACGATTGCTAGCATACCAATATTGCTTCATATCTTGGAGGGGCATAGAGCTATTTTTTTAATATAGCTATCGATATGACTATTCTTCTTTTTTCTCACCTTTAGTCTGTTTTACTGCATTTATATGATAAAACAGACACTTCTTACATTTCTTTTGGTGGTATTTACTCTTACCCCCTCTATGACAGCTCTGGCACAGAGCTCCTCTTTGGCTATCCCTTCAAGCACAGCGCCTCTTGAAATTTTAGAAGAAGAGCCTTCTTTTGCACATTTAACCTATCCTCTTCTCATGCAAAGAGTTCTTGAAGGAAGTACTCCTCTTGATCCTTCTCTATCTTCCAGTGAACTTGGTGCAGATTTTGTTTCTTTTATTGATCAAGAAGAAGAACGACTTCAG
>JABIEQ010000005.1 GCA_018651085.1 Candidatus Magasanikiibacteriota bacterium
ATGGAGGATATTGATAAAAAACTCGACGAAATCCTCGAAAGTGATATTGCTAAAGTTTAATCCCTTTTAGATACACGTCATATGGATCTTAACCGCGCAACACTTCTTGGAAGACTCACAAGAGACCCTGAAGTAAAAACAACCACAACCGGAAAAACGGTAACAAGCTTTGCTATTGCCACAAATAGAGTGTGGAAAAATGCTCAAGGGGAAAAACAAGAGCAATCAGAGTTTCATAATTGTGTAGTGTGGGGGAAACTTGCTGATGTCGCTGGACAATATCTTACAAAAGGAAAACGTCTCTACGCTGAAGGAAGAATTCAAACACGTGATTGGACAGGACAAGATGGTGTGAAAAAATATCGAACAGAAATCGTCCTTGATAACTTTATTATGCTTGATGGTGCTCGTGGAGGAAATACGGGTGGATCAACATACAAAAAATCAAGTGACAGCGTACCACCTCCTAATGAGCCTGCAACTGATGAATTAAAAGTAGAAGACATTCCATTTTAAATTACGTTGTTATGCAAAAAAAGAAAACAACAAAGCCATGTTATTACTGTGCAAATAACCTGAAAGATGTCGATTACAAAAGTACACAAGTCTTGCGACGGTTCATCTCTTCATACATGAAGATTGCGCCACGTCGACGAAGTGGACTATGTGCATTACATCAACGAAAGGCCGCGCGAGCAATTAAGCAAGCACGGATTGCCGGACTCATGGCATTTGTTCCAAAATAAAAAGAACCCCCACAAATGTGGGGTGTTTTTTTATCCATTTATTGGTACAATACGTCTCATATGGAAACACGAGAAAAAGGATATATAGAAAAAAGTGTTGAAAAAAGAGAAGCCAAAGAACAGGAATATGATCCTGAACTTCAAGCTGCCGCAAGAATGGAGCGAGCAGAATTTTTATCAAAAGAAGTCGTACAGTCACAAAAACAAATGAAAAATATTGTACGGCACATGCAGCAAGTGAAACAAGCCATTCAAAAGATACGGGCACTACTAAAGATTACTGATGATACAAATACTGCGGCATCGTTGACACATGATAAAAACAGGGTAGAGACACTAAAAAAACAGATACATGAGTACCAAGAAGAAATACGAAGCATGGAAAAAGACCTGATTGATATAAGGGAAAAAGAGATTACAAAAAACATGCCACATTTATCTTCTGAAGAACAACATGCACATGCAAAAGAAGATGTGGCAAAGTTAATCAAAGGGCAAGAGGAAAAGTAATCCCTACTGTTATATACAAAAAAAATTTGCTATACTAATAGCATTTGTTATTGAATTGATGTTATGCCAAAAATGAAGAAAGTACGAAAAGGAGTTATTGTGGTCGCTGGACTTGGAACACGTTTTTTACCGGCAACAAAAGCTATGCCAAAAGAAATGCTCCCTGTATTAGATAAACCAGTGGTACAATATATTGTAGAAGAAATGGTAGCAAGTGGAATTAAAGAAATTATTTTTGTGACAAGTTCACAAAAGCGAGCAATTGAAGATCATTTTGATAGAGATAGGGATTTTGAAGTCTTTTTAAAAGAAAGAGGGAAGTTTGATAGGATTAAACCACTTGTAGATTTAACAAGTGATGTGCAGTTTTTTTATACACGGCAATCAGAACCACTTGGAAATGGCCACGCGCTGTTGTGTGCCAAAGATTTCATTGGGGACGAACCTTTCGCTTTTTCTGATGGAGATAGCATTATTGATGCAAAAGTACCAGTAGTAAAACAGCTTGTAAAGATGTTTTACAGTAAAAAAGCACCAATTATTGGGGTACAAAGAGTTGAAGATAAGGAGTTCATGACAACGAAAGGAAATGTTTTTGTAGAAAAAGCAAAAGAAGATCGATGTTATAAGGTAAAAAAGTTCGTAGAAAAGCCTTCAGTAAAAAATGTGTCACCTCATGGGCTCATCATTGGAGGAATGCGCTATATTTTCACAAAAGAAATATGGGGCTATTTAGAAAAACAAAAAAAAGGACGAGGGGGAGAAGTCTGGGTAGCAGACGCTGCGAATGCTATGGCGAAGAAAAAGCCCTTTTACGCTTACGAGTATAAAGGAGAGTACTTTGATACTGGAAACAAAACAGCGCTACTAAAAGCAACACTCCATTTTGCAATGAAAGACGAACAGATTAAAAAAGATATCAAACCAGTATTAGAAATGTACTGCTAAGGTCTACCGTATGAAAACAATCCTTAAAGCCTGTCTATTTGTCGCTCTTATTGGGGTGTTTTTCGGTATGATAGGAAGTACTGTGAAGGCTGAAGGGAGTCTATGTTCATGTAATTTAGTTGATCCAAACTTAGGATCATTTATAGAAAGTATTCAAAGTGATGTATTCGATGAAGCTGCTTGTACTGAAAGAGGAAAACAAGCGAAAATTGAAGGAAAAGATGTTGATAGTTGTTTATGGGAAGAGGAAAGTGCTATCTCTGGTAAAAATAGACGATTTTTTCAGACATCAGATCTTGATGCGAAAATAAAAAGCCTGAATAAATTGAATCTTGTAGGGGATGATGTGCCTAAAGGAGAACGCATACAGGTTGCTATCGGAGGATTGATTAAAATTGCTCTTGGTCTCGTTGGAACCCTTGCGCTTGTAGTATTTGTGTACGGTGGGGTTACGTGGATGTTCGCTGAAGGGAAAAGAGATAGATATATCAGTTCATTTAAAATGATTATATGGGCAGCACTTGGGCTTATGGTTATATTTTCAAGTTATGCCATCATCACTTTTATTTTTGAAGCGGTAAAGTAGTATGTCAAAAAGATTATTTCCATTATTTATTGTATGCGTCACAATCGTATTGCTTGGGTTTGGTTGTCGAGGATTAAGCACAGAAGAAAGAACTGCTATTCGACCAGTAACACTTAACTATTGGACTGTATTTGATGACGTCACAGTACTTCGTCAGTTTGCAAATGAATATATGGCACAACGGCCATATGTAAAGATAAATATTAGAAAAGTACGCTACGACGAGTTTGATTCAGTGTTTACAACAGCACTCGCTGACGACATCGGACCTGATGTTGTCTCAATGCACAATCGTTGGCTTGGGAAACATCGTCACAGATTGTCTACTATGCCTGGGAGTGTTCGTGTTGCAAACGTGGAGATAAAAGAAGGATTTAAAAATGAAACCATCGTTACCATTGAAGAACGGCGATTACGAGGAGAGCGAGAAATAGAAAAAGAATTTGTTGATGCAGTATATAAAGATGTTGTTCGTGATGGAGAAATTTATGGATTACCTCTTGCGTTTGATACCTTAGCTATTTATTACAATAAAGAACTTCTTGATAGGGCAGGAGTACCATTACCTCCTTCAACGTGGGATGATTTTGCAGAAGCGGTAAAGCAATCCACGGTATTTAACAGTCGTGGAGACATTATTCAATCAGGAGTCGCGTTAGGAGAAGGAGCCAATATATCAAATGCATTTGATATTGTTTCATTGTTAATTGCACAAAGTGGTGTACCAATGTCAGAGCGAGGAAGAGTGTCTTTTCATAATGGGCTTGAAAGAAATAAGGAAAATCACCCAACAAGAAAAGCCATCCGATTTTTTACTGATTTTGCAAACCCCACTGCGGACGTATATAGTTGGAATAATAAACAAGAAAATGCTTTTGATCATTTTGTAAATGGAAAATCAGTATTTTATTTTGGATTTGCTTTTGAAAGACAACGTATAGAAGCAAGAGCGCCACAAATGAACCTAAATGTCATTGCTGTACCAACATTAAAAACAGAAGCAAATGTGGCAAACTATTGGATAGAATCAGTAGTAAAAAAGACAGAGCACCCAAATGAAGCTTGGGATTTTGTTCGCTACATGACAACACCAGCAAATATTGCAAGATATATTACAAAAACAGGTCAACCAACTCCACTACGAGCTCAATACAGAGCACAATTAGAAGACGATGATCTTTCTTCTTTTGCTTCACAAATATTACAAGCAGAAAACTGGTATACAGGAAAAAACATCGATGCAGCAGAAGAGGCAATAGATAATCTCATCGAAGGATTTAAAGAACCAGTAGGGGACAGAGTCCAACCATCTCAACGAGATGCTGCATTAATTATAAACGCAGCAAGAATTATCCAACAAACACTCTAGCGTATGAAAACAGCATACAAAAATGTACTGTGGAGCATGTGTTTCATTCTAATAATAGGAGTATTTGGTATTTCTTTGCCAACAAATACTGTGCAAGCGATAAGTTGCTCAGATAAGATAGAAAAAGAGCTTACTGATGATGGAAGAAGAAATGAATATGCACGAATTGTTATAACAAGACATGATGATACAACATTTAAATCAGGGAAAGCACCAGACACACTCCCAATTCTTGATTCATATGAACCAAAATCTCCTTTTATCGCAGATTTTTGTATTCCTGTAGACGAAACAACTGTAAATGTAGACTTTGCAACATTAATGGAAAATAGTGGAGGAGTAATAAAAGAATTTTGGGGTGATTCTGATTTATACGCTGAAGCTGTAGGTTGTTCTGGAATATCATGGCCTAATTTTATTGATGGGGACAAAAAAGTAAAAGTCAGTAACTTTGATGTTATTTCTAAAACAAATACACAACGATGTAATAGAAGAATTGCTCGTGGTGTTCCTGGACTGGTGGAGCTAAAAGCAAGACGGAGATATTTTACAGAACTTCCTAATACAGATGTCTATATCTACTACATGGGCCGTCAGGCTGGTGGAACTGGAGGTGGAGTAGGAACACCCGCAAAAAAAATAGACAAGCAAGCTATTAAAGATTATTACGCAAGTAGATATGATGCGCCAGAGAATGCTTTGCTTCCTGAGTGCGCATACAAAGGAAATTGTGAAGATGTGAATGATTTACTTGAAGTATTACTAAACATTGCAGAATTCATTTTTAGAATCATTGGGACCGTTGCATTTGTACTGTTTATTGCAGGAGGGTTCGTTATGATTACGTCATTTGGAAATGCAGAGAAGTTTAAAAAGGGAAGAGACATTTTAATCGCAGCAACCGTTGGGTTAATCATTGCGTTCAGTGCGTTCTTCTTAGTTCGAGAATTACTAGATATTTTAGGGGTAGCTAACGAGTTTAGAGGGTTGTAATAGTATGATGTCAAAAAAAACACAACAAAAAATTAAAAAAGGGGTAAAGATCATAGTGATAGTGGTAGTCATGATTTTTGGGGTAACAATGCAACCACAAAAAGGGTATGCTGCTGAACTAGAATGTACTTGTGATTTAATAATAAATGGTGCCCAGGCCGCAAATGGGATTATAGATTTACGGGGAGGTGCAGTACCAGCAAAAGAAGTAATCTTTGGGAAAGCACTTGTACTTACATTTCCAAATGAAACAGAAAAATACAACGTAAAAATATCAGATCTTTTTACAAATGAATTTGGAAAAAAATTAATAGAAAAAGGCGCATTTCCAATAAAATCAACGCCGGGAAGAGATTTTGACGCAGACTACCCATTTAGAGAAGAAGAAATAAATGTGGAGCAATGTGAAACAACATTTGCACCAAAAAGAGGGTTGGTAAAAGGGGTCTCTGTAAAGAATGATACTCAAACATTTACTGGAGATTACGTTATAATAATTCCAGATAATAGTTGTACAGTAAAAGAAATCCCAGAAGGCACTGGAGCCGGAAGTGCAGGAGACACCACACCACCACCAAAGCAATTAGAAGATGTTCAATTAACAAACCCAATCGGCGGGATCCTTGGTGGAACTGACGCAGAAAAACGTGGAGTTACAAGTATTACAGAACTTGTTGGAAGAGTTATGCAAGCTGCGTTAGGTATTTTAGGGTCCCTTGCAATGCTCGCATTTTTCTTTGGTGGAGTTATGTGGCTCGTTTCAGCAGGAAATCAAGAACGAGTAAAAAGAGGATTTAGTACCATGCTATATGCCTCCATTGGGATCTTGGTGGTTTTTGCAAGTTATGCTATACTACAAACAATTATTTCAGGTATTGCAAAGTAAACTGAAGGTAAGAGCATAGTTAAGATTAGTCTCTTTAAGACTTCCGTTCTTAAGAGACAGGTGATCATAAAAATCTATGACACACACTCGAAAGGAGGTGAGAATATGTATCGTTTAGCACAATTAGCAACACGCTATAAACTCGTGTTGACTCTCGCGATCGCCCTCACCTTCGGAATGTTGGTTGCCGCTCCAGCAGGAGCAGTAGATGACGAAGATCCGTTTGGATTTGAGAGCGTAGGAGGAGAATTTGATGAAACTTTTGGTGACGAAGATATTGCAACTACTATTGCAAGTATCATCAAAGTAGCATTAACGCTTATGGGAATCGTAGTCGTAACTCTATTCATTTACGCTGGATTTCTTTGGATGACTGCAGCAGGAAACGATGATAAAATCGCGCAAGCGAAAAAAATCATGGTTGCTGTCGTTGTTGGAGCAGCTATTATCTTCTCAGCGTGGGCAATCACAAAGTTCGTAATCGGCGGACTTTCAGATGCCACAGGCGCTGGAGTAGACATCGAATAAAAAAGACGTCGGGGTGGGAAAACATCCCACCCTCTTCTTTTTTGTATAAAGAGGGTACAAATAGACATGGGTACCTACACAAGGTATATATATCTTTTTCTATCATCATTATAAGTAGATCTCTATGGGATTATCAAAAAAAATCACAGCAATAATTCTTAGTATTGTATGTGCCGGAACGTTATTAACTCTTGTACCAGTTCACGCCGTAAATGGGGAAACGCCAGATCTTTTAGGAGTAGAATATGGACGGTCAACTGGTCTTTCTGACGAGGATGTCCGGGTAACCGCAGCACAAATTATACGATTTAGTTTAAGTATCATTGGTATTTTGTTTGTAACGTTATTTATTTACGCTGGATTTCTTTGGATGACTGCAGCAGGAAACGATGACAGAGTCGCACAAGCAAAAAAAATCATGGTTGCATGTGTTGTTGGGCTCGTGATTATTTTTATTTCTTACGCTATTACAAGATTTGTTATAGAAGGATTATTTAAGGCTACCACTGGGGTAAGCTATCCAAGGTAATTTTTATATTCAATTAATATGAAAACATATATTAAAACAATTCTCTTTACTCTCCTATTAGGAGTAGTAACCCTTGGATTTGCTCCAACACTTCAAGCCGCTACAACAACTGGAGGAGGAGATTATGGATTGACTGCCACTGCCGTTGCTTCAGGACTTAAAAGTTACGGGAAAGATCTTCCAACACTTGTGGGTAATATCATTGGGACAGCATTAGCCATGATCGGAGTATTTTTCTTTATTCTTGTAACGTACGGTGGAATTTTATGGATGACGGCA
>JABIEQ010000003.1 GCA_018651085.1 Candidatus Magasanikiibacteriota bacterium
CGGCAACAATTGCAAACATAAAAAAAGATATAAATCTTGTGTCAACAGGAGGTGGAGCAATGATTAGTTTTCTTTCTGGAAGTGTACTGCCGGCGATAGATGCATTACAAAAGAAAAAATAATTTGAGTGCATAAAAAAAATAGTGTATACTGTAAACACAATTACTATAGATTTATTATTGTATGCCTGTTAAAAAAACCACAAAAAAAAGTATGCCCAAAACAAAAAAAATGCCCATGCATAATGCGTCGTGTTGTACTGATGATGCATGTTGTCAAAAGAAAAGTTGTTGTGTTGGAATGAAGCATTTATTTTGTGGACAATTCGCAAAAGCAATTATTGTGACATTGTTTACTATTTTTCTTGCGTATCTCATTGTATTTGTTGGAACACTTATTAGAAATAATATTGAAACTTATAATACTATTGGATTTGCTGAAAAACATCCCGCAACTATTGTTGTTGAAGGAACTGGGGAAGTAAAAGCAACGCCAGATATAGCAAGTGTGATCCTCGGATCATATACAAAAGCAGAAACAGTCGTCGATGCACAAAATGAAAACAATACTGTTATAAATGGACTCATTGTGAGACTAAAAGAGCTTGGTATTGAAACAGTAGACATCAAGACACAAGATTATAATGTATCACCAGAGTATACATATAACGAAGATGAAGGTAGAACATTAGTTGGGTACGTTGCCAGTCAAAATATTAATGTAAAGATTAGAAACGTTGATAGTGCAAATCAAGTACTTGCAATTGCTGCAGAAGAAGGATTAGATACTGTGCGAGGATTGGATTTCACCCTTGACGACAGGGAAGTATATATTAAACAAGCAAGAGAAGAGGCAATGGAAAAGGTACGAGAAAAAGCACGAGTACTTACAAATGAACTTGGGGTAAATGTAGTACGAATTATTTCATATAATGAGTATGAATCGGGAAATGGGTCACCTCTCCCATTTGCAAGATATGAAGACTCTTTTGGTGGGGGCCTCTCTTCAGCCATAAGGCCAGAGATAGAAGCTGGGAGCACAGATGTTGTTCTCACGGCAACAGTCACACTAGAAATTAGATAAATTCCCCATAGCCTCCTTATACTAAGGAGGCTATTTAGTATAACGGTATGAAAAAAACAGCGATAAAAAGTATTAAGGCAATAGAAATACTCGATTCTCGAGGTATTCCAACCATTGCTACAACAGTAACACTCTACGGTGGTGGAAAAGGAAAAGCAAAAGTACCAAGTGGAGCGTCGACTGGTTCTCATGAAGCGTTAGAACTCCGTGATGGAGGAAAAAGGTATCTTGGAAAAGGAGTCCAAAAAGCAATAAAGAACGTAAATGTAAATATACAAGATCTCCTCAAAGGAGAAGACGCAAGGTCACAAAGAACAATCGATCAGATGATGCGTTCACTTGATGGTACTATAAATAAAAAGCGCCTTGGGGCAAATGCTATTTTATCTGTCTCACTTGCTTGCGCTAGAGCTGTGGCCAATCAAACAAATACGCCTTTATACAAGCACATTAGGAAAATTTTTAGATTGCCAATGCAAGGGTACAAACTACCACTTCCAATGATGAATATTATAAATGGTGGGGAGCATGCTGACAATATTTTGGGTGTACAAGAGTTCATGATTATTCCAAAGGCATCAAAGTTTAGCGAAAGAGTAAGAAAAGGAGAAGAGATATTTTTTGCGCTAAAGACAATATTAAAAAAGAAAAAATTTGATACATTTGTCGGAGATGAGGGTGGATATGCCCCACAGATAAATGACAATGAAAAAGTATTTAAAATGCTCATGTCAGCAAGTAAAAAAGCAGGCTACACACCAGGAAGAGATATTGTGTTTGCCATTGATGCTGCTGCTACAGAGTTTTATAAAAAAGGGAAAGGGTATGACTTTTTTTATAAAACAAAAATCAAAGGGAAAAAGGTCATGTCGTTCGGTGAACTGAAAAAAAATTATGAAAAATGGATGAAGAAATTTCCATTAGTATCAATTGAAGATCCATTTACTGAAGACGCCTGGGAAGAATGGAAGATATTTACAAAGGAACACAAAAAGAAAACAATGATTGTCGGAGACGACTTGTTTGTAACAAATGTAACGCGACTTCAAAAGGGGATTGATATGAAGGTTGCAAATAGTATCCTTATAAAGCTCAATCAAATTGGGACATTGTCAGAAACAATTGATTGCATTAAGCTTGCTCAAAAAAATAAGTATAAAGTCGTTATTTCACATAGATCAGGAGAAACTGCTGATACCTTTATTGCTGATCTTGCTGTGGCAGTAAACGCTGAATACATTAAAACAGGGTCACTTTCTCGGTCAGAACGAGTAGAAAAGTATAATAGATTGATAGAAATTGAAACTGAGTTGCAATAAGAGAGATAAATAACTAAAAAGACACCCTATTACGGTGTCTTTTTGGTTATAAACAGTGAGACCCTCGAATTGCCAAGGCAAGACGAGGGTCGGGGTTATACGCCGTTCATACGAACTGTCAGGACCGTAATGAGGGTCGGCGTCGCGAAAATGATCCGTGTCCCGTCGTGCGCTACGGCACGAAAAAACGCTGCGGAAATCAGTCGGTCAATACCAGTGCGGATAAGAGCCGAAAAGGCGCTATGTCCATGAGTCACGAGGACTGCTTCACTGATACCACACCAACTTTTATTGTCTTGGCAGGCTTTGATGAAGATGGCGAGCACCATCTCCTCCTCTGCACCACCAATGACTTCGACGAGTGAACCCTCCCTTGATAGATCAAAGACTTCCGGACCCTTCTTGAGTGTCTCTGGGGTGTCTTCGACAAAGAATCCTTTTTTTCCCTCCACCGACTGCATGCTACACCTCCTAGCAAGCCGGAATACATAGTATCATCTATGCATATACAACCACGAACAAGAGTTAGTGTCAACATAGATACAGAAAATTTTTTTACACTATAAAATTGTGGTATACTACGCACAATATTATCGATATGGCCAAGAAAAAAGAGCAGCAGCGACGTCGTTGTGCAATGTGTAGAAAAACCGGACACAATAAAAAAACTTGTCCGAATTTTGTGTTGGAAAAAAAAGTAAAAAAAGACACTCTTCCTCCTAAAAGACACACAAAAAAAGCAAAGACAAAAGTGATACGAGTGACAGTAAAAAAAGATCAAAAAACTTCTCCTCATGTAGTAAATCTTCGTAAAAAAGAAGACACACAAACATTGAATGATGTTGCATTGTATAAAAAAAAGGTATCGTCCATTCCTGCACGCGTTGATGTAGATTTTGCCAGATACATAAAAGAAGCAAACAACAAAAAAAAGGAATGTATTCCAATTATTGAGGAACCAAAGAAAATAAAAAGAC
Source organism: Candidatus Magasanikiibacteriota bacterium (assembly GCA_018651085.1). Taxonomy (GTDB): domain Bacteria; phylum Patescibacteriota; class Patescibacteriia; order Magasanikbacterales; family UBA922; genus JABIEQ01. The sequence continues at coordinate 3,380 of JABIEQ010000003.1, forward strand.
AAAGAGTTTCGAGTATTCGAAGTAAGATAGAAGATCTTAAAGAAAAAGGAAAAGATATTATTAATACCATTAAAGGTCTTCCACAAGCCTTTGCATTTAAAAAATTTATAGCAGCTTCTGCTGTCTTAGTAACACTTGTTGCAATCCCAATTCCTGCTGTTGGTTACTATAAAGATCTCCAGCATGACGGAGATCGGGTCGTTGAAGCAAGTACAAGTGCATTTTTCTCTTTACAAGCATCACTTACTGCGATGTTTAGCGCAAATATAGGGCAAGCACAGTATAATCTACTCGATGCCCTTGAATCATTTGAAACCGCAAACTCAGTATTAGAAAAAGATAGAAATGTTGCATTGTTTATCGCAAAACTTCTGCCAGTCGTGGGGACAAAAGTAAGCAGCCGTCAACACATTTTAACAGCAGGGCATCACATCGCTCTTGGAAACACCATTCTTGTAAAAGGCTTGACCGATGCACAAAAAGAAGATCTTTCGTTTCAAGAAAGGATGACCATTATACAAAATCATACAAAAACAGCGATTCCACAGTTTGAAAGTACTCTAGAAGAACTCAAACATGTAGATACACTAACGTTACCTATTGAATTTCAAGAAGTATTTGAGGCATTTAAAGATACATTGTTTCCTGCATTTTTAAATGACATGCATGATGTTGTGGAAATTGGAACAGTCATTGACACCCTTGGAAGTGGAGTGAAAAACTATATCGTTCTTTTTCAAAATGAGGACGAACTACGGCCAACAGGTGGGTTTTTAGGAAGTTATGCCATCGTTGAAGTGTATGAAGGGAAAATAAAAAATATTACAGTGCCACCAGGGGGACTATATGACCTACAAGGATACTTCGGTGAACACATTAAGTCTCCTGCACCATTACAACTTATAAATAGTCGTTTTGAGATACAAGATTTTAATTGGACTCCACACACACCAGCATTTGCTAAGCGAATGATGGAAGTACAAGAAAAAATTGGTGGAAAAACGATTGATGGTGTTATTTTATTAAATAGTTCATTACTTGAAAGAATTGTAGAAAAAGTTATTGCAAAACCAATAGCACATGAAAAATTAGGAGAACTGTCTGCTGACACTATTTTGTCTGCAATTCAAGATGAAGTAGAAGAAGGATTCGAAGAAGAAGGAAAACCAAAAGTAGTCATTGGAGAAATTTTAGATACGGTCATAGAAGAAGTAACAACACTTGATGTGCAAGGAATGATGCGATTTGTTACAGAAATGTATGGAGCAACACAAGAACGAGAAATACAGATCGTTATGAGAGATGCCGCCGCTCAACAAATTATTGAATCCTTTGGAATAGACGGAGGACTTCGTGAAACAAGTGAAAATCAAGACTATCTCATGGTGGTTGATGCAAACATTGGGGGACTAAAATCTAATGCATGTGTCTTACAGCATATTGACCACCAAAGCGTGGTAAAAGAGAGTGGTCAAATAGAAAATACGGTAACAGTAACCAGAAAAAACACGTGTAAAAAAGAAGATAAACATCAATATGCAAATAACATTAGTTATTTGCGGGTATATACACCTCAAGGGAGTACTTTAGATCACGTTGGGGGGACCATACTTCATCCAGCTGAAGACGATTTCCAACTCATAGGGAATCATTTGAAAAATGATGAAGTACTCACAACATGGGAAAAAGAAATAGGATTTGATCAAGCCTCAGGGACAAGAATTACGAGTGAATTTGGAAAAACGGTATTTGGGAACTGGGCAATAACGCCACCAGGGGAAATATCAGAAATATCATTCACCTATGTATTACCATTTAGTGTATCAACAGGGGGAAATGAGACAACAAATTCAAAAAAATGGCAAAGTGTATTTCAAAAAGATGCTCGTAATATTGGTAAATATAGTGTGCTTGTACAAAAACAATCTGGGTCACATAGTCAGTTTTCTTCACAAATTATATTTCCAAAAACATGGAACTCTGTGTGGAAATCAGATAGTGAGATGATACTTGCACAAAATGGGGCAACATTTGAGACTGAGTTAACAAAAGACACTGTACTAGGGCTCATCATGGAAAAAGTCAATTAAGGGATATATGAGTACAAAAAAACACAATACAAATGACCATGCTTTTACAAAGAAAGAACTTGATAAAGAAGAAAGTATTGAGGTTCCTAAGAAAAAGCTTCATACTAAAAAGGCAAAAGCAAAAAAATCAGGAAAAAGAAAAAGCCATCATGCCAAAAAGAAAGAGATTGATGAAGAACTCATGGCCATTTACGAAAATGGTGACGGGTCCATGCCAGACATGACACACTTTCAATCAATAAAAAGAAAATCATTCTGGCAAGCATTAGTAACACTTCTTATCGCTTGTGGGTTTTTAGGAGCCGTTGCTTATGCTGGATTTTTTATATTCCAACCAACTGGAGAATTTGAAAAACAGGGTGTTATTGTTTCAATTTCAGGAGAAGAACAAGTTATTTTCGCAGAAGAAGGGCGATATAGAGTACGCTACAGAAATGCCCAGCATGTACCACTTTCTCAAGTAATCGTGGAGGTACGGTACCCCTCAGGGTTTGTGTTTACAGATAGTAGCGTTGCCCCCACAAATGACACTAATGACGAATGGACACTCGGATCACTTGAACCTGGAGAAAGTGGGTATATTGATATATTCGGAAAATTGTATGGCTCAATTGGGGAAGAAAAGTCATTTAGACTATTTTTAAACTATCTTCCAAGTAATTTTAGTTCTCCATTTCAAGAGGTTGCAACAGAAAACATTCGTATTTCATATGCACCCGTTGATGTTAGTGTAGATGGACCAGATAATGTCGCAAATGGAGGAGAAGTAACATTTCATGTAAGTCTTGATCCAATCGAAAGTACCGAAGGGCCTGTGGCATTTGTTATAGAGGGTGATGGATTCACCATTAAAGAAAGTACTCCTGCCGCTGATGAGTTTGATGATAGACAATGGACCTTTGATGCACTAAGTGAAAAGCAAGAGATTATCATTCAAGGAGGTATAAATGCCGGATCGCGTGAAACAATTGATCTTCAATTTAAACTCTTAGCTTGGCAAGATCAAGACAAGAAAAAAGAGAGTTATATTGTATCTACAAGTACAAAAAATATTGTGGTTGAGCAAACAAATTTAGTAGGAACATTAATTATAAACGGGACGACAAAAGATGTTGCTGTATCACCTGGAGAAATATTACATACAAGTGTTATCGTAAAAAATAGTGGAAGTGTTCCTGTAGAAAACGTGCAGGCACGGTTAGTCTATGACGCACCGTCAGCAAACAGAAAGAGCATCCTGCATTGGTTCGATGTAGAAGACGAAAATGATGGAGATATTTTTGGAGAACAAATTACAGATGTCACAAGAAGAGGGCAAATTACATGGGATAAAGGGGAAGTCCCTGCGTTTAACACCATAGCAGTAGGAGACGAAGTGACTCTTGATGTTAGGCTTCCTGTAAAAGATGCTGATAGTACGGATCTTACATCATTTAATACACATGCTGTAGATGCCTTTGTAGAGATTACATTTAGTATTGATGGGGTCGAACAAGTATATACAACACCAGTATTAACCTTAGACATTCAAAGTGATCTTGATATAGAGGTACGAGATGACGTAGGGAAAGATAACCAAGGGAAAGAAACGCATGATGTCACATGGATTATCACAAATACATTTCACCCATTAGAAAACGTACTAATTGAAGCTGATTTCTATGGTGACATTACGCTTCACGAACAAGATATGATTGTCCCTGCAGGGGAGATTACCTATGATAGCGAAGAACAAAAGCTCACCTGGCGTATTAGTTCGATGCCACAAAGTATCGATGTCCTTGCGTTTCAAGTACCATTAACTATAAATACAAAAAATTTAAGTCAGACAAGTCTTACCTCTCGTGTAGTAGTAACAGCCACAGATGCAAAGACGGGCGAAGAAATACTGCGCGTTGACGACGGAATTAACCTGTAACATATGAAGGCAATATGGGAAGGAACAGTTGTTGCTAAAAGTGATGCCACAATTGTCGTTGAAGGAAATTACTATTTTCCAAAAGAGAGTCTTGTAGATCAGTATTTCATACCAAGTGAAACAAAAAGTACTTGTCCTTGGAAAGGGGAAGCTGAATACTACACCATAAAAGTAGGAGATAAAGAAAATAAAGATGCTGCCTGGTGTTATAAAGAACCAAAAGAAGCCGCAATAGAAATAAAAGATCACATTGCCTTTTGGAAAGGAGTAAACATAGAAGAATAAAAACAACTAGCATAAGCTAGTTGTTTTTATTCTTCTTTAAAAAGAGATTTATTTTACAGGTGGGACAAAGTCTTCAATAATTGCTGTTGCAACATGAACATCACGGTGATGATCCCAAAGGATAATAGTTTTATATGTTGTGTGAGTAGGAAATGGAAAATGAATTGCTGAGTCAAATTCAGCTAACTGACCAAGATGAATTGGATTAGTTAATTCATCAAGACTGTTTACTGGTGTAGTATTTTGAGCTGCATAGATATGAAGAGATGGACTTTGAGTAACATGGAATCCACGTTCAAGTTGAACAAGTTCTCCTTCTGTTGTTGAATAAATTCCTGCACGACCACTAATTTCGTGATCATTACTTTGAAGATCAAGCTCTCCAAAGGCAACAAGCGTAGAACCATTTAACACATCTATAGTAAATGTTTTTGCTGGGATACTTGGAATAGATGGAATTGGACTTGGGGCCGATGCATCAATCACAACATCTTCTACCTCAGGTGGAGTATGGTTTGGTGATAACGCATCATCAGTTGGAGTAAAAAATGATCCTAAAAAGGCTAGAAGGAGCACTAATCCAAGTACTATTAATATAGTATAGGTAATTTGCTTTTTAATAGGAGCTTTTTCAAGTTTCATATGGGTAAGAGAGTTAAAACATAAGAATAAATCATCCTTAGCCTAACATGAGAAAAGGAAAAGTACAAGAGAAAATATCGTTGTCATAGAGAGTAAATCCTGCTACACTTAGCTATACATACTCTAATTAAAGATCTAAATATAATACATTGTGGATTACCTTATTATCATAGCGCTTATTTTCTTATCAGGGATGTTTTCTGGGCTAACCTTAGGGCTTTTAAGTCTAGATAAAAATGAATTAGAGCGGAAGATCTCTCTAGGAAATAAACAAGCAGAAAAGGTGTATGCGGTGAGAAAACACGGAAATCTTCTGTTATGTACTCTTTTGCTTGGGAATGTAGCTGTAAATTCCACCCTTGCTATTTACCTAGGTAACCTCGCTAGTGGGGTTGCTGCAGGCTTTCTTGCTACCGGACTCATTGTCATTTTTGGGGAAATATTACCACAAGCAACCTTTGCAAGATATGCACTTCAAATGGGAGCAAAAACTGCTTGGATTGTAAAAATATGTATCATAATTATGTTCCCAGTGTGTTGGCCTATTGCAAAGGTATTAGATAAAATGCTTGGTGAAGAAATGCCAAGTGTATATTCAAAAAAGGAACTCATGAAAATCATTGAGGAACACGAAGGATCAAAAGAGAGTGACCTTGATGCTGACGAAGAACGAATCATAAAAGGGGCTTTATCGTATTCAGGAATACTCGTAGAACAAGTCATGACGCCGCGGACCGTTGTCTATGCAATAGAAAAAGAAACCGTCTTAAGTAAAAGTCAGTTAGAAAGAATTAAAAAAGAAGGATTTACACGAATTCCTGTTTATGAAAAAAGTATAGATACTATGGTAGGTATCTTATACAGTAAGGATTTGATTAATATAGAGATAGATACAAAGGTAGACATGATTTACAGAAAAGCAAAAGTTTTTCGAGTATCAGAAAAAATGCATCTTGATAAGCTATTGAACATGTTTATCAAATCAAAAACCCACATGGCATTTGTAGAAAATGAGTTTAAAGGAATTGAAGGAGTTGTGACACTAGAGGATGTGGTGGAAGAAATTTTGCGCCAAGAAATTGTTGACGAAACAGATAGAACTGTTGATCTACAAAAAAAAGCACGAGATAACGCTGCTGTATGAGTAAGGAAATACTAGCACTTTCAAGACAGGCAAGAGATTTTCCTTTAGGAATATACAAACATTATAAAGGAAAAGAGTATGAAGTGCTGGGAGTGGGTTTTAATGAAAGTACACTTGAAGAAGTAGTGATATATAAGGCACAGTATGGAAAACATCACATATTTGTACGATCACTGAATGAATTTGTGGAAGAAATTGATATGCCTGGGAATAAAGTAATACGTTTTTCTAAAAATACATAATTAAACAAGAAATAAATGTTATGGATGACGTATTTTCATTTTTAAATTCTCAAAGATTATTAACAGTAGCTTCCATTGATACAGAACCTTGGATTTGCAATCTTTTTTATGGGGTTGATAAAGATATAAACATCTATTTCATTTCAAGTGAGGACACAAAACACTCAAAGCAAATAAAGAAAAATCCTACAATTGCATTTAATGTCGCTTGGTATAATTCAGAGAATTATACAGATAGAAAAGCTGTGCAGGGAACAGGAGTGTGTTATATGGCTAAAAATGATGAAGAAATTAAAAAAGGGGTCGAGCTACATAACAAACATTTTCCAGAGTTTGCATCAAGGATTACTGTTGATTGGGTAAAAAGCACAGATAATGCCTCAAAAGTATGGATTATAAAACCTCAAAGTCTAAAATTTTGGAATGATCAATTATTTGGATCTGAAGAAGTAAAAAGTTTCATTTTATAATATTATAATATGTTTGAATCAATAAAAAATGCTGGAAGGCGTACTGTAGAAAAAATAACTGATAAGGTTGAAGGGGCAAGTGCTCAAGGATTTCTTGATAAGACACATGAAAAAAGTACACGAGTCATTGATGCCATAGATAATATTATTCCAGACGATTTTCTTGGATAATACAAAAAGTAAAACACACGAATAAGTCGTGTGTTTTATAAATACGTATAAATACGTTATACTAAGGAACACATATGAAATATATTATAGGTATTGCCGCAATGCTCATTGGGACACTCATCGTTTTAAGAACAGAGTGGCTCATTCAAAACTTTGGAAGAAGTGCGTGGGCAGAACAACATTTTGGAACAAGTGGTGGAACAAGAACCATGCTTAAGTTTATTGGAATTATTATCATTGCCCTTGCACTCATGGGCATGACCGGACTTTTAGGAGAAATTATTATTGGAACATTTGGCCAATTTTTTGGCTTTTAGCTTATGTCATACCACAGTGGAAATCAACTTCTCGACCCGTATCTTATTTTTCAGCATGCTCATTTACAAAAAGGGATGCATGTCGCTGATTTTGGGTGCGGAAGAACAGGGCACATCATTTTTCCTGCTTCAAGAATTATAGGGGAGCATGGTATTTTGTATGCAGTTGATATTATTAAAGATGTATTAGAAAATATCACAAAAAGGGCAAGAACAGAAAATCTACTTAATGTTCATACTGTATGGTCAGATCTTGAGTCTGTAGGAAGTTCAGCCATTCCGGAAGGATCTCTTGATGCTGTATTTTTAGTAAATACGCTACATCAATCAAATAATAGGCATGCAGTGCTAGAAGAAGCAAGAAGGCTCTTAAAAGATAAGGCAAGACTTGTCATTGCTGACTGGGAAAGAGATGGACTTCCACTTGCGCCTCCAAAAGGAAGATTTGTTGATTGGAATGATCTTATAAACTGGTCAAAAATGCACGGATTTGCCGTTCAAGAAGAGTTTCAAGCCGGAAAGTATCATAAAGGAGTGGTGTTATTTCGCCAGTCCTAGAAAAATAGGGTAACAAAAGAACGCCATTGGCGTTCTTTTTAATAAAACAAGGTGAAAATATAGCTTGTATAATAAGAGATATTTCGCTAAGATAAAGGAAATGAATGAAGAAATAAGACAATTAGAGGAATTAAAGAAAAAGGTTGAGACCATCTCAGCATTGCTTGATATTGGAAAAATGGAAAAGGAACTAAAAGAACTAGAAAAAACCATTCAGCAGCCAAACTTTTGGAAAGACCAAGAAAAAGCCAAAGCCATAAGTACGCAATATGAACATCTTCGTAAGGAAATCCTGATATGGAAAGATTTACAAAAAAATATTGGAGATCTTCTTGATTTTGCAAAAGAAATAAAACAAAATTTAGAAGAAGGAATGGAAGAAGAAATTAAGGGACAGATAGACGCATTTACAAGTGATGTAAAAAAGAATGAAATCATTGTGCTATTAAATGAAAAGCATGATAAAAAAAGTGCCATTGTGAGTATGTATGCTGGGAGTGGAGGGACAGAAGCACAAGATTGGACAGCAATGCTACTTCGTATGATTATAAGGTTTGCTGAAAAAAAGGAATGGCATGTAACTGTTCTTGACGAATCTCGTGGACAAGAAGCAGGATTAAAGTCAGTAACACTTCGAGTAGAGGGGCGCTATGCATATGGGCATCTAAAATCAGAGCATGGTACACACCGATTAGTGAGGATCTCTCCATTTGATTCAGAATCAATGAGACATACTTCGTTTGCAAACATTGAGGTTATTCCAGAAATAGAAACAGAGGCATTAGAGATCAATCAAAAAGATCTTCGTATTGATACATTTATGGCTGGGGGAAACGGTGGTCAGAGTGTAAACACCACATATAGTGCAGTACGAATTGTGCATGTGCCTACAGGTATAAGTGTACAATGTCAAAATGAAAAATCACAACAACAAAACAAACTTGCTGCTATGCGTGTTTTAACATCACGGTTGCAACAAAAAAAAGAGCAAGAAGAGGAAAAAGAACGTCAAGACTTGAAAGGGGAACACAAAAAAGCAGAGTGGGGAAACCAAATCCGTTCTTACGTTCTTCATCCATATAAAATGGTAAAGGATCTGCGAACAAAGCATGAATCGTCTGACCCAACCAGAGTACTTGATGGAGACTTACAACCATTCATGGATGAATATCTTCGATATATAAAGAAATAAAGAAGTACATGAATATTGTTTCAGATAACAATTTAGATATAGATACAATCATCACTTCGTTAGAGCAAGGTAGTGTCATTGTGTATCCCACTGAAACATCATATGGGTTAGGGTGTGATGCCACAAATCAAGTATCTGTTAATCGTATTTTCGACATAAAAAAAAGAGACCATAAAAAAGCTCTTCTTGTCATTGCACCAAATATTGAAATGATGATGGACTATGTATATTGGAACGAGACCCTTGATCGTATTGCTCACACGTATTGGCCAGGACCCTTAACTGTTGTTGTAAAAGCAAAACCAGATACGAATATTGCAAAAGGAGTCCTTGCAGAAGATAACACTATTGCGTTTAGAATTACTAATCATCCATTTGCTTCAGCATTAGCAACAAAGCTCGCTGCACCACTTGTCTCAACGTCAGCAAACATTACTGGTAAATCAACTCCTTACGATATTACATCAGTAAAAGACATGTTTGAAAAAGAAGATGTTACTCCAGATATTGTTATTGATGCGGGAAATCTACCTCATAAGATTCCATCAACAATTATTCGTGTTGTAGGAGATTATGTTGATGTATTAAGACAAGGGGAAATCATCATAGAATATATATAGCATCAAAATTAATATATGAAAAAACCATTTCTTAATAAAGCTTTACGTATACTCCTTTCAACAAATGCTATGATTTTAATGGCAGGAGCAATGTTGGGGCCTATCTATGCAATTTTTGTAGAAGATGTTGGGGGTGATTTACTAGATGCAAGTCTTGCAGGAGGAATTTTTGCGCTTGTAGCTGGAATCACGACACTTCTTTCTGGAAAATATAGTGACAAGATAAGGAATAGTAAATGGGTCATAATATTAGGGTACGCAATCATGGGTTTAGGGTTTTTATCATATGTGTGGGTGGATTCAGTAATATATTTGTTTATTGTTGGGGCAATTATTGGTCTTGGTGAGGCGATCTATTCACCTGTATTTGATGCGTTATACTCAAAGCATATGGACAAAAGAAAAGCCGGAGCACTGTGGGGAGCTTGGGAATCAATGGATTATTTTACCGCTGCAGTTGGTGCCATTATTGGAGGAGCTATTGTGACGGCATTTGGTTTTGAAGTACTTTTTATAAGTATGGCATCCCTTTGTTTTGTAAGTGCATTGTATATCTATATTTTAAAAGAAAAGGTACTATAAGTGTGCAGAATAATACAAAGTAATAAAAAAATATGCGAAAAGACCTCATAGCAAGTGCTTCTATTAGCATAAAGGCTCCATTATCTATAGTTTGGAAAGCAATTACTGATCCGGGAATGATTGAAAAGTATTTTTTTGGAACAGAAGTAATTACTGACTGGAAGGTGGGGAGTGATATTGTATTTCAAGGGAGTTATGAGGGAAAGAAATATAGGGATCATGGAAAAATTATGGTAAATGATCACGAAAAAACATTGCAATATACCTATTTAAGTAGCATGTCTAAGCTTGAAGACAAACCGGAAAATTATTCATTTGTGACACTATCAATGGCAGCAAAAGAAGGTGGTGTGGAATTATCAGCTAGCCAAAAAGGGTTTGTAAATGAAGAAGCACAAACACACGGGAATAGTGGTTGGAAAATGATACTTGAAGGGATAAAAAAGTTGGTAGAAAATACATAATTATGACACAACCACCACAAGTGGGCATAGGGGTGTGCATTATAAAAGACAATAAAATCTTACTAGGGAAAAGAAAAAATGCACATGGTGAAGGAGACTGGTGTTTTCCAGGGGGGCATCTTGAGTTTAATGAATCATGGGAGGGCTGCGCAAGAAGAGAAACAAAAGAGGAAACTGGAATACATATAAAAAATATTAGATTTGTTACAGCAACAAACGATATTTTTGAAAAAGAAAAGAAACATTACATAACCATATATATAATGGCCGATTATGATGTGGGAGAAGTGCAGGTGATGGAGCCTGAAAAGTGTGAAACGTGGGATTGGTTTCATTGGGATGCATTGCCAAGCCCATTATTTCTTCCAATACAAAATTTGTTAAAGCAAGACTTCAACCCTTTTAAAGTAAAGATGTAGTGTCACAAATTATGGTAAGTGAGAGAGTAAAAAGGCTGAGAAAGAACCCCACAATCCTTTTTTGGGCAAAAGCATTATTAAATGTGAAAATGATGAATATCGTTGTCACATTATTTTATTTACATAGAGGCCTAACGTTGAGTCAAGTATTTTTTCTGTCCATCGTGTGGTCAGTAGTAAATATTATTGTAGAGATTCCTTCTAGCTATCTTGCAGACAAATGGGGAAGAAAAAAAACATTAATGCTTGGGTCCATTGCATTTGTACTACAAGTGATATTACTATTTTTTGCAAATAATTTTTGGGTATTTGCTCTTAGTATAGCGCTACTTGCATGTTCATATGCATGTTTTAGTGGAACTGATGATGCCTTAATTTATGACACCAAAAAAGAATTAAAAGAAGAAGATAAAAGCCTCAAAGCACTTGGAACATATTACTCAGCACAAAGAATATTTAAAATCATTACACCAGTTATTGGAGTTTTTATTGCAAAGGACTTAATTGCTTCACAATTCATTATTATTATTGCTGTTGATCTGTTGGCTGCTCTTGGAACATTATTTCTTATAACAAGATTAGAAGAACCACATCACGCAATGGATGTAGCAAAACAAGAAGCCGGAGTTATTTTAGATGCATTCACATTAATTAAAAATAACAAAGGGCTCCTTCGACTTATTATAAATAGAACAGTTCTTTTTATTTGTAGTTTTATACTTTGGCGGTATTTTCAAAAACTTTTTGTAGATATTGGGATGACCGTTATAGCCTTAGGGATCGGTTGGTCACTTTTTCAATTAGCCGCATACATAGGAACGCGTCACATTACCCATATATTTAAAAAACTCCCTATCCCTTCACGGATAAATATGCTCAACGTAGGGATGGTCTTTTCAATCGCTGCATTTGTAGCAACCTGGTTTATTTGGAGAAATCCGTATCTATTATTTGTATGGTATAGTGGAATAGCATTCTGTGAGGTACTACGGTGGCCATTATTTTCTGAAATTTCTAATAAAATCAGTAGTTCATATAATCGGGCAACCACATTATCTCTCATGAATTTTATAAAAAGCATATTAGATTTGCCACTGTTATTTATTGGGGCAATACTCGTAAGCGGAAATCTTATCTTTCCATATATATTTGCGGGTATACTTGCATGTATCGTAACATTTGCAATAAAATTAAAGCCACACATGTATAAAACAAAAAGCATATGATGAAATACGTTTTTGGGGTACTGTTATGCAGCATATTTTTGGTAAGTGGTTGTGGTGTAGTAGAGATAGAAAGCACGTCAGAAGAACATGTGACAAGTACAGACAATATTATAGAAGAGGTGACAAGACAAAAACCAGAAAAAAAGGAAGCAAAAGGGATATACCTTACGGCGTATTCAGCAGGATCAGTGAATAAGGTAGACAAAATGATTGATCTTATTAAAAAAACAGAACTCAATACTATTGTTATTGATATTAAAGATTACAGCGGACTTATTTTATATGATAGTGATGTAAAAGAGGTAAACGAACTACAAGTAGAAGATAATCGGCTAGGGGATGTTCCGGCATTAATAGAAAAGTTACATAAAGAAGACATTTACGTTATTGCTAGGCAAACCGTGTTTCAAGACCCGGCGTTAGCTTCTAAAAAACCAGAATGGGCAATAACCCATGTCAATGGAGGACTTTGGCATGATTATAATAACCTCACGTGGGTTGACCCAACAAGAAAAGAAGTCTGGGAGTATAATGTAAAAATCGCCAAAGAAGCAATTGCATTAGGGTTTGACGAGATAAATTTTGATTATGTACGGTATCCGTCAGACGGATTAACAAGGCTCGCTGTGTATCACGACAATGTGACACACAAAAATGATACCATGCGCGACTTTTTTGAATATATAAGTAAAGAATTAGAAGAAGAACCTGCTTGGATTTCTGTTGATCTATTTGGTTTTGTCATGGAAAGATTCGATGGTATAAATATTGGGCAACGTCTCGTCGATGTCGTTGATACTATAGATTATGTGTCACCAATGATGTATCCGTCGCACTACCCGGTTGGGCATCTTGGATTTCAAAACCCAGCATTATATCCAGCCGCCGTAATAGAAAATGGTATGAAAAGTGGGGCACCATATTTTGAAGGAAAAAAAGCCGAGGCACGGCCATGGATTCAAGCATTTCATATAGGGGCAAGGTATGACGGAGAAAAAATACGAGCTCAAATAGATAATGTAGAAAAATACACTGATGGCGGGTGGTTACTTTGGAATGCCGCTAATAATTATTCAACCGCCGGTCTTACTCTTACTGAAGAAAGCTAAATATATGGAATTACTGTCTCCAACAGCCCTAAAAGCACTTTGCGAAAAATATTATCTCACTCCTTCCAAGCAATATGGGCAAAATTATCTTATTACCAAAAAACCCATTGAAAAGATGATAGAAGTTGCTGATCTTCAAAAGACCGATACCGTGATTGAAATTGGACCCGGGTTTGGTATTTTAACAACAGCACTTGCACCACAGGTAAAACAGGTTATAGCTTTTGAAATTGAACAAAAGATAAGAGAATATTGGGATACCCTGCAAAACACACATAAAAATATTGAAGTAGTGTGGGGGAATGTGCTTACAACTTGGCACAAAAAAGAAAAAGAAGTGAAAAAAGGGTATAAGCTCATTGCGAATGTGCCGTATCAAATTACCTCAGAACTTATTGAACACTTTTTAGAAACAA